>NZ_JBFAGV010000003.1:0-320602 GCF_040653855.1 Streptomyces sp. NPDC050856 | reverse complement strand
TTATTGGCCCCGGGCGCGTTCTCGCCCCCCGCGCCGCGTGTCCCACCGGCCTCGCCGCCCCCCCAACCCCGCTGCCCCCCCCCCCGCGCGCCCCCGCGGGGCGGGGGCCCGCGGCCGTGCCCGGCCCGGCCCCGCGCCCAGGGGTCGCTCAGTCGTCCACCGCGTCCAGCACCTCGCCCAGGTCCACGAACTTGAAGCCGGTGGCGGGCCGTTCGGCCGTGGCGGGGGCGGCGTGGCCGTCCTGGACGACCAGCAGGCCATGGGGGTAGCGGCGGCCCAGCGGCGCGTTGAGGGCGGCGGCCCCGTCGCACTCCTCGGCACCGTCGAGCACCGGACCGGCCGGCGTGACACGGAAGCCCGCCTCGTACTCGTTGGCGTCCGCGATCTCCCGGTCGTACAGGGCGAAGGTGTCGTCGCCCTGGCTGGAGGCGAGGAGGTGGCCGTCGCCGTCGGACTCGGTGATCAGGGCCAGGCCCTCGACGTCCGCGGCCAGCCGGGTGCCGCCGTGGCCCGGGTCGGGGCCGGCGACGCACTCCTCGGTCTCCTCGTCGTAGACGCCCGGCACGCCGTACTCGCGCACCTTGTCGATGAGCTTCGGGGTGCCGGTCAGGTCGGCGCGCAGGCGCCAGATGCCGACGTCCTCCTGGCCCGCGTAGAGGGTGCCGTCGGCCGGGTCCACCACCATGCCCTCCACCTGGGGCAGCTCGCCCGGCTCGGCGCAGGGCGCCCAGGACGTGCCGTCGGGGAGCCGGAAGGCGGTGGGCAGGTCCAGGGTGCGGACCGTGCGGTAGGTGACGGTGCCGGCGGGCGTCGGGCGCAGTTCCAGCAGCGCGACGGTGGTCCGCTCGCGGCGGCTGACCAGGGCGTACGAGCGGCCGGTCGCCCGGTCGGTCCAGGTGGCCAGGCCGTAGGCGGTGCGCTGGTCGTTGATCTCCGCCTGGTCCGCGGAGAAGACGGGCGGGGCGGCCGGGTCGGTGATGTCGGTGAGCGGGCCGCCCGGACGGCCGGAGGTGATGCGGTGGAAGCGCAGGCGGTCGTGGCCCCGGTCGGTGGTGACGGCGATGTCGGCGCGGCCGGACGGCAGGCGCAGGCCGTGCACCAGGTCGACGTTGTTGAAGCGGCCGGGCGCGTCGCCCTCGGCGGCCGGGGGCGGGGCCGGGACGGACTGGACCTCGCGGGCGTCCAGGTCGTAGACCCGCAGGCCGCCCTCCTTGGCGGTGGCGATGACCAGGCTGCGGTCGGGGTCGGCCGGGTCGCGCCAGATGGCGGGGTCGTCGGCGTCGGCGTTGCCGCCCGCGTCGTCGTCGTACAGCGGGGCCGTCTCGGCCTTCGGGGCGACGGCCGGCAGCGCGGCGGCGTGGGCCGCCGCGGGCGGGGTCTGGGACCGCGCGTGGGCCGGTGCGGCCACGGCGGCGGTGAGCGCGATCAGGGCGGTGCCCAGGACGCGTAGGGAGTCAGCCATCCCCCCAGCGTCGGGGCGGCGCGTGACCGCCCGGCGTACGGCGGGTGTACGCGGCGGGACGGCGCGGCAGATCGTACGGCCGGGCCGAGCCGGGCGGCGGGCCGGGCGGCGGGCGGGCCGGGCGGCGGGCGGGCCGGGCGGCGGGCGGGCCGGGCGGCGGCCCCGGCGGCCACCCCGGGCGCCGCCCGGGCCCGCGCGGTCAGCTCCGCAGGGCCCCGCGGCGGCGGTCCCGGTCGGTGACGGCGTCGCACCAGGAGTCGAGCTCGGCGCGGAACAGGGCGGCGCAGTGGGCGACCACCTCCTCGCCGAGCAGGCGGGCGGGCAGCTCGGCGGTGGTGAACCGTTCCAGCGCCTCCCACGGCGTGGTGGCGAGCCGGTCCACCACCGCACCGGCGGGCGGCGCGGACAGGTCGTCCTCGATGCCGGACAGGCCGGCGGCGAGCAGCGCCGCGACGGCCAGGTGCGGCTGGGCGTCGGCACCCGGGAAGCGGCACTCCAGGCGCAGCGAGGGGCCGCGCCCGGCCAGGCGTACGGCGGCGGTGCGGTCGTCGGCGCCCCAGCGGACCCGGGTCGGCGCGAAGTCGCCGGTGCGCAGCCGGACGTACGCGTTGGTGGTGGGGGCCCACACCACGGTCAGGTCAGCCGCGGCGCGCAGCACCCCGGCGAGGAACGAGCCGAGCAGCCGGTTCGGCCGCCGCGGGTCGCCGCCGCCCAGGTTGTGCCCGGCCGGGTCGTTGAGGGACAGGTGGACGTGGCAGGAGCTGCCCTGCCCGGTCGCGTCGGCGGCCAGGTACGAGGCGGTGATGCCGTGCCGGGCCGCCGCCCCGCGCACCAGGGTCTGCTGGAGCATGGCGTCGTCGCAGGCGGCCAGCGCGTCGCGGTGCCGCAGCACGATCTCGTACTGGCCCGGATGGCACTCGGCCCTGGCCGACTCCATGCCCAGCGCCGCCTCGCGCAGGGTGCCGCGCACCTCGCGCAGCAGCGGATCGAGGAACTCGGTGCCGCCCAGGGCGTAGTCGATGCCGTGCTCGCTCAGCGGCTTGCCGTCGACCCCGTGGAACGTCACCTCGTGTTCGAGGCCGACGGACGGCACGATGCCCGCCTCCTCGGCGGCGGCGAGCCGCTCCCGCAGCACGGTGCGCGGGGCGACGGCGACGGGGGTGCCGTCGGGCCAGGCCGCGTCGCACACCGCGTACCAACTGCCGTCCTCACCGGGCCGCGGCAACAGCGTGGCGGGGTCGGGCCGCAGGACGAGGTCGCCGTAGGCGCCGTAGTAGCGGGCCAGCCGGGGGTCGTCGGTGGTGCCGCGTTCGACGGTCCAGGCGTACAGGTAGGTGCAGGCGCCGTAGCCGTCGTCCAGTACGGAGTCCAGGGCGAAGTCCCCGTCGAGGTCGACGGCGGCGAACCGGGCGTGCGGATCGGGCGCCAGCAGGGTCAGCCGGTCCGCTCCCCGCTCGGCGAGCGCGGCGCGTATCCGGGCCCCGGCGGCGTCCCGCGCGGCCAGGGTGCGGGGGCCGGCGGGCCGCCGCCAGAAGGGGTCGCCCCGGTCGGGGACGACCACGTGCAGCGCGGTCACCAGGCACCCTCCGGGTCGGGCCCGGCCAGCGGGTTGGGTACTCGGCCGAAGCGGACGTCGAACTCCTCGTCGCGGTCGACGCGTTCGAAGCCCTCGCCGGCCAGGTGCTCGCGGTTGAGGCAGACCCGCTCGACGTCCGGGGCGAACAGGTCGAGGTCCGGGTAGCGCCCGGCGTCCTCGGGGAAGCGCTCGGCGTACCCCCGGACGATCGCGCGGACCTGCTCCCACATCCGGGCGCGCGGATAGCCGAAATCGTCCAGGGCGACCTCGGCGAGGAAACGGATCTGCCCGGACAGCACCGAGGAGAACAGCGACTGGGCCATCAGCGGGGCGGGCCAGCGCAGCATGTCCCGGCGGGCCTCGGCGCCGAGCGTGTCATGGACGGGCAGGTCGGTGTCCACCAGGTCGACGCCCTGCGCGAAGTCCTTGATCAGGACGCGCAGCGGGCGGCCGTCGGCGTCGGTGACCAGGACGAGGTTCTGGCTGTGCGGGCAGTAGGCGACGCCGTACCGGTACAGCCAGTGCAGCAGCGGGGTCAGGATCAGGTCGTACAGCTTCCCGAACCACGCGCCGGGCTCCATACCGGAGGTGCGCACGAGGTGGGCGGCGACGCTCTCGCCGAGGTGGTCGCGGTAGGGCAGGGCGGCCAGCGAGAGGGCCCGCTCGCCGTCCGCCACCCGGGTGCGCAGCGGCTCGCGCCACAGCACGCCGAGGGTTTCGTGGAAGCGGTAGGGCAGTTCGTCCAGGGAGCCGAGGAGCGGGTGGCGCACGGAGACGGCGGCGACCTCGCCCAGCAGGTCGAAGCGGTACTCGTCGCGCAGCAGCTCGTCGTTCTCGTGGATGGACAGCAGCCACCGGGTGACGGCGGGCCCGGCCAGGGTGGCGGCGGAGTCCAGGCCCCGGTAGACCAGGGTGTTCCGCACCGAGCAGGCCGTCTTGACGTCCCGCCGGGTGGGGTGGGAGACGTTGGCGAGGGTGCGGACGGTCTGGTGCGGGAGGTACCGGTCGGCCGACTCGCCGAGCGGAACCATCCGGCCGGTGGCGAGTTCGGCGGCGTACAGGGTGCCGACGATCTCGTCCCACTGCCAGGGGTGGACGGGCAGCCACACGTACTGCGCGGGATCGGCCCCGGTGGCGGTCAGCCGCTCGGTGAAGGCGGCGCGCGTGCCCGCGTCCAGCTCCTCCGCGAGCAGGGTGTCCTCGTCCAGTCCCGGCACGGATCGGAAGCTCGCCAGGTCCCGGTGGACGGCGGCCCAGCGGACGGCGAACGGGGTACGGGCCTCCGGCGCGAGCCGGGCGCGGTCGGCTGCGGAGAACCCGACCCGGCCCTTGTTGACGACGATGCGCGGATGTCCGGTCAGGTGCCCCTCGGCGAGGTCGTACGGCAGGGACGCCAGCTCGGCCGCCGTCACCGGGTGCTCCAGGCGCATGGCCTCGTTGGCGACGGTGGCGGTCAGTTCGCTCAGCACGTCGGCCAGCCGCGCGCCGGTCAGCCCGAGCACCTCGCGCGCGTCCACCACGAGGGCGCGCGGGTCGTCGGCCGGTGCGCCGGTGCCGTCGGCGGTGTGGCGGGTGACCGAGCCGGGGGTGACCACCCAGCAGCGGAAGGCGCCGTGACGGGCGCGGAAGCGGTAGCTGACGCCCCCGGGCAGGTCCAGGCGCCAGGCGGGGTCGCGGCGCCCGGCACCCGGCCCGGCGGTGGCGTCCCGGACGGGCCCGGCCCCGGGGTCGGGGACCGGCTCGAAGAGGTACTCGTAGGACAGTTCGCCCAGCATCTTCTCGGTGATCAGCGTCCCGGCCCGGTTCCAGGCCAGGGCCTGTGCCTGTGGTGCTGTCTGCGCGGTCACGGACGTCCTCCGACGGTGCTCGTCAATGCGGGATCGCGGCCAGGGAGGCCGAAGGTGGTGAAGGCGGTGCGGGCGGGCAGGCGGTAGGCGTCGCGGCCGGTGAGCGCGTTGAGGATGACGGCCGAGCGCCAGGCGGCGAGACCCAGGTCGGGGGTGCCGACGCCGTGGGTGTGGCGCTCGGCGTTCTGGACGAAGACCCCGCCGGTCACGGCCCCGTCCAGGACCAGCCGCTGGTCCCCGTCCACGAGCGGCCGGCCGGCGCCGTCCCGGGCGAGGTACTTGTCCAGCGGCGCGAGCAGGGTGGCCGGTGACCGCTCGCGGTAGCCGGTGGCGAGGACGACGGCGTCGGTGGTCAGTTGTCCCCGGGACTCCTGCTGGCCGTGTTCCAGGGCCAGTTCGACCCGCCCGCGTGCGGTGCGGGTCGCGGCGCGGACGGTGACCCCGGGGGTCAGGGACACATCGGGCCAGCCGCCGCCGAGGGTGCGCCGGTAGAGCTCGTCGTGGATCTCGCCCAGGGTCTCGCCGCTGACGCCCTTGTAGAGCTGCCACTGCGCGGGCAGCAGCCGGTCGCGGGTGGCCTCCGGCAGGCCGTGGAAGTAGCGGGTGTAGTCGGGCGTGAACTGCTCCAGGCCGATCTTGGAGTACTCCATCGGCGCGAAGGCGGGGGTGCGGGCCAGCCAGGTCAGCCCCTCCCGGCCGGGTGGCCGGGCCCGCAGCAGGTCGAGCAGGACCTCGGCGCCGGACTGGCCGGCACCCACGACGGTGACGTGCCCGGCGGCCAGCAACCGGTCGCGGTGGTCCAGGTAGTCGGCGGAGTGCAGGACCGGCACGGCGGGGTCGCCGGCGAGGCCGCGCAGCGGCTCGGGGACGTACGGTGCGGTGCCGACACCGAGGGCGAGGTGGCGGGCGTACAGCCGGCCGTTCCCGGGGCGGGTTGCGGTGCCGGAGCCGGTGGTGCCCGCCCGGTTGCCGGTGGGAGTTTCGGTCGTGCGGGTGAAGTCCACGGCGAAGGCGGCCCGTTCACCGTCCCACCGGACGCTGTCCACCCGGTGGCCGAAGCGGCAGGAGGGCAGCCGCTCACTGGCCCAGCGGCAGTAGGCGTCGTACTCGCGGCGGTCGATGTGGAACTTCTCGGCGAAGTAGAAGGGGAAGAGCCGGTCGCTCTCCCTGACGTGGTTCAGGAACGACCAGCGGCTCGTCGGGTCCACCAGACTCACCAGGTCGGCCAGGAACGGCACTTGGAGCGTGGCGCCCTCGATGAGCAGTCCCGGGTGCCAGCGGAAGGCGGGGCGCTCGTCGAGGAAGGCGGCCCGCAGCCCGGGCACGCCGTCGGCGAGGGCGGCCAGGGAGAGGTTGAACGGCCCGATCCCCACCCCCAGCAGGTCGAGGGGCGTGGTGCCGGTGCCGGGCGGCGTCATCGGGGTCCTCCATGGTTCCGGCCGCCGGCGACGGCGGCCTCAAGGGTGCGCGGTGACACCCGCAGCGCGCTGGGACGCTCCGCCGGGGCCGCGTCCGACCGGCCCCGGGGCGACCGCGCCGGCAGCGTGCCCGCGCTCCGGGCGCGGGGGCGAGCGGTGCGCCCGCGGCGCGCCCGACGGCCGGGGGGATGGGCACACGGCATGTCGGGAAGCGCCCTTCGTCGTCCAGCGGAACGATCACTTAGGCTAGCCTAACCTCCAGGCGGCCGGAAGCAATCCGCCCCGTACACCGCCGGCCTGACGCTCCGCCAGGCGGTGGGACCCGACCGCCGCCCCGGAACGCCGCGGCTCAGGCGGCCCGGGGGCAGGTGGCGCAGATGTCCTCGGGGCGGATCGTGTAGAAGAGGCAGCACCCGACCCGGGTACGGGTCGGCTCGCCGCAGGCGTCCGGGTCGGGCCGGAAGCCGGCCGCGCCGGCGTACGGGGCGGTGCGCCCCGGCAGCAGCGCGTCGGCGGCCCGGGCGGCGGCCCACTCGTCGCCGAGCCGGCGGCCCAAGTGGCGGAGCCCTTCCGCGAGTTCATCGGTGATCAGCCCCCACATGGCGCGGGCGCCGCGCCGCATCAGGGGACGGAACGCCTCCAGTACCGGCTCCAGGTGCCCGGCCACCGCCGCGCGCAGTTCCGCGCGCAGGGCCTCCTCACCGTCCAGCGCCCGCACACCGGGCGCCGCCGCGAGCGGGTCACCGGCCAGGCAGCTCACCCCGTCGGTGGCGGTCACGGCGAGCCGGCGGGTGCGCCCGCCGTACCGCACCCCGGCCGGCGGCAGCCGGGGCACCCGGCGCTCCAGGTACCAGGGCCCGCTCATGGCGAGGATCACGGTGAACGCGTACCGGTGCAGCACCCAGGTGGCGGCGACATCGCGCCGCGCCTGCACCCCGTAGGCGTCCTCGATCCGCCGCTCCTCGTCGGCGACCAGCCGCTCCAGCACGGCGGGATCGGTGAGCCGGTGCCCCGCGATCCAGTCGTCGCCGTCGCCGGGCTCGCCCACCTCGATCCGCAGCAGCGGCGAGAGGGCCGCCATGCGCCGGTAGGCACCGGCGAGCGGGGGCGACACGGGAAGCGACACTGCGGAGGGCATACGCGTCCTAAGCGGCTCGGCTCATGAGGCAGGCCGGCTCACCAACCACCTTGTTAGGCAAGCCTATCCTCATTGATACCAGCCGTCACGGCGGCACGCGTGCCGGGTGCTCGTCGCGCGCGGCCCGCCCCACCGGCCGCCCGGAGGTGACGCCCCGGCGGACGCGGCGCGCCGGGCCCGCCGGGGCACGCCGGATACGCCGGGCGGGCCGGCCGGGGCGCCGTGCGGCTACCGGCGGGAGCGGCCGGGACTTCAGCAGGCGATGCCCCGGGAGCGCAGCCACGCGCACTGGCTCTCGCCGGAGGTCCGGCCGCCGTCGTAGGCGCGCGGGTCCCGGTAGCCGGGTCCGACCGGCTCGTCCGGCTCGAACGTGCCGTCCCCGTCGATGTCGCCGCCGCCGGGGTCGACGGTCCCGCCCGGGTTGCGGCAGGCCGACCGGTCGGCGGGGTCGGTGGTGCAGGCCCGGCGCCCGGGGGCCTCCGTCGCGGCCCCGCGCTCGGCGGCCCCGCGCTCGGCCGTCTGCCGGGCCGCCTTCTCCTGCGCGGTGGCCTGCGCCGCCAGCGCGCCCGCCACCGGGGACCCGGCGGCCGACGCGAAGGACACCGGCACGGCGGCCGGCGCGCTCGGTCGCCGGCTCTCCGACGGCCCTTCCGAGCCGCACCCCGACAGCGTGAGGGAGAGCGTCGACAGCAGCAGGGCCGAGCCCGCGAACGCGGCGGCCCGGCGGCGAGCGGGGAGCGGGAGGCTCATGGTGCGCCCCAGGGGCGAGAAGTGGCGGTGGCGCCCTCAACGCTACGGTCGCGCCCGGAGCCGGTCAACGCGCCGGCCGCGCCCCGCCGCCCTGGCCGGCCGTCGCCCGGCCGGGGAGGCGTCCACCCCGGGGCGCGGCCCCGGTCAGGGGCCGTACCGGCCGGCCGCGGAGGGCCGTCAGGCCCAGAGCGCCCGGGCCGCCGCCGCGCCCGCGAACGCCGCGCCCACCCCGGCCACCACGCTGCCGATCGCATTGGCCACCGCGTACCGCCCCGCACCGCCCTGGGCGAGGCTCAGCGTCTCGTACGAGAAGGTCGAGTACGTCGTCAGCGCCCCGCACAGACCGGTGCCGACGAGCAGGTGGAGGTGCGAGGGGGCGGCGCCCGCCGCGACCGCGCCGGTGAGCAGGCCCAGCACCAGGCAGCCGAGCACGTTCACGACGAGGGTGCCCCACGGGAAGACGGAGGACTGCCGGGCCCGCACGGCCCGGTCGGTGAGGTACCGCAGGGAGGCGCCGACCGCCCCTCCGGCGAGGACGAGGAGCCAGGTCACCGCTCGGGCCCCCGTCCCCCGGGCCGGAGGGTCCGGCGGGGCCGTGCCCGTACCCGGCGGGTCGCCCACGCCGCCGCCCATACGGCGGTCAGCGCCGCCACCGGGGTGGCCACCAGGTACGCCAGCCCGGTGGCCGTCTCGTGCCGCTCCACCAGCCGCTCGACGTCCACGGCGTACGTGGAGAAGGTGGTGAACCCGCCCAGCACGCCGGGACCGAAGAACGGCCGTACCAGCCGGTGCGCCGCCGCGCCCGCCTCGGTGACCAGGACCATGAACGCGCCGATCACCGCGCAGCCCGCCACGTTCGTCCACAGCGTCGCCCAGGGGAAGGCGCCGGGGGCGGCCGGCCACAGCAGCGCCACCCCGTACCGGGCGGCGGCGCCCAGCGCGCCGCCGGCGGCGACCGCGCCGACCACGGCCGGGCCGCCCGCCGTCCTGCCGCGCGAAGACACTCCCATGGGCCTCAGCCTGGCAGGAACCGGGTGATCGGCCCAAGCCGGCCGGCGGTTCCCCTCCGTCAAGGGCCGCGTCCGGCCGTGACCCCGGCCGGCGGCGGGCCCGCGTCCCGGGCCCGGGCGGGAAGTGCGCGGCGACGCCTCGGTGTGCGACGGCCGTGGCCGCCGTGCGCCGCGGTGGCGGCGCCGCAGCGGGCGTCGCCGGTGGGCCGGCCGGCGCGGCCGGAGGCGTCGCCGCCCGCGCCCCGCGCGGCACGTCCGTCGCCCGCCGGTGTCCTCCCGCGCCGGTCACCGCGCAGCGTGCCCCACCGCCCGGGGCCCCGTCCGGCGTCCCCGTACCCACTCACCCGAGCCCCGTCGGCCCACCCGGCCCGACGCCGCCGCACCCCCGCTCGCACCCCGCCGCCCCGGTGCCGTCAGCCGGCGGCCAGCACCTCGGCGAGGAACGCGTCCATCTCCACCCGCTCCGAGCCCTCCGGCACCACCGTGTACGTCCGTTCCAGGAACCGGACCAGGGAAGGCACCCACACCGTGAACTCGGCGGTGTGCATCAGTTCGATGTGGAGTTCCTCCCGGGTGCCGTTGAGCACCGGCCACATCCGTACGTCCCCCTCCCCGACCGGGCCCCGCGTCCCCTCACCGAGCATCTCGCGGTCCAGCCGCCACTCGGCGTAGACGCAGCCGCCGTGGGTGAAACCCACCACGACCGCGTAGGGGTCCCGGGGGTCGTAGGTCAGATGCGCCAGCACCGGGAGTTCGTGGCCGCTCTCCGAGAGAAGCCGCATGAAGACCTTGTCGCGCAGGGTCGTGCTCATGTCGTCCCTCCAGGGGTGGGTGGGTCGGGGGTCGGTGTGGGGGCTCGCCTCTCCGCCTGCCCCCGAAGCGCCGGGTGATGCGATCACCACCCGCTCGGCGGCGACGGTGACCGGGGCTAGTCCGGTCGGCCCACGCCGCCCTGCGGGCCCGGTGATCCGTTCCTACGGTGGCTGAATGATCGTCAGCTCTGTCGTACGCCGGGTCGCGGCCGGCGCCGGTGTCCTCCCGCTGCTGCTCCTGTCCTCCCCGGCCGCCGCGGCGGACCGCCCCGTCGAGCCGGTGCCCCCGCCGGCCGCCGCGCCCATCGACCGGGCGCTGCTGTACCGGCCCGGCACGCTGGTGCGGCTGCCGCCCGGCGTACCGGCCCCGCCCCGGGTGTCCGCGCGCGCCTGGCTGGTCGCGGACGCCCGTACCGGCGATGTGCTCGCCGCCCACGACGCCCACCGGCCGCTTCCGCCGGCCTCGACGCTCAAGGCGCTCTTCGCGCTGACCGCGCTGCCGCGCCTGGCCCCGCCGACGCTGCACACGGTCAGCGGGCACGAGCTGGAGGGGATCGGCGACGGCAGCAGTCTGGTCGGGGTACAGGAGAACGTCACCTACCGGCTGGACGACCTGTGGAACGGCGTGTTCCTCAGCTCCGGCAACGACGCCGTCCGCGTCCTGGCGGGCCTCAACGGCGGCTGGGCGCAGACGGCCCGGCAGATGCAGGCCACCGCCCGGGCGCTGGGCGCCCATGACACCCGGGTGGTCTCGCCGGACGGGTACGACGCGCCGGGACAGGTCTCGTCGGCGTACGACCTGGCGGTCTTCGGCCGGGCCGGGCTGCACGACCCCGACTTCGCCCACTACTGCGCGAAGCCGTACGCGAAGTTCCCGGCGCGCGGCTGGACGTACGGCATCCGCAACACCAACCGGCTGGTCACCGGGGCCAACGGCGTGTCCCGCTACCCGGGCATCCTCGGCATCAAGAACGGCTACACCAGCAGCGCCGGCCACACCCTCATCGCCGCCGCCCGCCAGGGCCGGCACACCCTGGTCGTCACCGTCCTCAACCCGCGCCAGGGCGGGGCGTACGCGGTGTACGAGGAGGCCAGGGACCTGTTCGACTGGGGGTTCGCGGCGGCCGGCCGGGTCCGCCCGGTGGGCTCGCTGCTGCCTCCGGCCCCCAGGGCCAGGCCGGTCGCCGTCCCGGCCGGGCCCGCCTCCCGGACCGTCCCCCCCGCCACCACCGCCGCGCCCTCCGCCGCGGCCGGGCCCGTCAAGGCGTCGGCCGCGGCCGCGGCCGACGACGGCCCCGGTGTGGTCCTGCCGGTCACCTTCGTCGCCTCGGCCTGCCTGGCGGCGGCGACGATGTGGCTGGTGCGCCGCCGCGGCGGCCTGCCGGACTGACGTTCAGCGCCGCAGCGCCCACTTCTGCGCGGCCTCCAGCGGTCCGGCCGGGAAGCGCCGCAGCCACAGCGCCGAGCCGGCCATCAGCACGGCGCAGACCGCCGCCCACAGCCCCATCACCCACCAGGGGCGCCCCGGCTCGTCCCACAGCCGCTCGGCGAGGCCGAGCCCGACACCGTACGAGAGGAGCACGCACAGCACGTTCTGCGCGACGTAACCGGACAGGGCCGTCCGCCCCACCGACGTCAGCCCCGACAGCACCGGGCCGGGCCGTCGCACCCGGTCCACCAGGACGCCGATCAGTCCGATGTACCCGACCGCCATCAGCGGCGCGGCCCCGTACCGGCCCAGCAGGAAGAAGTCCGGGCCGGCCAGCGCCACCGCCGCGCCGGCCGGCACCCCGAGGCCCAGGCCCCAGCCCGCCAGGCGGACCCGGACGCGGCGGCCGGTCGCGTCCGCCCCGAAGGCACCGGCCCGGTACAGCCGTACGCCCAGCAGGAAGAGGAACACCAGCAGGAAGAACGTCAGCACCGGCTCCAGGCGCAGCGCGACGGCGTTCTCCAGCCGGAAGGCGACCTGGTCGAGGTAGCCGCCGTGCGCGTACAGGTCGACGGCCCGTGGCGAGAGCGGCTCCCCGGAGCCGTCCGCCGTCGCCAGGGCGGCGGTCAGCAGGGTCATCACCGTCAGGTGTGCCCCGGCGGTCCACCACATCACCCGGCGCCGGGCCCGCTCCGAGCGGGTCAGCAGCCAGGCCACGCACAGGGCGGTGACCGCGTACCCCATCAGCACGTCCCAGGCGAAGACGAGGACGAAGTGGACCGTGCCCTCGGCGAACAGGAACAGCGCGCGCCACGTGTACCGGCCGGGCCACGGCTGCCCGCGCCGCTCGGCGGAGCCGTACTGGATGGCGAGGCCCACCCCGAACAGGATCGTCAGCAGGGAGAGGAACTTGCCGTCCGCGAGGAACCGGAACACGCGCTCGGCGACGGCCGCCGCCGACCCGGACGGGGCCTGGGCGGTGCCGCTCCGCAGAACGCCCCACTCGGCGCCGGGAGCGGTGAAGATCCATATGTTCGTCATGAGCGTGCCGAGGATCGCCGCGCCGCGCAGCACGTCGAGCAGGGGAAGCCGTCGTCCGGTGGGGTGGTCGGTCATGACCTCATCGTCCTGGCGGCCCCGGCGGTGTTCGTCATGACCGGTGACGAACGCCCGCTACATCGAAGGATGTAAGCGGCCGGCGGGGGGTTCCGCCCGGCGGCCGGGCGGGGCGGGCCGGTTGCCGGTGTACCGGCCCGGGGCCCGGTCGCCGCTCGGTACGCTGTGGGCCATGTACGGGTACGAGCAGAACCAGGGCGGTCAGGGTTACGCACCGCCCCAGCAGGGCTATGCGCAGCAGCCGCCGCTGTACCCCGAGCCGTCGCCGCCCTCGCTCGCGGACGCCGTGCGGGCCTTCACCACCGGGTCGCTGTCGGCCGAGGACTTCCAGCAGATCTTCGCGACCTCGAAGGTGTACTGCCCGCGCGGTGACAACCCGGGCTTCCTGGCGCTGCACAACACCCAGCAGCCGGTCATCCCGATGTTCACCTCGCTCAAGGAGCTGCGCCGGTACGCGGGCAAGGAGTCCAAGTACTTCGTGATCACCGGCGCCGAGGTCATCGACCTGCTGCCGACCGGGTACGGCTTCGTCCTCGACATGGAGGGCGACCACCGGATCGTCTTCGACGCCAAGGCCGTGGAGCAGATGGTCGACTTCGCCATGCGCCGTATGTACGGCTGAGGCAGCGGCGCACGGCCGGGACGGCGCGTGCGCGGGAGGATCGGCGGTACTCATGGAGCCCGGGGGGAATGCCTCCCGGGCTTTTCCGCGTTACCGGTGGCAAGAAGTTCATCGTTCAACTAATCTGGGGGCACGCCGCTCCGAGGAGGTCGCCACCATGCCTGCCGTAACCGTCGAGAACCCGCTCACCCTGCCGCGCGTCACCGCACCCGCCGACGCCGCCGCCCGCCCGGTGCTCGCGGTCACCACCGCGCCCAGCGGGTTCGAGGGGGAGGGCTTCCCGGTGCGCCGCGCGTTCGCCGGCATCGACTACCGCTACCTCGACCCGTTCATCATGATGGACCAGATGGGCGAGGTGGAGTACGCGCCCGGCGAGCCCAAGGGCACCCCCTGGCACCCGCACCGGGGCTTCGAGACCGTCACGTACATCATCGACGGAACGTTTGTGCACCAGGACTCCAACGGTGGTGGCGGCACCATCACCAACGGCGACACCCAGTGGATGACCGCCGGTGCCGGACTGCTGCACATCGAGGCCCCGCCGGAGTCCCTCGTCATGTCCGGCGGCCTCTTCCACGGCCTCCAGCTCTGGGTGAACCTGCCCGCCGCGGACAAGATGAAGGACCCGCGCTACCAGGACATCCGGGGCGGCCAGGTCCAGCTCCTCGCCTCTCCGGACGGCGGCGCGCTGCTGCGCGTGATCGCCGGCGAGCTCGACGGCCACCAGGGACCCGGCGTCACCCACACGCCGATCACCATGGTCCACGCCACGCTCCGGCCCGGCGCCGAGGTCACCCTGCCCTGGCGGCAGGAGTTCAACGGCCTGGTCTACGTGCTGGCCGGACGCGGCACGGTCGGCGCGGAGCGGCGGCCCGTCCACATGGGCCAGACCGCCGTGTTCGGCGACGGCGGCTCGCTGACGGTCCGCGCGGACGAGAAGCAGGACGGCCACACCCCGGACCTGGAGGTCGTCCTGCTCGGCGGCCGTCCCATCCGGGAGCCCATGGCGCACTACGGGCCGTTCGTGATGAACACCCAGGACGAGCTCAGGAAGGCCTTCGAGGACTTCCAGGCCGGCCGCCTGGGCCGCGTCCCCGCCGTCCACGGCATGGGCGAGAACCTCTGACACCCCGTCACCCGGCCGGGTCCGCCCACGGGCGGGCCCGGCCGGCCCGTGGTGCGGTGGGGCCGTGCGCCCGCTGCTCCCCGAGCCCGTCCGCCGCGCCGCCGCCCGGTGCGTCGTCCCGCTGCCCGCCACCGGCGTGGCCGCCGTCGGCGTCCGGCTGCGCGTCACCTTCCGGACGGCACTACGCGGCGGCCTCGCCGCCCGCCTCGTAGAGCTCGAACCAGATCGACTTGCCCTCGCCGCGCGGGTCCACCCCCCAGGCGTGCGCCAGCATCTCCATCAGGATCAGCCCGCGCCCCGACGAGGCCATCTCGCCGGGCCTGCGCCGGTGCGGCAGCTCGTCGCTGGCGTCGGCCACCTCCACCCGGAGCCGCCGGGTGCCGTGCTCGCCGGTCGCCTCCGCGACCAGCAGCGCGTCCCCGTCGGTGTGGACCAGGACGTTGGTGACCATTTCCGAGACCATCAGGACCGCCGAGTCGACCTGCTCCCCGTCCGCCCAGTCGTGCAGCAGCTCCCGGAGCTGCCGGCGGGCCACGGCGATCCGCTCCGGCTCGGCCTGGGCGACGGTCAGCGCGGTACGGCGGGGCGTGGTGCGCCTCGCCGGGGCGCCGGTGCGGCACAGCAGCAGCACGGCGATGTCGTCCTCGCGGCGGTCGGCGAGCGGACCGGTGGTGTGGTGGGAGCCGGGCCCGTGCACCGCCTGGACCAGGGTGTCGGCGAGCTCCTCCAGCGAGTCGCCGTCGTGCGCCTCCAGCAACTTGCGGATCCGGGACCAGCCGGACTCCAGATCGTGCCCGCCGGTCTCCAGCAGCCCGTCCGTGCAGACCATCAGGGTCTCGCCGGGCTCCAGGGTGAGCCGGGTCGTCGGGTAGTCGGTGTCCGGGACGATGCCCAGCGGCAGCCCGCCCGCGGTGGGCCGCTGCACCACCGTTCCGTCGGCCATCCGGATCGCCGGGTCGGGATGGCCCGCCCGGGCGATGTCCAGGGTGCCGGTCGCCGGGTCGACCTCCAGGTACAGGCAGGTGGCGAACCGCGTCGCGGCCAGGTCCCCGTCCGCGCCGGTGTCCGTGATCCCGTACAGGAAGCGTGAGGCGCGCGAGAGGACCGCGTCGGGGCGGTGGCCCTCGGAGGCGTACGCCCGCAGCGCGATCCGCAGCTGGCCCATCAGACCGGCCGCTCGCACGTCGTGCCCCTGTACGTCGCCGATGACGAGCGCCACCCGGCCGCCCGGGAGCTGGATCATGTCGTACCAGTCGCCGCCCACCTGGAGCCCGCCACCGGTCGGCACGTACCGCGCGGCCACCGCCATTCCGGGGATCGCCGGGCCCAGGACCGGCATCATCGTGCGCTGGAGCCCCAGCGACAGCTCCCGCTCCGACTCGGCGACCCCGGCCCTCGCCAGCGCCTGCGCCAGCATCCGGGCCACCGTCGTCAGCACCGACCGCTCGTCGGGCGTGAACCCCACCCGGTAGGTGAACGCCGCCATCCAGGCGCCCATCGTGCGCCCCGCCACGATCAGCGGCAGGAACGCCCACGACTCCCGGCCGAACCGCTGGGCCAGCGGCCAGGTCGCCGGGTAGCGGGCCCGGTACTCCTCGGGCGACGGCAGGTAGATCGCCCGGCCCGTCCGCACCACGTCGGCGGCCGGGTAGTCGGTGTCCAGCGGCATGTCCGTGAAGGGGCCGTCGTCGCCGGCGTTGTGCCCGTGGTGCCCGATGATCGTCAACCGGTCGCCCGCCACGCCGAAGACCGCCAGCCCGTCCGGCGAGAACCCGGGCATCGACAGCGACGCCGCCACCCGCAGCACCTCGGCCGTGGACCGCGCCTCCGCCAGCGCCCGCCCCGCGTCCAGCAGGAACGCCTCCCGGGAGCGGCGCCAGTCCCCGGTGACGGGGGTGCGGGCGGCGGTGCCGGGCTGCGGCTCGGCGACCTCCTGGAGGGTGCCGACGAGCTGGTAGTCGGTGCCCTCGATCAGCGGCTTGGACCGGCTGCGCACGGTACGGATCACCCGGCCGCTCTCGTCCATGATCCGCAGCCGGGCCTCGGCGAGGGTGCCCTCGGCGACGGCCAGATTGACCACCCCGTCGATCTCGTTCCAGTCGACCGGGTGGAAGCGGGAACGCACGGCCGCCTCGGTCAGCTCGGTCGGCTCGGCGGGGAGCCCCAGCAGCCGGGCGGCCTCCGCGTCGAGGGTCACCACCCCGGACGCGTTGTCCCAGCGCCACAAGCCGGTGGCGATGGCGGCCAGGACGTCCTCGGTGCGCATTGCCCCACTCTAAGAAGATGAGCCGACCAGCCGCCACCGAGCTGTGCCCCGGCGATCTTGGCGGGCCCGGTAACCTTGACGCATCGAGCCAGACCCCCACCGCGAAGACTGGATGAACGACGATGCATCGGTACAGGTCCCACACCTGCGGCGAGCTCCGCGCCTCTGACGTCGGCACCGACGTCCGGCTGAGCGGCTGGCTGCACAATCGGCGCGACCTGGGCGGCATCCTCTTCATCGATCTGCGCGACCACTACGGCATCACGCAGCTCGTCGCCCGTCCCGGCACCGCCGCGTACGAGGCACTCGACAAGCAGACCAAGGAGTCGGTCGTCCGCGTCGACGGCAAGGTCGTCTCGCGCGGCGCCGACAACATCAACACCGAGCTCCCCACCGGTGAGATCGAGGTCGAGGTCTCCGAGGTCGAGGTCCTGGGCGCGTCCGCCCCGCTGCCGTTCACGATCAACACGGACGACGGCGTCAACGAGGAGCGGCGCCTGGAGTACCGCTTCCTCGACCTGCGCCGTGAGCGCATGCACCGCAACATCATGCTGCGCTCGGCGGTCATCGCCGCGATCCGCTCCAAGATGGTGGCGCTCGGCTTCAACGAGATGGCGACCCCCATCCTCACCGCGACCTCCCCCGAGGGCGCCCGTGACTTCGTCGTCCCCTCCCGCCTGAACCCGGGCAAGTTCTACGCGCTGCCGCAGGCCCCGCAGCAGTTCAAGCAGCTGCTGATGATCTCCGGCTTCGACCGGTACTTCCAGATCGCGCCCTGCTTCCGCGACGAGGACGCCCGCGCCGACCGCTCGCCGGGCGAGTTCTACCAGCTCGACGTCGAGATGAGCTTCGTCGAGCAGGAGGACGTCTTCCGGCCGATCGAGAAGCTCATGACCGAGCTGTTCACCGAGTTCGGCGGCGGCCGCCACGTCACCTCCCCGTTCCCGCGCATCCCCTTCCGCGAGTCGATGCTCAAGTACGGCAACGACAAGCCGGACCTGCGCACCGACCTGGAACTCGTCGACATCACCGACGTCTTCGAGAACTCCGAGTTCAAGGCGTTCGCCGGCAAGCACGTCCGCGCGCTGGCCGTGCCGGACACCGGTGACCAGCCGCGCAAGTTCTTCGACGGCCTCGGCGACTACGCCGTCTCCCTCGGCGCCAAGGGCCTGGCCTGGGTCCGCGTCGGCGAGGGCAACGCGCTGACCGGCCCGATCGCCAAGTTCCTCACCGAGGAGAACGTCAAGGTCCTCACCGAGCGCCTCGGCCTGGCGCCCGGCCACGCCGTGTTCTTCGGCGCGGGCGACTTCGACGAGGTCTCCAAGATCATGGGCCCGGTCCGGGTCGAGGCCGCCAAGCGCGCCGGCCGGTTCGAGGAGAACGTCTTCCGGTTCGCCTGGATCGTCGACTTCCCGATGTACGAGAAGGACGAGGAGACCGGGAAGATCGACTTCTCGCACAACCCCTTCTCGATGCCGCAGGGCGGCCTGGAGGCCCTGGAGACCCAGGACCCGCTGGACATCCTCGGCTGGCAGTACGACATCGTCTGCAACGGCATCGAGCTGTCGTCGGGCGCGATCCGGAACCACGAGCCGGACATCATGTTCAAGGCGTTCGAGATCGCCGGTTACTCGCGGGAGACCGTCGAGACCGAGTTCGCGGGCATGCTCCGCGCCTTCCAGTACGGCGCCCCGCCGCACGGCGGCATCGCCCCGGGCGTCGACCGCATCGTGATGCTGCTGGCCGACGAGCCGAACATCCGCGAGACGATCGCCTTCCCGCTCAACGGCAACGCCCAGGACCTCATGATGGGCGCGCCGACGGAGCTGGACGAGGCCCGCCTGAAGGAGCTGAACATCCAGCTCCGCAAGCCGGTCGCGGACAAGTAGCCCATCGGCACGAGGAGGGCCCCGGAACCGAACGGTTCCGGGGCCCTCCTCGTTTCCCGGGGCCCTTGCCGTGGGAAGTCCCGGACGTCCTCACCAGCGCAGGGGACCGCCGGGCAGGTCACCCGTCGAGCCAGTCCAAGGGGTCTTCCTCCGGCTCTTGGGCGATCGTCAGGCTGGTGCAGGAAACGGGTAGCCCCAGCGAAGCCAGGGCGCCGATGTCTCGGGGTGCCAGGCGGAATTCCGCGTTCGTCTCGACGGTGCCCGCGACCGCCACCTCCACGGCGTGCCCGGCCATCCGGAGGGCTTCCACCCTGTCCAGGCGAGCCCGCACCTGTTCGACCAGCGCCGCCACCAGGACACCGTGGTCGCCTCCCGGGCGTTCCTCGTAGGTGTACGACCACCAGTACGGCCCTGAATGGACGACACCGCCGTCTCCGGAGGGGGTGCCGCCGAGCCCGAGGGTCTCCGAGACGGATGCCGCGTCGATGTCCCGTTTAGTCACGGCCAGCGAAATGTTGACAGAGCGCCATGTCTTCGGCACGTTCATCACAGGCTCCCCTCGATCACGGTTCTATCTTTCATTGAGGTTCGGTAACAGCCGCAAAGACATGTTCAGCCGTGCGATCCGCTGCAACTCCGCAGAGGAGAAGGGCAGGCGCGCATCGTGAGCGGCGAATCCCCCGACGAGGAGGAAGACCTCGAACCCTTCCTCCTGGAGCGATGCCAAAATGTGGCTGCGCTGTTCCGCCGCCTTCAGGACGATGTCGAGTTGCGCGGAGAAGTCCGTCGCGGTGCGCTCGTCGCACTGATACCTCCATTGCCCTTCCGCACCTCCTCCGGGATTCCAGCGGTCGATTCCCGGAGATTTCACGGCAGAGGGCTGGAGATCGAGGCGGGCAGTGACCTCGCCGGGATCGAGATCAGCCTTTTTGATCACCAGAGCGACATCGGTCAACTTCCACCGATCGACTGATCCAGCCCTGTCGGCCACTACCTTCCCCTCCTCAGAAATCATTCGGATTCACACCCTCGGCAATATGGCTATCAATGCTTGACCTCGCGACAGGCTGCCCAGTGCACATTTCCCATGTCCGACTGCAACAAGTCGGCCAACTTGGTCCGCTGGGTGCACCCCCCAGTCCCACCGTTCGCAGAAGGTCTTGAACTGCTCTGCCAGGCCGGAGTGGCCCATGCTCAAACCGGACAGGCTCAGTTCGGCGAAACCGCGCCCTGCGGTGGCTTCACCGACCATCCCCAGCTCCTTGAGCTCACCATGGGCCCTGTCGATGCCAGCTTTGATCAGCAGAAGAGCGGGCTCAGATGCCGCCAGGTCGGGCTGCTCGCCACTCATTTCGTCCCCCGAGGTCCATGACCGCCGCACGAGGGACAACGCCCTCCACCGGCGGGAAAAGCATTCCGTCGTCGCTGCCCGCATCGAGCGCCACACCGGCAGGTACGCCGAGCTCCGGCACCATCACATCGAGCAGCCGTGCACCGAGTACGGTGCGGTAGTTCCACGGGCGGTCCGCTTCGCGCGGGCCCGTGCGAACCGGCCCAGCCTCTCCTCACCAGAGAACGCGCAGATCCACCGGACACCGCCCTGCTCGGCGGTCCACAGCGACCCATACGGGTCGATCGGCACCACCACCACCGAACGCCGGAACGCACTGAGCAGTACGGCGAACTCCGGGAGCATGGCGGTCGTTCGACTCTCGGCGGGCGGAATCACCACCGCCTCCCGCACAGCCCGGTTTCCCGACGAGCCCTTGGCCAAGTCGGCCAAGCGCAATGTTCGTTCCGGCGACGAAGTCGATGGCCCGTGCCTCTCCCCGTGGACACTCATGATGGCGATCATCGCACGGGGGGATTTCCCCGCAACGGTACTTTTCGGTACTTCGGCTGGTCCGTGTCCCGGCGGTGCATCCCATCGGACGATCGCTCTTGCACACGCATGCGGGTGCGACGTGCACACACTTCCGCGAGACGATCACTCCGGTTTCCGCCGACTGCGACGTCTCCACACGGGTACCAGCCAACCCCTGGTCCGGTGAGCAGGAGGCCGGGTTCCCGCCGGGCTGGGCTTTCAGCCCGGACCGGGGGCAACCCGTTCGCTCCGCCACCGCGTTCACCACTCGTGGGACACCGACCAAATGGCGAGGAACGCATGGACAGTGGCGGTCGCGATGACAGCTTCGAGGCGTTCGTCGCCGCGGCTGGCCCTCAGTTGCTGCCGCCGGCCGCCGTCGCGCCCGACCGGCCCGTCTCCCCCACACCGGCCTCACCCGCCGACCGGAAGGTGCGCTACCCGGAGCCGTCCGGGCTGACCCTCCGGCTGGCCGGCCCTCGACGGCTGGGCGGTGGGCACCGGGTCATGCGCGCGCCCCCGTCCGCGCCGCTCGCCCAGCGAGGCGCCCTGCTGGAGCCGCACCCGCTGGAGCGCCACGCCAGGACGGTCCGCCTGCAGGCCCGCACCCTCGCCCCTCAACGACACCTGTCGGGCGGTCGGCGGCACCGCGCTCTGCACCGCGACGCCCGGCCCACCACGGGTCGGCGCACCGGCGTGGCCGCCCGCTGCCCGGGCGGCGACCCGGACCACCGCCTCGGTGAAGCCCGCCGCATCCTGGGCGGCGCGACCTCCGGCCCTGCCGCCACCACCGTCCCCACCAGCAAGGAAAGGCTCTGACATGCGCCGTCGCGCTTTGACTCGCGCGCTGCTGCTCCTGCCGCTCACCCTGACGGCCTGCGCGGATCCGTCGGGAGTACGCGAGGACCACTCGGCCCGCTCCCCCCAGGGCCGGACCGACCGGATCGACCCGCGCCCCAGGAAGGCCGCCCCCCGCGAGATCCCGGCCCTGGGCCCGGCCACGCGCGCCCGTATCCCCGCCCCCACCCGGCAGGCCGTCGTGGTCACCGGCGACGCGCCCGACTCGGCCCGTTCCACCGTCGTCCTGTACGAACGCGAACCCGGCCAGGGCTGGCAGCCCGTCTCCGACCCCTGGCCGGCCCACAACGCCCTCAAGGGCTGGACGGACCACCACGTCCAGGGCGACCTGCGCTCCCCCATCGGCGTCTTCACCCTCACCGACGCGGGCGGCCTCCTCCCCGACCCGGGTACCGAGCTCCCCTACGACCAGGGGCCCGGCTTCACCGCCCGGGGTACCGGCACCCAGGGCGAACCCCTCGCGGGCGCCTTCGACCACGTGGTCGCCATCGACTACAACCGCCGCCCGGGCACCACCCCCCTGGACTGGACCCGCCCCCTGGGCCCCGGGCGCGGCGGCGGCATCTGGATCCACGTCGACCACAACGGCCCGACAGAGGGGTGCGTGTCATTGAAGAAGCCCCGGATGCGGGAGCTCCTGACGTGGCTGGACCCGGCGAAGCGGCCGGTGGTGGTGATGGGGGACGTGACGTCACTGGGTCGGTGACGCGGGCTGCGGATGTGGGATGTCGTACGCAGGGCCGCGTCCGGGCGTACGGCGGGACCGCCGCCCCCTCGTCGGGGAGCGGCGGTCCGGTGGGTCGTCGGCGGGGCCGGTCAGCCCTTCTTCGGCTCCTCCAGGCGCGGGAACAGCACCGCGCCCTTGGTCACCGTCGCGCCGGCCGGGAGGCGGCCCCAGGTGGCGGCGGACTCGACGGTCTGGTCGGCGAGCGGGCCCAGGACGGGTTCCGCGCCGAGGGAGTCCCAGAGCTTCCGCGAGGTGTCCGGCATCACCGGGTTCAGCAGGACGGCGACCGCCCGCAGGGATTCCGCCGCGGTGTAGAGGATCGTCGCCAGGCGGGCGCGGCCGTCCTCGCTGTCGTCCTTGGCGACCTTCCAGGGCTCCTGCTCCGTGATGTAGCCGTTGACCTGCTTCACGAAGTCGAAGATCGCCAGGATGCCGCCCTGGAAGTCCAGCTCCTCGCCGATCTTCCGGTCGGCCTCCGCGACCGCCTTGGCCAGGCCCTCCTGGACGGCCTGCTCGGCGGCACCGGCGGCCGTGGCCTCCGGCAGGGCGCCGTCGAAGTACTTGCCGACCATCGCCGCCACGCGCGAGGCGAGGTTGCCGTAGTCGTTGGCCAGCTCGGAGGTGTAGCGGGCGGTGAAGTCCTCCCACGAGAACGAACCGTCGCTGCCGAAGGCGATCGCGCGCAGGAAGTACCAGCGGTAGGCGTCCACGCCGAAGTGCGAGGTCAGGTCCTGCGGCTTGATGCCCGTCAGGTTGGACTTCGACATCTTCTCGCCGCCGACCATCAGCCAGCCGTTCGCCGCGACCCTGCCGGGCACCGGCAGGCCCTGCGCCATCAGCATCGCCGGCCAGATCACCGCGTGGAAGCGCAGGATGTCCTTGCCGACCAGGTGGACGTCGGCCGGGAAGGTCGACTCGAACTTCGCCTGGTCGGAGCCGTAGCCGACGGCGGTGGCGTAGTTCAGCAGCGCGTCGACCCATACGTAGATGACGTGCTTCTCGTCCCACGGCACCGGGACGCCCCAGTCGAAGGTGGAGCGCGAGATCGACAGGTCCTGGAGGCCCTGCCTGACGAAGTTCACCACCTCGTTGCGGGCGGACTCGGGCTGGATGAAGCCGGGGTTCCGCTCGTAGAACTCCAGCAGCTTCGGGCCGTACTCGCTCAGCTTGAAGAAGTAGTTCTCCTCCTTGAGGATCTCCACCGGCTTCTTGTGGATCGGGCACAGCTTCGTGCCGTCCTCGGCCTCGAGGAGGTCGCCGGGGAGCTTGTACTCCTCGCAGCCCACGCAGTACGGGCCCTCGTAGCCGCCCTTGTAGATCTCACCCTTGTCGTACAGGTCCTGCACGAACTCCTGGACGCGGTCGGTGTGCCGCTTCTCCGTCGTGCGGATGAAGTCGTCGTTCGCGATGTCCAGGTGCTCCCAGAGGGGCTTCCACGCCTCCTCGACGAGCTTGTCGCACCACTCCTGCGGGGTGACCCCGTTCGCGTCGGCCGTGCGCATGATCTTCTGACCGTGCTCGTCCGTGCCGGTGAGGTACCACACCTTCTCGCCGCGCTGACGGTGCCAGCGCGTGAGCACGTCGCCTGCGACGGTCGTATAGGCGTGGCCCAGGTGAGGAGCGTCGTTGACGTAGTAGATGGGGGTCGAGACGTAATACGCCTTCGCCCCCTGCTTCTCGGATCCAGTGGCCGCCATGGTCGAAATCCTATCCGGCGCCGGAAGCTGTCCTCACCTCCGATTCCAGGGGTGGAGAGGTCCGCGAAACACGGCGTGGGCGAGAGTGGGGGGATGCGTGTACTGGTTGCCGAGGACGAGCGGGTCCTCGCCGGGCTGGTGGCCACCGGACTGCGGCGGGCCGGGTTCGCCGTGGACGCCGTCCACACCGGCGACGCCGCCCTGGCCCACCTGGCGCTGTACGACTACGACGTGGTCGTCCTCGACCGCGACCTGCCGCGGGTGCACGGTGACGAGGTCGCGCGGCGGCTGGTGGCGGGCGGGGCGCGGACCCGGATCCTGATGCTGACCGCCGCCACGACCGTGGCGGACCGGGTCGCCGGGCTGGACCTGGGCGCGGACGACTACCTGGGCAAGCCCTTCGAGTTCCCCGAGCTGGTCTCGCGGGTGCGCGCGCTGCGGCGGCGCAGCGCCCGGCCGGTGCCACCGGTGCTGGAGCGGCTCGGGGTGCGGCTGGACACGGCGCGCAGGACCGCCGAGCGGGACGGGCGGGAGCTGGAGCTGTCGCCGAAGGAGTTCTCGGTGCTCCAGATCCTGCTGGAGGCGGACGGGGCCGCCGTGTCGGCCGAGGAGCTGCTGGAGCGGGCCTGGGACGCGCACACCGACTGCTGTCGCGGCTGGAGGCGGCGTTCGACAGCCAGCGGCGGTTCATCGCCAACGCGTCGCACGAGCTGCGGACCCCGCTGGCCACGCAGCGCACGGCCATTCAGGTGGGGCTGGACGACTCCGTCCCGGTCAAACAGGTCCTGCTGGACAGCAACCGCCGCAGTGAGCGGCTGATCGACGGGCCGCTGATGCTGGCCCGCGGCGAGCGGGGCCTGGCGGAGCGGGAGGACGTCGACCTGGCGGAGGTCGTGGCGGAGGAGTGCGCCCGGTACGGCCTGACGGCCCGGATCGCCACGGGCGGTGTGGTGCGGGGCGACCGGCTGCTCCTCGCACGGCTCACCGGCAACCTGCTGGCGAACGCGGTGACGTACAACGTGCCGGGCGGCTCCGTGGACGTGCGGGTGGCGGGCGGCGTGCTGACGGTCGCCAATACCGGGCCGGTCGTCGCCGAGGCCGACGTCCCGGGGCTCTTCGAGCCGTTCCGGCGGGGCGAGGGACGCGACCGGACGGGGCCGGGGTCGGGACTCGGGCTGTCCATCGTGCGGTCGGTCGCCGTGGCGCACGGCGGGACGGTCACGGCCGTCCCGGGCGGCGGGCGCGGCGGCCTGGCCGTGACGGTGCGACTCCCGGTCGCGCCCGTCTCCGGCCCGGCCCCGCGCCCGGCCACCGGGTCCTAGACGGACCAGGCCGCGAGGACCTCGCGGTAGAAGGTGGCGTACGGCACCTCGCGGGGGGTGGGGCCCGCGTGGAAGAACGCGGCGTTGTCCGCCTGGAGCCTGCGGAGGTAGTCGAACGCCTTGTTGTCCTCCTCGCCGAAGGCGACGAACTGGAAGAAGACGCCGCTGTCGCCGCCGGCCGCCTCCTCGGCCTCCGCCAGCGCCTGGGTGGCGGCGGTCCTCGACTCGGGCGCGCCGTCCGTCTGGAAGAGGACCAGCGCGGGACGGCCGGCCCCCGACTTCTTGTGCTGGGCCACGACCTCCCGCACGGCGTACTCGTAGTGGGTCCGCCCCATCCGGCCGAGCGAACCGTGCAGCTCCTCGATCCTGCCATCGACGTCGTCGAGGCTCACCTCACCGGTGCCGTCGAGCTCGGTCGAGAAGAACACGACGGGCACGGTGGCGTCCTCGTCGAGATGGGCGGCGAGGGCGAGAGCCCGCTCGGCGAGGTCCTGGGCGCTGCCGTCCTTGAAGTACGGGCGCATCGACCCCGACCGGTCCAGCACCAGGTACACGGTCGCCCGCGTCCCGGTGAGCCCGCGCTTCCTGAGCACGGCCCCGGCGGCCTTGTACGCGTCCGCCAACTGCGGCGCCCGCGCCTTGACCCGTGCCAGGGTGTGCGCGGGCTTCGCGGGGGCGGCTGCCGTCTCCTCCGGCTCCGGCTCCGGAGCGGGGGCCTCCTCCGGCGCGGCGGGCTCGGCCGCCGACTCCTCCGGGAGGTCGTCCTCCGGTGCGGCGGCCGCCTCGGGCTCCTGTCCCGGGGCCGCCTCGGGCTCCGGGGCGACGGCGGCTTCGGCGGCGGGTTCGGGCTCGGGGTCGGGCTCCGGGGCGACGGCGGCTTCGGGCTGCTGCTCCGGGGCGTCGGCGGCCTCGGGCTCCCGCTCGGGCTCCGGATCGGTGTCGGCCTCGGGCGCGGCAGCCTCGGGCTTCGCCTCGGCGGCGGCTACGGGCTCGGGCTCGGGGTCGGGCGCGGGGGCGGGCTCAGGGGCGGCCTCGGCCTCGGGCTTCGTCTCGGCGGCCGGCTCGGGCTCCGGGGCCGCCTCGGCCGCCGCCTCCGGCTCCGAAGCCCCGGCCTCCGGCGCGGAGGTCCCGGGCTGCGGCTCCGCCTCGGCGGCGGGCCGGGTCGGGGCCGGGGCGTCCTTCGAGGGGGCCCCCTCGGCGGGTGCCGGTTCGGCGTCGCGGGCCGGGGGGATCGTGGTGCGCTGGGCGCGGGCGTTGTCGAAGGAGGCGGCCACCAGGTCCGCCGCCGCCAGTTCCACCGGGGACGGGTTCGCCGGGGACGGCACCGTCGCCGTGGGCTCGGCCGGGGCCACCGCGCGCTCCGTCTGCGACGGGACGGAGGGGGGCGCCGACTCGTTACGCTCCGCACGGTCGCGTCCAAACACCTTGCGCAGCAAGCTCCGAATGCCCATGGGAGTGGCCTTTCGCATGTTGGGTGCCGTGTATGTCCGTACTGCGAGAATCATCCCTGGCCAGGACGGACACGTAAGGTTAGCCGCCCCGAGTGGCGCCGAAAGGCAAGGGGGAATTGCGTCAACCGCACCCCGTACGCCCCGGATTCATCCGCCGTTCACCCGGTCGCCGCCGCACTGCTGGCGTTCCCGCCTAACGTCACGGCCGAACGACATTCCCGACACCATGTCGGCGCGGGGTGCGCCGGAGGAGGATTGAAGTGCGCAAACTGCTGCCGTTGCTGAGCACCGACTCGCACGCGGGCGGCCGGTCCGCCCTCACCTGCCGCTACCGCTGCGGCGACGCGTGCTTCCACGAGGTGCCCAACACCAGCGACAACGCGTACGTCGGTGACGTCATAGCCGGCGCCCTGTCGCGTCGTTCCATGATGCGTGCCGCCGCCGTCGTGACCGTGGCCGCCACCGCCGGCGGGGCCCTCGCCGTCCAGGGCGCCCAGCCGGCCGGGGCGGCCGTGCCGGCCGCGCCGCGTACCGGCGGGAAGGGCACCGGTGCCCGTGGGCTCCGCTTCGCGCCGGTCGCGCCCAACAAGGACGACAAGGTCACCGTCCCCGACGGCTACGCCCAGAGTGTCGTCATCCGGTGGGGCGAGCCCATCCTGCGCGGCGCGCCCGCCTTCGACCCGGACCGGCAGACCGCCGAGGCGCAGGCGGGCCAGTTCGGGTACAACAACGACTTCCTGTCCCTGCTGCCGCTGCGCGGCGAGCCGGGCCGTCAGCTCCTGGTGGCCAACCACGAGTACACGGACGAAGTGCTGATGTTCAAGGGGTACGACCCCGAGAACCCGACCCGCGAACAGGTCGAGATCGCCTGGGCGGCGCACGGCCTGTCCGTGGTCGTCGTCCAGGAGGAGCACCGCTCCGGCCGGCTCACCCCGGTGACGCGGCACCCGCTGAACCGGCGCCTCACCGCGACCAGCGAGTTCGAGCTGACCGGCCCGGCGGCGGGCGGCAAGCTGCTGCGCACGTCGGCCGACCCGGCCGGCCGCACGGTGTACGGCACGCTCAACAACTGCGCCGGCGGCACCACCCCGTGGGGCACCACCCTGCACGGCGAGGAGAACTTCAACCAGTACTTCGCCAACGGGTCGTCCGCCACCGACAAGCGGTACGGCATCGGGACCGGCGCCACCGAGCGCAAGTGGGAGCGGTTCGACCGGCGCTTCGACCTGCGGCAGGAGCCCAACGAGGCGCACCGCTTCGGCTGGGTGGTGGAGCTCGACCCGTACGACCCCGACTCCACGCCCCGCAAGCGCACCGCGCTCGGCCGCTTCAAGCACGAGGCAGCGCAGCCCCGGCTGACCGCCGACGGCCGGCCGGTCGTCTACATGGGTGACGACGAGCGCTTCGACTACTTCTACAAGTTCGTGTCGAGCAAGCGGATGAAGAAGGGCGGCAGCCGTGCCGCGCGCGAGCACAACCTGACCCTGCTCGACGAGGGCACCCTGTACGTCGCCAGGCTCACCGGCGACTCGCCGCAGGACGTCGACGGCACCGGCCGGCTGCCCGCCGACGGCGAGTTCGACGGAGCGGGCCAGTGGATCCCGCTGGCCACCGGTGATGTCTCGCACGTGCCCGGGATGACCGCCGAGGAGGTGTACGTCTTCACCCGTCTCGCCGCCGACAAGGTGGGCGCCACCAAGATGGACCGCCCCGAGGACGTCGAGCCGAGCCCCCGTACCGGCCGGGTGTACGTCGCGCTGACCAACAACAGCGACCGGGGCAAGCCCGGCAAGGCCGGTGCGGACGAGGCCAACCCGCGCAACGTCAACAAGCACGGCCAGATCCTGGAGCTGGCCGAGCACTGGGACGACCCGGCGTCCGACGGCTTCGCCTGGCGGCTGTTCCTGGTGGCGGGCGACCCGGACGACCCGGCCACGTACTTCGCGGGTTACCCCAAGGACAAGGTCAGTCCGATCTCCTGCCCGGACAACGTGGCCTTCGACCCGCACGGGAACCTGTGGATCTCCACGGACGGCAACCAGCTCGGCTCGCACGACGGCCTGTTCGGGGTGGCGACGCGGGGCGAGCGGCGCGGTGAGCTCAAGCAGTTCCTGACCGTGCCGACCGGCGCCGAGACCTGCGGCCCGATCATCCAGGACCGGCGCGTCCTGGTCGCGGTGCAGCACCCCGGCGAGGTCGACGGGGCCTCCGCCGAGAAGCCCGCGTCGACCTGGCCGGACGGTCCCGGCCGGATCGTGCGCCCCTCGGTGGTCGTCGTCTACCGCGAGGACGGCCGCGACATCGGCGTCTGACCGGCCGGTGCGGCCGGTCCGGCCGAGCGACCGGGCCGCGCCGGGAGCGGTGCGGGGTGGCGCGTCAGCGCAGTAGCTGTTCGCGCCACCTCGTGTACTGCTCCGCCGGGTCGCCCGTGTACGACCACGGCACCCACGAGGCCCGCGCGCCCAGCATCCGGAGAACCTCACCCGCCACATCGGCCAGGCCCGCGTAACAGGCGCCGTGCGCGAGGTAGTTCAGCGGCTCGACCTCCTCGGGCCGCACCGGGCCCGGGGCGCGGCCACCCAGCCAGCGGTCCCGGGTGCGCCGTACCTCCGTCGCCGCCAGTTCGTGCTTCCAGTGCTGGTCGAAGCCGCGCACCGGTCCCCGTCCGCGCGCCGCTTCGGCGATGTGGCGGTACTCCTCCACCCGGGCGATCTGCACCAGTACCGGCAGCGGTGACCCGGGCGGCGCCGCCCCGGCCACGTCCCGCGCCACGTCGTACATCGCGCCGTGCGTGCCGTGCCACCGCGCCGACCAGTACCGCACGAGCTGCGCGTGGCCCTCCAGGTGGTGCGGGTCGCGCCGCCGCAGCTCGTCCCACCAGCCGCGCAGCTCCCGGCGCCCGACCCCGTGCTCGTACAGCCGGGCCACGGTCAGCAGCGAGGCCCACGGCATCGGGTCGGCGGGCCGCGCGTCCGCCGCGCCCAGGCAGGCCATGACCGCCGCGTCGAGCCGCGCCCGGTCCACGCTGCCGCCCCGGCCGACCTCGATGGCCCGGTCGAAGACCCGGACCACCTCGGTCGCGGCGCGCAGCACCGCCGCGTCCGGGTCGTCCGGCTCGGCCGCCCGCCAGGCCTCGACCACCGTGCTGCGGGCCGCCGCGTGCGCCAGCAACCGCACCCGGTGCGTGCGCGGCCCCCAGTGGTCACCGGTGGCGCGCAGCAGGTCCCGGACGCCCTGCCAGCGTCCGATGACGATGTCGTGGCGCGCCTCGGTGAGCGCGCGGTCGCCGCAGTCCGGATCGAAGTCCGGCCGGAAGCGTGCGGAACGACCCCGGCGCCGTCCTGCCATCCCATCCCCCCTCTCTGTTCCGCCTCTTCGGTCTGCGAGCTGTTGCGGCTCCGGTGTCTCTCGGGCTGGTTCCCCGCACGGGGCCCGGGAACGGCCGGTGGTCGTCAGAAGTCGGTGGCGAGCGCCTCGTCGCCGCCCGGCCGCCGGCCGCGCGCCACGGGGTACGGCTCGGCAGCCGCCAGCGCCCGTGCCGCGTCCAGCTTCGCCGGACGGTAGTACGAACTGCCCTTGTGCCAATACCAGAACATCGGCACGAGGCCCGCCGCCAGCCCGCCCAGGCCGATCGCGGCCGCCGCCGTGCTGAGTCCGCCCAGCGACTCGAAGAAGATCCAGAACATGAACGCCGAGCCGAGCAGGGGCCAGGCGCCGCCCAGGACGAAGTCCCGTACCGAGGCGAGCAGCATGCCCCGGTAGGCCACCACGGCGGCGATCCCCGCCAGGCCGTAGTAGAAGGCGATCAGCAGTCCCATCGCGCTGACCGCGTCGGCGAGGATGTCGCCGACCGAGCCGAGGGCGGTCGCCGCCACGAACAGCAGCAGCGCGACCGCGCCGACGACACCGATCGCCACCCACGGGGTGTTCCAGCGGCGGTGCACGGCCCCGAGAGCGGCCGGCATCGTCCGGTCCCGGCCCATCGCGAACAGTGAGCGCGTCACCTGGATGAGGGTGGTCTCCAGGGTGGCCACGGTGGACAGCATCACCGCCACGACGAGCAGCTTCCCGCCGGCGCCGGGCCAGATCACCTCGCCGAGCAGGACCAGGACGTCGGCGCCGGCCGCCTCGGTCCGGTCGGTGGGGAGCAGGACGTTGACGGCGATGGTGAACGCCTCGAAGAGGAGGAAGACCACCCCGACCCCGACGAGCGCGGCGAGCCCCGCCGTGCGCCGGCTGTCGCGGGTCTCCTCGCTGAGGTTGCTGGTGACGTCCCAGCCCCAGTACGAGAAGGCGGCGATCAGCGCGCCCGACGCGAAGCCCGGGACGCCGTCGAAGTGCCAGGGGCCCAGCCAGGACCAGTCGAAGGAGGCGGCCGAGCCCCGGTGCAGCAGCGCGCCCAGCACGAACAGCGACAGGATCAGCAGCTCCACGCCGGTCATGAACAGCTGCGCCCGTACGGTGAGCCGGGCGCCGCCCAGCACGACCAGCAGCATCGCCAGGAACCACCCGGCCCCGACGGCGGTGGCGAGCGCGGTGTCCTGGGCGAGGGCCGGGTCGAACAGCGCGAGGGTGAGCTGCCCGGCCGGCAGTGACCCGGCGACCATGAAGAACATGGCGGCGACCACCAGTGCCCAGCCGGACAGGAACCCGAGGAACGGGTGGAGGGTGCGGCCCACCCAGGAGTAGCTGGCGCCCGCGTTGACGTCGATGCGGCCCAGGCGGCTGAAGGCCAGCACGATGCCCAGCATCGGCAGCGCGCAGTACAGCAGCGCGGCGGGCGCGGCGAACCCGACGGTGCCGACGAGGACGGCGGTGGTGGCGGCCAGCGAGTAGGCGGGCGCGCTGCCCGCGACCGCCATCACGACGGTGTCGAGCGTACCGAGGACATTGGGCCGGAGCCCCCGGCCGGCGGTGCCGGACGTGCCCCCGCGGAAAGTGGTGCGCATGGCGAATGTCCTTGTTCGGTAGGGCATATGGCGTTCGCCGGGGGCGGCGTGGCCGCCGGACCGCGTATACGCGTGCGCATCGTAGGTCACGCGCCGGGTGAGGCGATGGCGCGGGCCGCCGCCACCTCCTGCCGCAGCGGCGCGAGGACGCCTTCGTCGTCGCCCGCCGGCTCCGCCGGCACCGGCACCAGGACCTCGCTGCCGCGCAGCGCCCCGGCCAGTTCGCGCAACTGCCCCTCGACGCCGGCGACCTCGGCGGCGGTGGGCGGTTCGGCGCCGTGGTCGGCCCGTACCCGCGCGGCGGTCGTCGCGTCCACGATCCGCTCCACGGCCACCACCAGCGGCCACCAGGCGGCGGCCCGGGTGCCGGTCGGCGGCGGTTCGGTCAGGGCGCGCTGGAACTCGGAGCGCACGGTGGACAGGTCCCGGTAGAGCCGGCGCCTGGCCCGGGCCCGGGCGGCGGGGTCCGTGGCCGGCCCGAACGCGTCGGCCACATAGCGGGCGGTGTCGGCGACGGTGTCCGCGAGCCGGTCGCCGATCCGGGTGTGCCAGCTCTCCGGCCACAGCAGGTAGCCGGCGACCAGCACGATCGCGCAGCCCAGCAGCGAGTCGTACAGGCGCGGCAGGACCAGGCCGAAGCCCTGGCGGTTGAGGAGGTCGGACAGGAGCAGGATCACCGGGGTGATCGCGGCGGTCTGGAAGGCGTACCCCTTGACGGTGCAGGCCGGGATCAGGGCGGCCAGGACCATCGTCACCGGCACGTCCCACCAGCCGCGCGGCACCTGCGACAGGACGGCCGCCGCGATGACGAGGCCGGCCGCCGTGCCCAGCGCGCGCAGCACCGCGCGGGAGAAGACCGAGCCGAAGTCGGGCTTGAGGACGAAGGTGACGGTGAGCGCCACCCAGTAGGAGCGGGGGACGGGGACGAGGGAGACCAGGGCCTGGGCGAGTCCGACGCACAGCGCCAGGCGCAGCCCGTAGCGCCAGGACGCCGGGGAGAGCAGCGCGCCCCGCGCGGCACGGCGGAACCGCACGCGCAGCGCGGCGGGCAGGCCCAGCCGGTCGTCCACGCCGCCCGGGTCGGGCTCGGTGCGGTGGACCACGGTCGCGGCGTGCCGCAGGGCGTGGTCGACGGCCCGTTCGGAGGGGCTGCCGGTCCCGGCATCTCCGGCCCGGACGGCACCTCCGGCCCGGGCGGCACCTCCGGGCGCGTCGGGGTCGAGGACGGCGGCGGCCAGGTCGTGGACGGCGGCCGGGACCTCGGCCGGGAGCGGGCGGCCGAGCAGCCGGGCGCGCTGGTGGGCCGCCGGAGCCGCCTCCAGCACCGGGATCAGCGCGCCGAGCTGGGCCAGCAGGCGGACGAGGGCGGGGTTGCGGCCGTGGTCGCGGGCACGGCGGGCGAGGACCAGGTCGTAGGCGGTGTTCAGGGCCTGGGTGACGGCCTGGCGCCGCTCCTCGTACGCCGGTGTGCCCGCCGCCGCCAGCAGCTCGGCGACGGCCCGGTAGGCGTCGGCGACCGCCGCTCTTTCGGGCACGCCGCCGCGCAGCGGCCAGCCCAGCAGGGTGAGGGCGAGGACGACGGCGCCGCCCAGGGTGAGCAGGACGGGAGCCGTCCACCACGGGTCGGGCATCGGCAGTCCGGCGCCGACGACCGCGTTGAGCAGGACGAGCAGTCCGGAGGCGGAGGCGACCGCGCCGATCGACGAGATCATGCCGGAGACCAGGGCGACGAGGGTGAGGACGCCGACGGCCGCCCAGCCCCGCCCGTGGACGAGCGTGCCCAGGGTGACCCCGAGAGCCCCGAAGAGCTGCGGTACGGCGATGTTGTACAGCCGCATGCGGTAGGCGTCGGCGGTGTCCCCGATGACCCCGGACAGGGCGCCCATGGAGACCAGCGCGCCGTACACCGGCCGGTCGGCGGCGAGGCCGACGGCGAGGGGCGCGGCGAGCGCGACGGAGGCCCGGACGACGGCGGCCCAGGGCACCGGGGCGGGCTGCGGGCGCAGGCCGTGCACCAGCCACGCCGGCGGCCCGCCGCCCCGCCGCCCGCCGCCCCCCGGCCGGTGACGGCGCGAACCCCCACGGCGCGGCCTCCCGGGGCGCGGCGCGTTCAGCTGAGGTAGCCCTCGACCTCACCGGGCGGGCGGGGCTCGGCGCTGTCCGGGCTCTCGCCGAACTCGGACTTGGCACGGCGCTGCCGCAGCAGGTCCCAGCACTGGTCGAGCCGCACTTCCAGGGCCCGCAGCCGCACCCGTTCGTCGTCGCTCAGGCCGCCGGCCCGGTCGCGCAGGGCGCGTTCCTCACGGACGAGCGCACCGATGTGGTCGAGTATCTGCTCGTTGTCCATGCGTCCACCTTCCCGGATTACGGCAGGGCGTGCAGGTCGAGTTCGACGAGCAGGGCCCGGTGATCGGTGCGGGGCACCGGGAGGAAGCGCGCGCCCCGCACCGCGAAGTCCGTACTGACCAGAACGTGGTCGATCTGCGCGAACGGGGGCAGCGGCCCGTCCTGCGGCCAGGAGCCGGTGCGGGCCGCGCCGGCGATCCTGGCGCTGTCGTGCAGAGCGCCGGAGTCGAGCACGGCACGGAAGGCGGCGTGGTCCTGGGAGGCGTTGAAGTCCCCGGCCAGGACGACGGACCGGCCCCGGTACCCGGCGGCGAAGTCCCGCAGCTCGGCCAGCTCCCGCCGCCAGGCGGCGACCCGCCCGGGCAGCGGCGGCAGTGGGTGCGCGAGCTGGAGCCGTACGTCCTTGCCCCCGGCGCGCAGGGTGGCGCCCGGCATGCCCAGGGTCCCGGGCAGCGCGGGCGCGGGGGTGAGCGGGCGGGCGCTGAGGACGACCGAACCGGCCGGGCCCGGGGCCGCGACCTCGGCGCGGTGCGGGAGGGCGGTGGCCAGCAGCCGGACGCAGCCGGGGTCGCACTCGGAGACGAAGACCAGGTCGGGGCGTTCGCGCCGGATCACCGCCAGCAGCTCGGCGGTGGCGCCGGAGAACTCCACGTTGGACGCCAGGACGGTGAGGCGCGCGGTGACCGGTCCCCGGGCACGGGTGGTGTCCGGCCCGTAGGGCTGGGCCAGCCACACCGTGACGGCGAGCAGGGCGGCGGCCCAGACCACCAGGGCCGGGCGGCGGGCGGCCGTGGCGAGCGCCAGGGCCGGCACGGCGGGGACGGCCGACCAGGGCAGCAGCGCGAGCAACTGGGGTACGGGGGTGACGGCGTCGGCCCCGGCGAGCCGGCAGCCGGCGACGGCGGTGGGCACCGCGAGCAGCGCCCCGGCGGCACGGGCGGCGGTACGGCGACGGGAGGGGCTGTCCACCCGCTGATCCTCCCCCACACCCCGGCGGCCGTCCGCCGGCCGACCGCCCCGACCCGGCGCCCGCCCCCTCCCGCACCCGGTCGCGGCACCGACGCCGAACCCCGCGCCGGACGGTCGGGCCGGGCCCGGCCGGTCCACTTGCCGGGCGCCGGCAGCGGGTGTGCCCTGAAGGCAGGGGGAGCGAACGGAGGAGCGCCATGGCCTCGCACGTAACGGTGCCCGGGCGGCACCGCCGCCGTCACGCCGCCCGCCGCACGCCGCGCCGCGGCTGGGTGGCGCCCGCCGTCCTGGGTGCCGGCTACGGCGTCCTGGCCCAGTGGATCGAGCGCGCCGGTGACGCTTCGCCGACCTGGGGCGAGGGCCTGCTCGCCCTGGTCGCGGCGGTGGTCTTCGGCGCCCTGTGCCACGGGGTGTTCCGCGTCCGGCGCTCCCTCACCCGCGAGCCGCGCGCGGCGGCCTTCGCGGCCCTGGCGGGCGTCGGGCTGGGCTTCCTGCTGAGCCTGACGACCTCCAGCGTGCTGACGGTCGCGGTGCTGTCCCTGCTGGTGGCGGCGGCGGTGTTCTGCGTGGCGCTGTACCTCTTCCACACCCACGAGTGAGCGTCCCGCGCGTCCGGGGGCGCCGTCCCCGCGGTCCCCCGGTGGCCGGGACGGCGGAAGGAGTGGCGCCGCGCGCGCGGGCGCCGGAGACTTGGGGCACTGCGCCGCGAGTTGTCCGAGGACTGCCCTTTGGAGACGGTGACGATGACGAACACCGACCTGGCCATCGAGACCCACGGCCTGGTGAAGGTCTTCGGCGCCAACCGGGCGGTCGACGGCGTCGACCTGCGGGTGCCCGCCGGCACGGTGTACGGCCTGCTGGGGCCCAACGGCGCGGGCAAGACCACCGCCGTGAAGGTGCTGGCCACCCTGCTGCGGCCGGACGGTGGCGAGGCCCGGGTCTTCGGCCAGGACGTGGTGCGGGACGCCGACGCGGTACGCGGCAGGGTGAGCCTGACCGGGCAGTACGCCTCCGTCGACGAGGACCTGACCGGCACCGAGAACCTGGTGCTGCTGGGCCGGCTGCTCGGTCACCCCAAGCGGGCGGCGCGCGAGCGGGCCGCCCAGCTTCTCGCGGCCTTCGGGCTCGCGGAGGCGGCCGGACGGCAGGTGAAGAACTACTCGGGCGGCATGCGGCGCCGTATCGACATCGCCGCCTCCATCCTCAACACGCCGGACCTGCTCTTCCTCGACGAGCCGACGACCGGCCTGGACCCGCGCAGCCGCAACCAGGTGTGGGACATCGTCAGGGCGGTCGTCGCCCAGGGCACCACCGTGCTGCTGACCACGCAGTACCTGGACGAGGCCGACCACCTGGCCGGGCGGATCGCGGTCATCGACCACGGCAGGGTGATCGCGGAGGGCACGAAGGGCGAACTGAAGGCCTCGGTCGGCTCCGGCTCGGTGCACGTACGGCTGCGCGACCCCGCGCAGCGGCCGGACGCCGAGCGGGTGCTGGCCACCGCGCTGAACGCGACCGTGCAGCTCGATGCCGACCCGGTCGCGCTGACCGCCACCATCGACGGCCGTACCGAACAGGGCGCGGCCGAACGGGCGGCGCGGGCACTGACGGAACTGGCCAGGGCCGGGGTCACCGTGGACAACTTCGCGCTGGGCCAGCCCAGTCTGGACGAGGTCTTCCTCGCCCTGACCGACCGTACCCGCGCGGGCGGCGCCGCGGAGGACCGGGACGGCCGTGCCGGGCCCGCCGCCGGTACCGGACTCGCCGCCGGCGGGAAGGAGGCCGCCGTATGAGCACCGTGAGGGCCGCGGCCGACGACACCGTCCACGCCGCCCCCCGGGCGGAGGACCTGGCGGCGCTGCTGGTCGCCCGGCAGCGGCCACCGCGCGCCGGCGCGCTGTCCGCCTCCCTGACCTTCGGCTGGCGGGCCATGCTGAAGATCAAGCACGTGCCGGAGCAGCTCTTCGACGTCACCGCCTTCCCGATCATGATGGTGCTGATGTACACGTACCTCTTCGGGGGGGCGCTGGCCGGGTCGGTCGCCTCGTACGTCCAGTTCCTGCTGCCCGGCATCCTGACCATGAGCGTCGTGATGATCACGATGTACACGGGGGTGTCGGTCAACACCGACATCACCAAGGGCGTGTTCGACCGGTTCCGCACCCTGCCGATCTGGCGGCCCGCGCCGATGGTCGGCTACCTGCTGGGCGACGCGGTGCGCTACCTCATCGCGTCGGCGGTGATGCTGTCCGTCGGCCTGCTCATCGGCTACCGCCCGCACGGCGGGGTGGTCGGGGTACTGGGCGGGGTGGCGCTGCTGCTGGTGTTCGCCTTCTCCTTCTCGTGGATCTGGACGATGTTCGGCCTGCTGCTGCGCAGCGAGAAGTCGGTCATGGGCGTCAGCATGATGGTGATCTTCCCGCTGACGTTCCTGAGCAATGTCTTCGTGGACCCCAGGACGATGCCGGGCTGGCTCCAGGTGTTCGTCAACAACAGCCCGGTGACGCACCTGGCGGGCGCGGTGCGGGGGTTGATGGCCGGTCACTGGCCGGGCGCCGACATCGGCTGGTCACTGGCCTGGTCGGCGCTGTTCGTCGTGGTCTTCGGCGCGGTGACGATGCGGCTGTACAACCGCAGATGACACGCCGGGCGCGGACGGCACGCCGGGCCGCGGACGGCAGCCGACCGCGAGTGGAGTGCCGCGCCCGCGCCCGGCCGGGGTGTCAGCCGGTGTCGCCGCGCACCACGACCACCGGGCAGGGCGCGTGGTGGGTGACGTGCCGGCTCACCGAGCCGAGCAGCGCCGCCGTGAGACCGCTGTGCCCCCGGTCGCCCACCACCAGCAGGGAGGCGCCGGCGGCGCGCTCCACCAGCGCCTGCGCCGCGTGGCCGTTGACCACCAGGCGGTCCGTGGCGGCGGCCGCCGCCCCGCCGAGGGTGGCCGTCACCGCCTCGTCCAGGGTCCGGCGGGCCAGCTCCTCCGGGTCGGCCTCGGCCGCCGCGCCCGAGGGCATGGCGGCCAGGGGCATGCCCGGCGCCATGGCCGCCCAGCCGGAGGCCGGGTACTCCCAGCCGATCACGGCCTCCAGCCGGTCCCCGGTCAGTTCCGCCTGCCGGGCGGCCCACCGCAGCGCCCCGAGGGACGGTTCGGAACCGTCGACGCCCACCACGATCCTGCCCGCTGCCATGCCGGCCTCCAGGTTGCTCGTCACGCGCCGCCCGGCCGGGCGGCGGCCCGGACGGCCACCGGTCGCGGGGACACCGCCCGCCGGCGTCGGCCTGCCACCCGTCTACCCGGAGGGGGCCTCACCACGCGCGCGCCTCGCGCAGCAGCACCTCGCGCACCAGTGCCAGGTGCGGATGGTCCGGCGAGCCCGCCCGGCCCGCCAGGTAGGCGGTGTTGATCGGCGGGTCCTCGGGCGACAGGAGCGGCACCAGCGTGCCCGCCGCCAGCTCGGCCAGGCACAGGTAGCGCGGCAGCACGCTGATCCCGGCGCCCGCCACCACCGCCGCCAGCACACCGCGCAGATCGGGCACGGTGATGGCCGCGGGGCCGGCCAGCCGGGTGCCGAACACATGGCGCCAGTAGCGGCGGGCGATGGGCAGGTCCTCGGCGTACGTCACCAGCGGCGCCCCCCGCAGGGCCGCGGGCCCGGCCGCCGCGACCCGTTCGGCCCCGCCGATCCGCTCCGCCCAGGCGGGCGCGGCGACCAGGACGAACTCCTCGTCCATCAGCGGTACGGCGACCAGCGCCCGGCCGCGCGGCCGGTAGGTGGAGATCACCAGGTCGTGGTGGCCGGCCCGCAGTCCGTCGAGCAGGTCGTCGGTCAGGCCGGTGCCGACGCGCAGCCGCACGCCCCGCCCGGTCAGCGGGGCCAGCGCGGGCAGCACCCGCAGGCCGACCAGTTCGGCCGGTCCGGCCAGCCGCACCGGTTCGGCGGGCCCCCTGGCGGCCGACGCCCCTCCGGTGACCGCCTCCAGCGCGTCGAGCGGGGCGGCGACCCGGGCGGCCAGGTCGTCGGCGACCGGCGTCGGGCCCACCCCGCGCGGCCCGCGGGTGAACAGCTCCCGGCCGAGCTGCCGTTCCAGGGCGCGCATCTGCGCCGTCACGGTCGGCTGGGACAGGCCCACCAGCCGGGCCGCCGCGGTGAACGAACCCGAGCGGTGCACCGCGAGGAAGGTCCGCAGCAGGCCCAGGTCGAGCGGCCCGCCGGTCTGCGCATCCGTCATGTGCCGACTGTAGAAGCCGCCGCCCGCCGGTCCGGCCGAGGTCCGGCCCCGGGTGGGGCGGCCGGGGAGCGCCCGGTAGGGTTCCAGCCCGTGAGCAGCCCCGTACCCACCGCGCCCGTGACCGTCGTCGGCATCGGCGCGGACGGCTGGGCGGGGCTCGCCGAGACCTCGCGCGCCGCGCTGCGCGCCGCCCATGTCGTCATCGGCGGTGACCGGCAGCTCGCCCTGCTGCCCGCCGAGTGCCGGGCCGAGCGCGTCGCCTGGCCCTCGCCGCTGCGGCCGGCCGTGCCCCGGCTGCTGGCCGAGCACACCGGCGGTGGCCGGCGGGTGGCGGTGCTGGCCAGTGGCGACCCGATGTTCTACGGCATCGGCCGGGCCCTCGCCGAGACGGCCGGCCCCGAGCGGCTGCGTGTCCTGCCGCACCCGTCCTCCGTCTCCTACGCCTGTGCCCGGCTCGGCTGGCCGCTGGAGGACACCGGGACCGTGACGCTGGTCGGCCGCCCCCTGGCCTCGCTGGCCGCCGAGCTGCACGACGGGCGGCGGCTGCTGGTGCTCAGCGCGGGCGCGGCGACCCCCGGCGAGGTGGCCGCCCTGCTGCGGGAGCGCGGCTTCGGGCCCAGCCGCCTGGACGTCCTGGAACAGCTCGGCTCCGACCGGGAGCGGCGGTTGGAGGGCACCGCCCGCGACTGGCCCCACCCGCCCGGGGACCCGCTCAACGTCGTGGCGGTCCGGTGCGCGCGCGAGCCGGGCGCGCCCCGGCTGGGTGCCGTGCCGGGACTGCCGGACGAGGCGTACGAGAGCGACGGCCAGCTCACCAAGCGGCATGTGCGGGCCGCGACACTGGCCGCGCTGGCGCCCGCGCCCGGTGAGCTGCTGTGGGACATCGGCGGCGGCTCCGGCTCGATCGGCATCGAGTGGATGCGTGCCCACCGCTCCTGCCGCGCGGTCAGCGTCGAGCGCGACCCGGCCAGGGCGGCCCGGATCGTCCGCAACGCCGAGGCGCTGGGCGTGCCCGGTCTGCGGGTGGTGACCGCCGCCGCCCCGGCGGGCCTGGCCGGGCTGGAGCGGCCGGACGCGGTGTTCATCGGCGGCGGGCTCACCGCGCCGGGACTGCTGGACGCCTGCTGGGACGCCCTGGCGCCGGGCGGTCGGCTGGTCGCCAACACGGTGACGCTGGAGTCCGAGGCGCTGCTCGCCGACCGCTACCGGCGCCACGGCGGCGACCTGGTGCGGCTCGCGGTCGCGCACGCCGTCCCGGTGGGCGGCTTCACCGGCTGGCGCCAGGCCATGCCGGTCACCCAATGGTCCGTTACGAAATCCGAGGCAGGCTCGACATGACCGTCTACTTCATCGGGGCGGGCCCCGGTGCCGCCGACCTGATCACCGTGCGCGGGGCGCGCACCCTGGCGTCCTGCGGGGTGTGCCTGTACGCCGGTTCGCTGGTGCCGCGCGAGCTGCTGGCCGAGTGCCCGCCGGACGCCCGGCTGGTGGACACCGCCCGGCTGGACCTGGACGCGATCACCGCCGAGCTGGTCCGCGCCCACCGGGAGGGCCATGACGTGGCCCGGCTCCACTCGGGCGACCCGTCCGTGTTCAGCGCGGTGGCCGAGCAGATGCGGCGCCTGGACGCGGCGGGCGTCCCGTACGAGGTGGTGCCGGGCGTGCCGGCCTTCGCGGCGGCGGCCGCGGCGCTGAGGCGGGAGCTGACGGTGCCGACGGTGGGCCAGACGGTGATCCTGACCCGCATCGCCGAGCAGGCCACGGCCATGCCGGAGGGCGAGGACCTGGCGACCCTGGGCCGCAGCGGCGCCCTGCTGGTGCTGCACCTGGCGGCCCGGTACGTCGACCGGGTCGTCGCCGAGCTGACCCCGCACTACGGCGCGGACTGCCCGGCCGCCGTGGTGGCGATGGCCAGCCGCCCGGACGAGGTGGTCCTGCGCGGCACGCTCGCCGACATCGCGGACGCCACGAAGGCGGCGGGCATCACGCGTACGGCGGTGATCCTGGTGGGCCGCACCCTGGCGGCGACCCAGTTCCGGGACAGCCACCTGTACTCGCCGGAGCGCGACCGTCACACCTGCTGACCGCCCGCGGGGGCGCTCCGGCCCACCACCGTGCCCGCCCGGTCGATGCACACCACGTCCACCGTGACCGGGGCGCCGCGCAGGACGGCGAGGGCCTGGTCGCGGGCGGTGACCGCCACCAGGTCGCCCAGCGGCACGCCCCGGGCGGCGCAGAGCTGGAGCGCGGCCAGACCGGTGTTGGCGCCGGCCACCTGTGCCGCCAGGTCCTCGTCGGCGCCGCCGGCCCGCGCCAGCTCGGCCAGGAAGCCCTTGTCCACCTGGGAGCGCGCCGAGTGCAGGTCGAGGTGGCCGGCCGCGAGCTTGGACAGCTTGGCGAAGCCGCCGCAGACGGTGAGCCGTTCGACCGGGTGCCGCCGAACGTACTTCAGCACGGCGCCCGCGAAGTCGCCCATGTCCAGCAGGGCGTCCTCGGGCAGCCCGTACAGCGACACGACCGTCCTCTCGGACGTCGAGCCGGTGCAGCCGGCGACGTGGGTGCGGCCGGCGGCCCGCGCCACGTCCACACCGCGCCGGATGGAGTCGATCCACGCCGAGCACGAGTAGGGCACGACGATCCCGGTGGTGCCGAGGATGGACAGCCCGCCCAGGATGCCCAGGCGCGGGTTCCACGTGGAGCGGGCGATCTCCTCGCCGTGGTCGACGGAGACGGTGACCTCCACGTCGCCGGTGCCGCCGTGCTCGGCGGCCACCCGGGCGATGTGGTCGCGCATCATCCGGCGCGGTACGGGGTTGATCGCCGGCTCGCCCACGTCGAGCGGCAGACCGGGCCGGGTGACGGTCCCGACGCCGGCGCCGGCCCGGAACACCACCCCGGACCCGGCGGGCAGGGCCCGCACCGTGGAGCGCACCAGCGCGCCGTGCGTGACGTCCGGATCGTCCCCGGCGTCCTTGACGATGCCGGCCATGGCGTGGGCGTCACCGAGTTCCTCGGCCGCCAGCGCGAAGGCGGGCGTCTGCCCCCTGGGCAGCGCGATCGTGACCGGGTCGGGGAAGTCGCCGGTGAGCAGCGCGGTGTAGGCGGCGGTCGTCGCCGCCGTCGCGCACGCCCCGGTGGTCCAGCCGGACCGCAGCCCGGTGTGCTTGAGTTGGGCGCTGCGCCCCCCGCTCGCACTCGTGTTCATGGACGGACCCCGATGCACGTATTGATCCTCGGCGGCACGACCGAGGCCCGCCGCCTCGCGGAGCTGCTGCACCCGGCCGTCCGGGTCACCAGCTCGCTCGCCGGCCGGGTCGCCTCACCGAGGCTCCCGCCGGGCGAGGTACGCGTCGGTGGCTTCGGCGGAGCCGAGGGCCTGGCCCGCTGGCTGCGCGAGCACCAGGTGGACGCGGTCATCGACGCCACCCATCCTTTCGCCGGCACGATCAGTTTCCACGCGGCCGGGGCCGCCGCCGAAGCCCATGTTCCCCTGCTCGCCCTCCGCCGTCCCGGGTGGGCCCCCGTCGAGGGCGACGACTGGCACCCGGTCGCCTCCCTGGAGGAGGCGGCGGACAGGGCGGGGGCCCTGGGCCGCCGGATCTTCCTCACCACCGGCCGGATGGGCCTGGCGACCTTCGCGCACATCGCGGACGCCTGGTTCCTGGTCCGTTCGGTGGACCCCCCGGAGCCGCCGTTCCCGCCCCGGATGGACGTGCTGCTGGACCGGGGCCCGTTCACCCTGGACGGCGAGCGGGAGATCCTGCGGCGGCACGCGGTCGACGTCCTCGTCACCAAGGACAGCGGCGGCGCGGCCACCTCGCCGAAGCTGACCGCGGCCCGTGAGGCGGGTCTCCCGGTCGTCGTCGTCCGCCGCCCCCCGGTCCCCGAGGGTGTCCCGGTGGTCGCCGGCCCGGAGGAGGCGGCGGCGTGGCTGTCGCGGCGGTAGCCACCCGTCACCCGGGGAGCCGGGCACGCGCGCCGCGGCCCCGGCCCGGCCCACGGCGGCGCCGTCCCGAGCACGCACCCCGGGACCGTACTCCTCCCGGGTGCCCCGGCCCGGTCCCCCGGTGGACGCGGTCGTCGCCGGCGGCCACCGGGCCACGGCGGGGGCAGCCGCCGGGAAGGAGCGCGTGATCCGGGGCGCCCCGGCTCGCGCGGAGCGCGGGCGGCCGGAGCCCTACTGGCCCTCCGGGTACTTCCGGGGCGTCCAGGCCACCACCCGCTCGCCGTCGCCGTCGGCGCGCCGGACCGCGCGGGTCTGGGAGGAGCCGATCAGCAGGAGGGTGCGCATGTCTACCTCGGCCGGGTCCAGGTCCACCAGGGACAGGACGCGCACCGACTCCTCCGGGCCGCCCACGTCACGGGCGACGACCACCGGCGTGTCGGGGGCGCGGTGCTCCAGGAGCAGTTCACGGGCCTTGGCGACCTGCCAGGTGCGGCTGCGGGAGCCCGGGTTGTAGAGGGCGAGGACCAGGTCGGCCGATGCGGCGGCGGCCAGGCGTTCCGCGATGACCTCCCACGGCTTGAGCCGGTCGGACAGGGAGATCGTCGCGTAGTCGTGGCCCAGCGGGGCGCCCGCCCTGGCCGCGGCGGCGTTGGCCGCGGTGACCCCGGGCAGCACGCGGACCGGCACGTCCAGGTACGGGTCCTGGGAGGCGACCTCCAGCACGGCCGTGGCCATGGCGAACACCCCCGGGTCACCGCCCGAGACCACCGCGACCCGCCGGCCGCGCCGGGCCAGGTCGAGGGCGAACTCGGCGCGCTCGGACTCCACCTTGTTGTCGGAGCCGTGCCGTACCTGCCCCGGGCGCGCCGGCACCCGGTCCAGGTAGGTGGTGTAGCCGACCAGGTCGGTGGCCGCCGCGAGGGCGCCGCGCGTCTCGGGGGTCAGCCACCGGGGCCCGGCCGGGCCCGTGCCGACGACCACGACCTCGCCCGGGCCGGTCACGTCGGGTTCGGCGTCGATCCGGGAGGGGAGCACCGCCACGGAGAAGTACGGCACCGACTCCGGGTCCACGTCGGCCAGCGCGGCCGTGCGCTCGCCGGCCATGGTCGCGCGTTCCACGTAGTGGGCGTCGGCCAGCCGGCCCGCGCTCTCCAGCGCCCGGCGCACCGCCGGGAAGGTGCGGCCGAGCTTCATCACGACCGCCGAGTCGGTGGCGGCCAGGCGGGCGGTCAGTTCCTCCTCGGGGAGCGTGCCGGGGATGATCGTGAGGACTTCCTCGGCCTCGCACAGCGGCTTGCCCAGCCGCGCCGCCGAGGCGCTCACCGAGGTGACGCCGGGGATCACCTCGGTGTCGTAGCGGTGCGCCAGGCGCTTGTGCATGTGCTGGTAGGAGCCGTAGAACAGCGGGTCGCCCTCGGCGAGCACCGCGACGGTACGGCCGGCGTCCAGGTGGGCGGCCAGCCGTGCCGACGCCTCCTCGTAGAAGTCGTCCAGCGCGCCCCGGTAGCCGCCCGGGTGGTCCGTGGTCTCCACCGTGAGCGGGTACATCAGCCGCTCCTCGATGTGGTCCTCGCGGATGTGCGCGGCGGCGATGGAGCGGGCGATCGAACGGCCGTGCCGGGCGCTGTGGTACGCCACCACATCGGCGGACGCGATCACCTCCACCGCCCGTACCGTCATCAGGGACGGGTCGCCGGGGCCCAGCCCGACGCCGTACAGCTTCCCGCTCATTCCGCCTCACTCGCGATCGCGTTGACGGCGGCGGCGGCCATGGCGCTGCCGCCGCGCCGGCCGCGCACCACCAGGTGGTCGAGGTCCGAGGCCGCCAGCGCGTCCTTGGACTCGGCGGCGCCGATGAAGCCGACCGGTATGCCGATGACGGCGGCCGGGCGCGGCGCGCCCGCCTCGATCATCTCCAGCAGGCGGAAGAGCGCGGTGGGCGCGTTGCCGATGGCGACGACCGAGCCTTCGAGGCGGTCGCGCCACAGCTCCAGCGCGGCGGCGCTGCGGGTGGTGCCCAGTTCGGCGGCGAGCGCCGGCACGGACGGGTCGGAGAGGGTGCAGAGCACCTCGTTGTCGGCGGGCAGCCGCTTGCGGGTGACGCCGCTGGCGACCATCTGCGCGTCGCACAGGATCGGCGCCCCGGCGCGCAGCGCCTCGCGGGCCCGGGCCACCACCCGGGGGGTGTGGGCCAGGTCGCGGACGAGGTCGACCATGCCGCAGGCGTGGATCATCCGCACGGCGACCTGGCTGACGTCGGCGGGCAGGCCGGCGAGGTCCGCCTCGGCGCGGATGGTGGCAAAGGACTGGCGGTAGATCTCCGCGCCGTCCTTCTCGTACTCGAACACTCTGCTCTCGCTCATCTCGTCAGGTGGCGTCTCGTCGGGGGGCGTCGTCCCGGGGCGGGACGTCCGGTGTTGGGGCGTCGTGGGGAGGGGCGCCCGGCGGGGCGTCCCGCCGGGGGACGTGGACGGTGGCCGGTGGGGTGTCGTGACCGGGGGCGCGCACGGTCACCTCGTACACGCCGTCGGAGGTGGCCACCGCGTCCACCCACTCCCCCTGCGGGTGCCCGCAGCGGCGCGCGCAGCCGGACCAGTGGACGGGCAGGGCGGCGCCGGCCGGTCCCGGGCCGCCCGCCGGCGGGGTGCCGTCCAGCGGGCGGGCGTCGGCCCGCACGTCGGACAGCGACTTGGCGCAGCCCGGCCGCCCGGTGCAGGCCGAGACGGCGGGCCAGGGCGAGTCGGTACGGGTGATCAGCCCGGCCGCGCCGAGGGCGGCCAGCCGCTCCCGGGCCGCCCCGGCGCCGGGGAACCCGGGCACGACGAACCCGCGCCAGGGGGTGACGCGTACCTCGTCGGCGGGCGCGGGCAGCAGGGCGCGCAGTTGGGCGGTGGTGATCCGGCCGAGCGGGGCGACGGCGGACACGGCGGTGGGGCCGCCGGCCGGGCCGACGAGGCCGGGCGCGGGCGGCCGGCCGGCCGGGAGGGGGCCGGGGGCCGCCTCCGTCGCCGCGATCCCCCGCCGCTCCAGTCGTCCGGTCACGTCCACGTCCTGCCCGGCCGGCAGCTCCGCCACCCGCCAGGCGCCGGTGCCGGCCTCGCGCGCGGCGGCCAGGAACGCCTCGGCGGCGGCCAGCGCGGCGCGGGGCGCGTCGGCGGCGGCCACCCGGTGGCCGCGCGGCCCGACCCGCAGGAGGGCGCGGCCGTCCGATTCTGCGATCAAGGTCACATCGGCGCCGAGCCGGGCCACGTCGCCGCGTCCGTCGTCCACGGCGAACAGGAACCGGCCGGACAGGGCCGCCGTCCACGGCTCGGCGCACAGCAGTCCGTCGAGGCGGGCGGCCCACTCCCGCACGTCGGCCCGGCCCGGCCCGTCCGGGCCGTCCAGTCCGGTGAGCGGTGAGACGACCATGTTGCGGATCCGCTCGTGCTGTTCGGAGGGGAGCAGGCCGGCGCCGCGCAGCAGGTCGGCCAGGTCCCGCCCGCAACCGTCGCCCAGGCCGCGCAGTTCGATGTTGCCGCGCGAGGTGACGCCGAGGCGGCCGTCGCCGAGCCGGTCCGCCGCGCCGGCCAGCACCTCGACCTGACGGGCCGTCAGGATGCCGGTGGGCAGGCGGAGTCGGGCCAGGGCTCCGTCGTCCGCCCGGTGCAGCCTGAGCGCACCCGGGCAGGCGTCACCACGGTCGCGTACGCGGTCCCGTATGTGAGCTTCACCCCGTTCCGGGGTTTTCGGCGAGGTGGGCGGCATGGCCGCGAGCATACGCGCAGCCTCTACTATGCAGACGGCACAGGGTCCCAGGGCCCTAGGGAGGAAGCCCGGTGAGATTCCGGCGCGGTCCCGCCACTGTGAGCCGGCCCCCGGTGGCCCGGCGAGTCAGGAACTCCCGCCGTCCTACGACCACCCGGGGCGCGGACACCCCGAGGAAGGCCTGCGCACGCGATGCCGCTCTCTTGCGGGGCACGACCCCCGTTCTCCCACCCCTGTCAGAGGTCCGTCCCGGACACCGTTCTGCCCGGCGTGACGCGCGGGGATTTCCGAGGTGAGTCCAAGTGATCCTGCTCCTGTCGCACTCCGACACCGACCTGCTGAGCGCCCGCGCGGCCGAAGGCCCCGTCGCGTACCGCTTCGCCAACCCCTCCCGCCTCCCGCTGGACGACCTGCCCGCGCTGCTGGAGGGCACCGACCTGGTCGTCGTCCGCCTGCTGGGCGGCATCCGCGCCTGGGAGGAGGGCCTGGACGCGCTGCTCGCGACGGGCAGGCCGGTCGTCGTCCTCACCGGCGAACAGGCCCCGGACGCCCAGCTCATGGAGGCGTCCACCGTCCCGATCGGCATCGCGGCCGAGGCGCACGCCTACCTCGCCCACGGCGGCCCGGCCAACCTGGAGCAGCTCGCCCGTTTCCTGTCCGACACGGTCCTGCTCACCGGCCACGGCTTCGAGCCCCCGGCCGCCGCGCCCACCTGGGGACCGCTGGAGCGCGCCGAGCGCCGCACCGACGGCCCGACCGTCGCGGTGCTCTACTACCGCGCCCACCACATGAGCGGGAACACCGCCTTCGTCGGCGCGCTGTGCGACGCCATCGAGGACGCGGGCGGCCGGGCCAGGCCGCTGTACGTGGCGTCCCTGCGCGCCCCCGAGCCGGAGCTGCTGGAGGCGCTCAGCGGTGCCGACGCGATCGTCACCACCGTCCTGGCCGCCGGTGGCACCAAGCCCGCCGAGGCGCAGGCGGGCGGGGACGAGGAGGCCTGGGACGCGGGCGCGCTGGCCGCCCTGGACGTGCCGATCCTCCAGGCCCTGTGCCTGACCGGCCCGCGCAGCGCGTGGGAGGAGAACGACGAGGGCCTCTCGCCGCTGGACGCGGCCAGCCAGGTCGCCGTGCCCGAGTTCGACGGCCGGCTGATCACCGTCCCGTTCTCCTTCAAGGAGATCGACGCGGACGGCCTGCCCGCCTACGTCGCCGACGCCGAGCGCGCCGCCCGTGTCGCCGGGATCGCGGTCCGCCACGCCCGCCTGCGCCACATCCCCAACGCCGACAAGCGCCTGGCCCTGGTGCTGTCCGCGTACCCCACCAAGCACTCCCGCATCGGCAACGCCGTCGGCCTGGACACCCCCGCCTCCGCCGTGGCCCTGCTGCGCCGGCTGCGCGAGGAGGGCTACGACTTCGGCGACGAGGAGGTGCCGGGCCTCGCGTCCGGCGACGGCGACGAGCTGATCTACGCGCTCATCGAGGCCGGCGGCCACGACCAGGACTGGCTCACCGAGGAGCAGCTCGCCCGCAACCCCGTCCGCATCCCGGCCGCCGACTACAAGCGCTGGTACGCCACGCTCCCCGAGGAGCTGCGCGAGAACGTCGAGCAGCACTGGGGCCCGCCGCCCGGCGAGATGTTCCTGGACCGCTCCCGCAACCCGGAGGGCGACATCGTGCTCGCCGCCCTGCGGCGCGGCAACCTGCTCGTCCTCATCCAGCCGCCGCGCGGCTTCGGCGAGAACCCGATCGCGATCTACCACGACCCCGATCTGCCGCCCTCGCACCACTACCTGGCCGCCTACCGCTGGATCGCGGCGGCGAAGGACGACGGCGGTTTCGGCGCCGACGCCATGGTCCACCTGGGCAAGCACGGCAACCTGGAGTGGCTGCCCGGCAAGAACGCCGGCCTGTCCGCCGCCTGCGGCCCGGACGCGGCCCTCGGCGACCTGCCGCTGATCTACCCCTTCCTGGTCAACGACCCGGGCGAGGGCACCCAGGCCAAGCGCCGCGTCCACGCCACGCTGGTCGACCACCTGGTGCCGCCGATGGCCCGCGCCGAGTCCTACGGCGACATCACGCGCCTGGAACAGCTCCTCGACGAGTACGCGGCCATCTCCGCCATGGACCCGGCCAAGCTGCCCGCCATCCGCGCCCAGATCTGGACCCTCATCCAGGCCGCCAAGCTCGACCACGACCTGGGCCTGGAGGACCGCCCCGACGACGACGGGTTCGACGACTTCCTGCTCCACGTCGACGGCTGGCTCTGCGAGGTCAAGGACGCCCAGATCCGCGACGGCCTGCACGTGCTGGGCGGAGCGCCCACCGGCCCCGAGCGCGTCAACCTGGTCCTGTCGATCCTGCGCGCCCGCCAGATCTGGGGCGGCACCCAGTCGCTGCCCGGCCTGCGCGAGGCGCTCGGCCTGGACGAGTCGGCCGCCACCCGCACCGCCGCCGACGAGGCCGAGGCCAAGGCCCGTGCCCTGGTCCAGGCGATGGAGGACGCCGGCTGGGACGTGTCGGCCGTGCCCACCGACCAGGGCGAGCAGGTGGCCGCCGTCCTGCGGTTCGCCGCCGAGCAGGTCGTCCCGCGCCTGGCCGCCACCACCGACGAGCTGGACCACGCGGTGCACGCCCTCAACGGCGGCTTCGTCCCGGCCGGCCCCTCCGGCTCGCCGCTGCGCGGCCTGGTCAACGTCCTGCCGACCGGCCGGAACTTCTACTCGGTCGACCCCAAGGCCGTCCCCTCCCGGCTCGCCTGGGAGACCGGCCAGGCCCTCGCCGACTCGCTGCTGGAGCGCTACCGGGGCGACAACGGCGACTGGCCCACCTCGGTCGGCCTGTCGCTGTGGGGCACCAGCGCGATGCGCACCTCCGGCGACGACGTGGCCGAGGCGCTGGCGCTGCTCGGCATCCGGCCCGTCTGGGACGACGCCTCCCGCCGGGTGACCGGCCTCGAACCGCTCCCGCTCGCCGAGCTGGGCCGGCCGCGCATCGACGTCACCCTGCGCATCTCCGGCTTCTTCCGGGACGCCTTCCCGCACACCATCGGCCTGCTGGACGACGCGGTGCGCCTCGCCGCCTCGCTGGACGAGCCGGCCGCCGACAACTACGTGCGCGCCCACGCCCAGGCGGACCTCGCCGAGCACGGCGACGAACGCCGGGCCACCACCCGGATCTTCGGCTCCCGCCCGGGCACCTACGGCGCGGGCATCCTCCAGCTCATCGACTCGCGCGACTGGCGCACCGACGCGGACCTCGCCGAGGTGTACACGGTGTGGGGCGGCTACGCCTACGGCCGTGAGCTGGACGGCCGCCCGGCCCGCGACGAGATGGAGACCGCGTACAAGCGCATCGCCGTCGCCGCGAAGAACACGGACACCCGCGAGCACGACATCGCGGACTCCGACGACTACTTCCAGTACCACGGCGGCATGGTGGCCACGGTGCGCGCGCTGCGGGGCACCGCCCCGGAGGCGTACATCGGCGACTCGACCCGCCCCGAGACGGTCCGCACCCGCACGCTGGTCGAGGAGACCTCCCGCGTCTTCCGCGCCCGCGTGGTCAACCCGCGCTGGATCGAGGCGATGCGCCGCCACGGCTACAAGGGCGCGTTCGAGCTGGCCGCGACGGTCGACTACCTCTTCGGGTACGACGCCACGACCGGTGTGGTGGCCGACTGGATGTACGACAAGCTCACCGAGACGTACGTCCTGGACCCGGAGAACCGCGCGTTCCTCCAGGAGGCCAACCCCTGGGCGCTGCACGGTATCGCCGAGCGGCTGCTGGAGGCCGAGTCGCGCGGCATGTGGGCCAAGCCGGACCCGCAGCTCCTGGAGCAGCTCCGCCAGGTGTTCCTGGAGACCGAGGGCGACCTGGAGGGCGACGGGGAGTGAGCGCCGGGCCGGGCCGGCGAGGGGGCTGCCGCGCCTTCCTCGCCGGCCCGGCCCGCACGCCCCCGCCCGGCGGGATCACCGCGCGGGCATGGGAGGTCATGGACGTGTTCGGCGCCTGACCCGGTTCGGGCGCCGGTTCAGTCCTCGCCGAGCACGATGTTCCACTGCCCCGTCGCGTCGTGCGGTACGTCTTCGACACGCGCCGGGCGGTGGGTGCGGACGGGTCCGTGGATCTCGCGGGACACCGTGGCGGGCCGGGCGGTCCCCGTCGGGGCGTTCGGTCCTGCTTCAGTTGCCGTCTGAGTCCTCATGAGTTGACGGGTACCCCGGGCGCGAGGACGAAACGGAAATCCGGGTGCGGTTCGTATGTGCGTTCCGTACCGTGCCGCTTCGTGGAACCACTGACCGAGAAACAGATCCGCTCGTCCTTCGTCAACTGCTCGAAGGGCGAGGCCGCCCGCCTCAAGCTCCCCGCCGACTTCGCCGAACTCCCTTGGCAGGACCTGGACTTCCTCGGCTGGCGCGATCCGGGCGCCCCGCTGCGGGCGCACATCGTGCTGCCGCCCCGGGGCGACGGCGGCGCGGGTGGCCGGGGGCCGGTGGGCATCACCCTGCGGGTCCCGGACAACGCCCGCACCAGCGCGATCAAGTCGAGCATGTGCCAGGTCTGCCTGACCGGCCACGCGTCCTCGGACGTCATGCTGTTCGCCGCGCCCCGTGCCGGAGCGGCCGGCCGCGAGGGCAACACCGTCGGCATCTACCTCTGCGCCGACCTCGCCTGCTCCCTCTACGTCCGGGGCAAGCGCCAACCGCCGCTGCGGGCCCGCTACGAGGAGTCGCTGGCCCCCGAGGAGCGCGTCGCCCGCATGCTGGGCAACCTGACGGCGTTCACGGACAACGTCATGTCCCCCCGCTGAGGGCCCGGGTTCAGCTCGTGAAACGCCCTGCTTTCAGGGCGTTCACGAAGGGCGTCCAGGCGTGGGCGGGGACGATGACGGCGGGGCCGTGGGGGGCCTTGGAGTCGCGTACGGGGACGATGCCGGGGAGGTCGTCGGCGACTTCGACGCAGAGTCCCTCGGCTGCCGTGCTGTGACTGCTCTTGCGCCACACGGCGGCGGCAAGGTCAGAGAACCGGTTTGACATTTCGGAACCCTTCCGCTGCGTCCTCGATCATTTTGAGGGAGTCCTTTGGCGGTAACGCAGCGGCTCTCAAACGCTCATAGGCACCTTGATACTGCGCAACCACTTCTTGGTCGTCGATTACTTGGCCGCTGTACATGCCCTCCGTGTACATGACGGGCGGAGCGTCAGGGAATTGCATGAGCCAGGTGGTGCCCATCATGAAGGGATGCGCTCCCGCGTCGCACGGGAGGATCTGTGGAATGAAGCGGCGTCGCCGGGCGACATCGGCGACGTGGGCGAGCTGTTCGGCCATCAGCCCGGGCTCCACGAGCGGCTGCCGCAGGATCGACTCATGCATGACGACCCATGAAGCGGGCCCTGCGGCATCCTCGAAGACCCATGCGCGGTCCCGCCGAGCGGTGACTTTGGCCTCCACGGACTCTTCGCTGTCGAAGGGGTGATTGGCGTGGATGATGGCCCGGATGTACTCCTTCAACTGCAAGGGCCCGGGGACCAGTTGAGGGCACCATTCCACTACATCCCTAGCCCGTCCCTCCATGCCCACGATCTCCACGAAGTAATCGGCATGGCCGTTCCTCCGGGACCTACGCACGTCACCGCAATTGCGCCCGAAATACCCATCAGTCCCCAGCACCCGGTCGATGTGCGCGGCTAGATCCGCCGGCATGTTCCGGTTTCCGCGTTCGATCTCGCTGAGGTAGCTCACCCCGTAGAAACTGCCCTCGACGGCCTGCTCCAGCGTGAGCCCCGCCCGCTCCCGCTTCCAGCGCAGCTCCTTGCCGTAGAAGGCGGGGACGCTCGCCGAGCCGTCGATGTCCTTGCGTGCCGCCACGTGACCGCCTTTCACACCCCGCGTTGTGGTGCCCGAACACCTTCCACGGTACGGCGAGCCACGTCACTGTGTGACTGGTTCGTCACATTCAGCACCGGTCAACAGGAAGGGGCACTCCCCATGCCCACCCCCCACGACGTCGTCGCCCAGGAGTGCGTGGAGGAGCTGCGTGCCGCGCTCGCGGCGCACGGCATCACGCTGCCGTCCCTCGGCAGGGACTACGGCACCCCGCCGCTCGTCATCCTCGGCAACTGCAACCTGGCGACCGCCCACGCGCTGGCCGGCGTGCTGCGTGAGGCGGCGGGGCGGTGAGGCCGCTCACCGCCCGGCTGCTCGCCACGCCGAAGGAGGTCCCGGTGCTGCGGCACGCGCTGCGGGAACACGTCGGCGCGCCGTGTCCGGATCTCGAACTCTGCGTGAGCGAACTGCTCAGCAACGTGATCAGGCACCTGGGTGAGGGGACGCCGGTGACCGTCCGGGTCCACGGAACCAGTGACGGCCGCACCCGGATCGAGGTGAGCGACCCCGATCCCCGGTCCTGGCCGGTCCCGCGCCACGCGGCGGACCAGGACGAGGGCGGCCGGGGTCTGGAACTGCTGGCCGCGGTGTCCCAGCGGTGGGGCGTCGTGCGGGCGCCGGGCGGCAAGACCGTCTGGTGCGAGCTGGCCGGGGCGTGACGCGTCACAGATCGGCCGACAGGGGTTGCTCTTATTACCCACGGGTAGCATCATCGTAGCTACTAGCTGGTACGTGTAAGAGGATTCTGCCTCCCCGAGCCTTACGGAGCCGTCGCCATGGGGCACTACAAGTCGAATCTCCGCGACATCGAGTTCAACCTCTTCGAGGTTCTCGGGCGCGACAAGGTGTACGGCACCGGTCCGTTCGAGGAGATGGACGTCGAGACCGCCAAGAGCGTGCTGGACGAGATGCGCCGTCTCGCCGAGAACGACTTCGCCGAGTCCTTCGCGGACGCCGACCGCAACCCGCCGGTCTTCGACCCCGAGACCAACACCGCGCCCGTCCCCGCGAGCTTCAAGAAGTCCTACCAGGCCTTCATGGACTCCGAGTACTGGCGCCTGGGTCTGCCGGAGGAGATCGGCGGCACCACCTCGCCGCGCTCGCTGATCTGGGCGTACGCCGAGCTGATCCTGGGCTCGAACCCGGCGGTGTGGATGTACTCCTCCGGCCCGGCCTTCGCCGGCATCCTCTTCGAGGAGGGCAACGAGGCACAGAAGAAGGTCGCCTCGATCGCCGTCGAGAAGCAGTGGGGCTCCACCATGGTCCTCACCGAGCCGGACGCCGGCTCGGACGTGGGCGCGGGCCGCACCAAGGCCGTGCAGCAGGAGGACGGCTCCTGGCACATCGAGGGCGTGAAGCGGTTCATCACGTCCGGCGAGCACGACATGTCGGAGAACATCCTCCACTACGTGCTGGCCCGCCCCGAGGGTGCCGGTCCGGGCACCAAGGGCCTGTCGCTGTTCCTGGTGCCGAAGTACCACTTCGACTGGGAGACCGGCGAGCTGGGCGAGCGCAACGGCGTCTACGCCACCAACGTCGAGCACAAGATGGGCCTCAAGGCGTCCAACACGTGCGAGATGACCTTCGGCGACAAGCACCCCGCCAAGGGCTGGCTGATCGGCGACAAGCACGACGGCATCCGCCAGATGTTCCGCATCATCGAGTTCGCCCGGATGATGGTCGGCACGAAGGCCATCGCCACCCTGTCGACCGGCTACCTGAACGCGCTGGAGTACGCCAAGGAGCGCGTGCAGGGCCCCGACCTGGCGAACTTCATGGACAAGACCGCGCCGAAGGTCACCATCACGCACCACCCCGACGTGCGCCGCTCGCTGATGACACAGAAGGCGTACGCCGAGGGCATGCGCGCCCTGGTCATGTACACCGCCGCCCTCCAGGACGAGATCCAGATCAAGGAGGCGGCGGGCGAGGACGCCAAGGCGCTGATCGGCCTGAACGACCTGCTTCTGCCGATCGTGAAGGGCTACGGCTCCGAGAAGTCCTACGAGCAGCTCGCGCAGTCGCTCCAGACGTTCGGCGGCTCCGGGTACCTCCAGGAGTACCCGATCGAGCAGTACATCCGGGACGCCAAGATCGACACCCTCTACGAGGGCACCACGGCGATCCAGGGCCAGGACTTCTTCTTCCGGAAGATCGTCCGCGACCAGGGCGCCTCGCTGAACGCGCTGGCCGAGGAGATCAAGAAGTTCCTCGCGGTCGGCCCCGGCGGCGAGGAGCTGGCCCCGGCCCGCGACGCGCTCGCCAAGGCGGCCGTGGACCTGGAGGGCATCGTCGGCGCGATGCTGACCGACCTCACCGCCACCGGCGAGGACGTCAAGAACATCTACAAGGTGGGCCTCAACAGCACCCGCCTGCTGATGGCCTCCGGAGACGTGGTCGTCGGCTACCTGCTGCTGCGCGGCGCCGCCGTGGCCGCCGAGAAGCTGGAGACCGCGTCCGCCAAGGACAAGGTCTTCTACCAGGGCAAGATCGCGGCCGCGAAGTTCTTCGCCGCCAACATCCTGCCGGGCGTCTCCACCGAGCGGCTGATCGCCGAGTCGGTCGACAACTCCCTGATGGAGCTGGACGAGGCCTCCTTCTGATCGCGGCACCGCTTCGGCGCGGCCCGTTCCCGGCGACTGCCGGGGGCGGGCCGTCGCCGTTTCCCGGCCCGGGTCACCGCCCCGGACGGGCCGCGCACACCGAGAAGTGGCTGACCCGGCACCGGTCGGAGGGCACCGCGCCGCGCGGGTTCACCGCGGTGCCGTCCCCGGCGATGTACCAGCGCTCGCCCCGGGGCACACCGGCGGCGGGGCGCTCGCCCGGCTCGATGGCCACCCACCGGCCGCCCGCCGTGCGGTGCCACCGCGCCCCGGCGCCGCAGTGCCGGCAGGTCATGGGGGAGCCGGTGCGCGGGGGCGGCACCGGCCCGTGGGCCCGCAGCGCGGCGGCGGTCACCGGCAGGATGTCGCCCAGGCGCACCGGGTCCCGCTCCGGGGTACCGGTCGCCGCGGTGGCGCAGGCAGCGCACAGCGGCATGCCGAGCGGGGCGCTCCACTCGGCGCCGGGGGCCTCGCACGCGGCACAGGCGGGCGTGATCGTCGTGGTCACCAGTGCACCTCCGGTCACGGTCGGCGGACTCGTTCGATACTCCCAGCCACCACTGACAATCGGCCCGGGTGCGCCCGGGCGGCAACCGTAAGGTGAAGGCATGAGCAGCTCAACCGCCCGCTTCGACCGCGGCCACACCGATGACTTGATGACCTTCCTGGCGGCCTCCCCGTCGCCGTACCACGCCGTGGCGAACGCCGCCGAGCGGCTGGAGAAGGCCGGCTTCCGGCAGGTCGAGGAGACCGCCGCCTGGGACGGGACGAGCGGCGGCAAGTACGTGCTGCGGGGCGGCGCGATGATCGCCTGGTACGTGCCGGAGGGCGCCGAGGCGCACACCCCGTTCCGGATCGTGGGGGCCCACACCGACTCCCCCAACCTGCGGGTCAAGCCCAGGCCCGACATCGGCGCCCACGGCTGGCGCCAGGTGGCCGTCGAGACGTACGGCGGGACCCTGCTCAACACCTGGCTCGACCGCGACCTGGGGCTGGCCGGGCGGCTGACCCTGCGCGACGGCAGCCACCGGCTGGTCGACGTGGACCGGCCGTTGCTGCGGGTGCCGCAGCTCGCCATCCACCTGGACCGGCAGGCCAACGAGGGCCTCAAGCTGGACCGCCAGCGGCACATGCAGCCGATCTGGGGGCTGGGCGACGACGTCCACGAGGGCGACCTGATCCGGTTCGTCGCCGAGGAGACGGGCGTGCCCGCCGACGACGTGGCCGGCTGGGACCTGATGGTGCACGCCATCGAGCCGCCCGCCTACCTGGGCCGGGACCGGGAGCTGCTGGCCGGCCCCCGGATGGACAACCTGCTGTCCGTGCACGCGGGCGTGGCGGCCCTCGCCGCCGTGGCGTCCGGCGCCGAGGCGGACGGCCGGGGCGGCATCCCCGTACTCGCCGCCTTCGACCACGAGGAGAACGGCTCCGAGTCCGACACCGGCGCCCAGGGCCCCCTCCTCGGCACCGTGCTGGAACGATCCGTCTTCGCCCGCGGCGGCAGCTACGAGGACCGGGCCCGTGCCTTCGCCGGTACCGTCTGCCTCTCCTCCGACACGGGGCACGCCGTCCACCCCAACTACGCGGAACGGCACGACCCGACGCACCACCCGCGCGCCAACGGCGGCCCCATCCTCAAGGTCAACGTCAACCAGCGGTACGCCACCGACGGCAGCGGCCGGGCCGTGTTCGCGGCGGCGTGCGAGGAGGCGGGCGTGCCGTGGCAGACGTTCGTGTCCAACAACGACATGCCGTGCGGCACCACGATCGGCCCGATCACCGCCGCCCGGCACGGCATCACCACCGTGGACATCGGCGTGGCGATCCTGTCCATGCACAGCGCCCGTGAACTGTGCGGCGCCGACGACCCCTACCTGCTGGCGAACGCGCTGGTGGCGTTCCTGGCCGGCTGACCGCCCGGCGCCCCGGTCGGGGTCCGCGCCCCGGTCCGCACTAAGATCACGACCGGGGCGCGGCACACGACCACTTCCATCCTTCGCACGCGCCCCTCGGTCCTTGGGGGGACACCGTGAAGCGACGCCTTGCCCTCGCCCTGTCCACATCCGTGGTCCTGGGCACCCTCGCGGTACCCGGTACCGCCTTCGCCGACGCGGGACCGACGGCCCTGCGCGTATCGGGGCACGAGCACCGGCTCGGCCACCTCTTCGTCGACGACCTGAAGGCCGACAGCGAGGTGACGGGCATCAGCGCCGCCGTCCACCCGCAGGGCGACGACGCGGCCGTCGGGACCGTCCAGAACTTCCAGCTCGCCTCGGGCGACCAGCGCACGGGTGACTGGATCACCACGGACGAGGTGCGGCTGCCCGCCGCCGGACAGTACGCCGTGGACCTCGTCGTGGAGGAGGCCGACGGCGACCGCACGACGCTGCGGAACGCCGGGACGTACGACTACACGGCCAAGCGGTACTTCGCGGAGTTCGGTGTCGACCGGCCGAACCCGACGATCGAGGAAATGAAGATCACCGCCGGCGGGCGGCTCCTCGAATGGCAGCCGGTCACCCACGAGCGCCGGCCCGTCGCCGACTCGTCCGTGTCGATCGACAACGGGTCCTACACGGAGCGTGTCACGACGGACGCGGACGGCCGGTTCTCCGACTGGTTCATCGCGGACCAGCGGCCCGCCCAGGTCCGGGCGCGCCACCAGAGCGTCTTCAGCGAGACCGTCCAGGTCACGCCCAAGGGCGTCCCCGCGCGGCTCCGGCTCGACAAGGCCGAGCACAGCGGCAGGTACGGCGCGCCCGTCACCATCAGCGGCACGGTCGAGTACGAGACCGGCGGCACCTGGAAGCCGGCCCACTACGCCGACGTCACACTGGTCGACGCGAAGGGCGCCTACGGCGGCGGCGGGGCGAGCACCCGCGACGACGGCCGCTTCAGCTTCGACACGACCTTCCCCGCCGTGGGCAGCGTCCGGCGGCTGGAGGTGACGTACGGCGGCTGGTTCTCCAACAAGCCCTCCCTGCCGGTCACCTTCCGCACCACCGCCACCAGCGGCTTCGGCGGGTTCACCGCCGAGCTCGGCCTCTTCTCCGACCTCACGGTCAGCGGCTGGCTGGACGTGAACGGCGCGACACCGCCGTACCGCGACATCGACATCCAGGTGTCCAAGAACGGCAAGGACGGCTGGACGAAGCTCAAGACGATACGGACGACCAGCAGCGTCTTCCTCGCGACCTTCCCCGCGCCGGCCTCCGGTCACTACCGCGCGGTCTACTCCGGCTCCGCGACCATAGCCCCGTCGACCAGCCCGGTGATCCGCGCGAGCCGCACCGAGACCCGGATCGCCGCCTACAAGGTCACGCCCACCGTGGTGCGCAAGGGCGGCCAGCTCACCGCCACGGGCACCCTCCAGCACCGCGTCGGCACGGTGTGGAAGGCGTACGGCGCCCAGCCGGTGCGGCTCTACTACACGCCCAAGAGCCGTCCCAAGGAGTCGTACTTCATCGCCCAGGTGAAGACCGCCGCCAACGGCACCTTCAAGAAGGCGTACAAGGAGCGCGGCGACGGCACCTACTTCGTCAAGTTCCAGGACCCGGACGCCACGCACATCGGCAGCCCGGCCGCCAAGGTCGTCGTCGACGTCAAGTGACCCTCACTGCTTAGGCGTTCCGGGGCCGGGTACCCGGAACGCCTAAAGCTGATGAGGAGGCGGGAATCATGGGCCTGGGAGGCTGCATCATTCTCATAGGGGTGGGGGCGATCCTCACCTTCGCTACCGACTGGGAGGCCAAGGGCGTCAACCTCGACCTGGTGGGGTTGATCCTGATGGCGGTCGGCATCATCGGCGTCGCGACGTTCACGAGCATCGCCAGGCGCCGCAGGGCCGTCGTGTCTCCGGTCGCGCCGACCGTGGTGGACCCGGGTGACGAACGGCGCTACTGAGCACACCGGTTGACGCCGTGAGGCACGGCAACATCGGCGAAACGACCGGCCTGACACCGTGTCGGGCATGGTTTCGCTCGGACGACACACGGCCCTCGCCCACCACCGGGGGCCGGCCCGCCGGGCCCTGCTCGTCGTCGTGACCACCGCCGTGGTGGTCTGCCTCACCGGTGCCGGCCTGCTGATCCGCGCCTACGGCGAAAGCCCGCCCTGGGCCGCCGACATCGCCTACGAGTCGGGCTACCTCCTGGGCAAGCGCGTCCACCAGTACGACCCGGGCGGCCGACGGGTGCGGGAACTGCTCGACGGCGGCTGCGCGCGCATGGAGGCCGAGGGCCTGGGCGGCCGCAACGCCGCCCACGATCCGGTGATGTGGGTGTCCGGCTGCCTCGACGGGGCCGCCGGCCGCCCCTCCCGGCACCAAGGGCTGGCATATTAGCGGCACTTGGTGCCGCACCGGCGCTTCTCCACATCTTTTCCGGTTCGGCCCCCGCCCGGCCCCACCCCCTCGGTACCGTGGTGCCCCACCGCTGCGGGGGCGGTGCACCGGGGGGTGAGGGCCATGGGCGGACTGCGCCCGGAGTTCCGCGCCGCCGTCGCACAGGCGATGGACGCGCCGGACGACGCGACGCCGTTCCTGTCCGAATCGGCCGAGGCCGTACTGGGGCGGGGCGTGCAGTACAACATGGCACAGCTCGTGTACGACACGCGTGAGCGGCTGACGCCCCACCGGGCGGGCGGGCCGGACGCGGTCGACATCGAGACCGCTTACCTGGCCGCCTGCTACCACCTCGCGCGCTGCCGGCACCTGCCGGAGCAGGACAGGACCTGGGACCACCACGCGGCCGTCTTCCTCTTCGCGGTGGTGCACGCGCTGCGCCCCGGCGCCGTCCCCCGCGCCCTGCGCGAGGCCTTCGCCGACAACCCGCCGCGGGTGCAACCGGCGTTCGAGATCGTCCACGCCGTGGGCGCCGCGCTGTTCTTCGCGGGCGCGTCCGCCGAGGACGCGACCGGAGTGGCCCTGGCCACGGTCCTGCTGACCTGGGCCCGGGAGGAAGCCCGGGGCGACGCGTCCGAGCCGGCCGTCACCTTCAACCTCGGCTCGGCGCTGACCACCCTGGCCGGCCTGCCCGGCAACGGCCTCGAACCGGGGCGGACCAGGGCCGCCGGCCTGCACTTCATGCGCGAGGCGGTCACGGCCCTCCCGGCCGGCGACCCCAGACGGCGGGAGATGCTGCACAGCCTGATCAGGGCACAGGCCGAGGCACCGCAGGACCCGCCCGACGAGGGCAGCACGCTCGCCGAACTCACCCAGTACACGCGGGACGGCGACCTGGCCCGCCTCGACGCCCTCATCGGCCGGCTCCGTTCGGCTGTCGACGCGGCCACGGCCGGTGACTCCGAGCGCGCCCACCACCGGGTATCGCTGGGCCAGGTCCTGCGCATGCGCTTCGAGATGGCGGGAGAGCTGGCCGACCTCGACAGCTCGATCACGGAACTCACCGAGGTCCTCGCCGAACCGCTCGGCGACGCCGCCCGGGCCACCGCCCTGTCCTTCCTCGGCCTCGCCCACCTCGACCGGTACGTCACCTCCAAGGACCCCGCCGACCTGGAAGCGGCCACCACGGCCGCCCGCCGGGCCTGCGCCGTCGACCACCCCGCCTCCCCCGCGCACCCCCAGCACCTCACCAACCTGGCCGCCGTCCTCACCGCCCGGTACGACGCCCACGGGGACGTGACCGAACTGGACGAGGCGGTGCACCACCTGGAGTACGCCGCGGCGGCCACCCCGTCCTCCCAGCACGACCGCCCCGTGATGCTGATCAAGTGGGCGGTCGCGCTGCGGCAACGCGGCACCCGCACCGGCGACGACGCCGACCTGGACGCGGCCGAGAAGCTGCTCAGGCAGGTGGCGGGGAAGCCCTCGGACACCGGGCCCAACCAGCAGCTCGCCCGGATGGAGCTGGGCCACCTCCTGCAGACGCGTGACCGCAGGACCCGGGGCGCGCGGCTCGATCAGGTCGAGGCCGCCCGGCAGTACCGCGCCACCGCGCTCGCCGCCACCCAGGACGTGCGCACCCGGCTGCACTGCGCCGCCCTGTGGGGCTTCATCTCCGCCACGCTCGGCGCCACCGAACAGGCGCGCACCGCCTTCGGCGTGGCACTCACCGACCTGCTGCCCAAACTCACCGCCCCGGCGCTGGGCAGGCAGTCGCAGGAGACGCGCCTGCGCGAAGTGCCGTCCCTGGCCAACGTCGCCGCCGCCGTGGAGATCGGGGCGGGCCGCCCCCGCGAGGCCCTGGTCCGGCTGGAGCAGGGCCGGGGCGTCCTCCTGGCACAGGCGCTGCGCCTGCGCCGCCGGCACGACGACCTGGCCGCCGCGTCCCAGGAACTCGCCGACCGCTACGAGCGGGTCCGCACGGAGCTGCTGGCCCGGCAGCGCGGCCCCGAGCAGCGCAGGGAGGCGGCGGCGGAGTTCGACCGGGTCGTCGCGGAGATCCGCGGGCTGCCCGGATTCGACGGATTCCACCGGCCGCCGGACTGGGCACGGCTGCGGGCGGCCGCCGAGCACGGGCCCGTCGCCGTCATCAACGTGTCCCCGCTGCGCTGCGACGCCCTGCTGCTGCGCCGCCGCTCCGGCGGCGTCGTGGTCGAGGTGCTGCCGCTGCCCGGCGTCACGGCCGAGGAGACCGGCCGCCGGGCCGACGCCTTCCACACGGCGGTGGCCGGGCTGACGAGACCGGGAGGCACGGGCGGTGAGAGGTACGCGCACGACCGGGAGCTGAAGCGCACGCTGCGCTGGCTCGGTGAGCGGATCGTGGGCCCGGTCCTCACCCGCCTGGGCCTGGACCGGCCGGTGGCACCCGGCGAGCCCGTGCCCAGGCTGTGGTGGTGCCCGACCGGTGTGCTCTCCCTGCTGCCCCTGCACGCCGCCGTGCTGGACGGCGGCTCCCGCACCGCCCCGGTGTACACCCACGACCGGGTCGTGTCCTCCTACGTCCCCACGCTCGGCTCGCTGCTGCACGCCCGCGACACACCCGCTCCCGGGGCCGGCCGGACCTCCCTGGCCGCCGTCGGTGTGGACGCCGGCGACACCTACCCCCGGCTGACCGCCCTGACGGACGAGCTGGCCGCCACGGCCGGCCTCCCCGGCCCCAGGACCGAGCTGCGGGACGCCCGGGCCACGCCCGACGCGGTCCTGGCCGCGCTGCGCGCGCACACCCACGCCCACCTGGCCTGCCACGGCGTACGGGACGCCACCGACCCCTCGCGCGGCCGGCTGCTCCTCCACGGCGGCGACCTGACCCTGCGCGAGCTGGCGGCCGAACAGCCGCGCGACGCCGAGTTCGCCTACCTGTCGGCCTGCCACAGCGCCGCTCCCGGCGAGGAGCTGGCCGACGAGGTCATCTCCCTGGCCTCCGCCTTCCAGCTCTGCGGCTACCGGCACGTGATCGGCAGCCTGTGGACGGTCGAGGACGCGATGGGCCCGCCCCTCGCCCGTGAGGTCTACCGGCTGCTCGGCGCACCGGACACCCCCGGCCCCGCGCACGCCCTGCACCGGGCGCTCGGGGCGCTCCGCGAACACCCCCGCTACGCCGAGCCGCTGTTCTGGGCGTCGGTCGTGCACAGCGGGCCGTAGCCACCGACCGGGCCGCCGGGCGGACGGCACCGGGGCCCGCGGACAGCACCGAGGAGGACACGATGGACGACCGGGAAAGACGCGCCGGGCTCTGCTCGGCGCTGCCCTGGCTGATGGAGGACCTGGCGGAGGAGGACGGCGCGCTCGCCGGGCTCCGCACCGCCGTGGAGGCCGTCCTCGCCGGAACTCCCGTACTGCGGGCGGTCGAGGGACTGGACATCCCGGCACACGTGCTCGACGGAGTGGGCCCGGTACGCGGCGACGAGCCCGGGGACATGGTCTTCGACGCGGTGCCGCGCGCCGAGGGCGAGTCGTACCGCTGCCCGGACGGCTGGTGCAGCCTGAACGAGGTCCGCGCGCCCGGCGGCGAGCTGCCCGCCGGGGGCCGCTGCTGGCTGCGCGACCGGCCACTGCGCGTGGTCGAGGCCTGAGCCGTGGCCCCGCTCCTCGACAGCCTCGGCCAGAAGCTGGCCGAGAAATGGCTGTCCGCCCTGGCCGCACCCGGTCTGCTCTTCGTCGCGGCGGTGGTCTGCGGGGCGGTGCTGGGACACGGGGAAGCGCTCGACGGAGCCGCCCTGCTGGAGCGGACGGGCCGCTGGACGGCGAGGACGGCCCGGTGGTCCACCGTGGGCCAGATCGCCGCCGTCGCGGCGGTCGTCCTCGCCTCCGTGGCGGCCGGAACCTTCGTACGGACCTGCGCCAGGGGGGCCGAACGGATCTGGACGGGCGACTGGCCGTCCCTGGCCGGGCCGCTGGCGGACCGGCTGACCACCCGGCGGCGCGGACGCTGGAGGGCCGTCCAGAGCGACATCGCCCGCCTGCGCCGCGCGACCCCCGCGCACCGCCGCACCACGCGACAGCGGCAGGCCATCGACGGACTCACCGCCCGCCGCGACGCGATCGCGCCGGCCGAGCCGAGCCGCCCCACCGCCACCGGTGACCGGATCGGCGCGGCGGAGACCCGTCTGCGCCACCAGTACGGCATCGACCTCGCGTCCTGCTGGCCACGGCTGTGGCTGGTGCTCCCGGACGACGTCAGGACCGAACTGCGCGCCTCGCGCGCCCGCTTCGACGCGGCGCTGGCCGGCTCGGTGTGGGCCTGCTGCTACGCCGTGCTCGGCTGCTTCTGGTGGCCGGCCGCGGTGGGCGCCGCGGTGACCGGGCTGGTGGCCTGGCGCCGTGGCCGGCTCGTCGGAGCGGCCCACGCCGAGCTGCTGGAGTCCACCGTCGACGTCCACCTCAGGCGGCTGGCGGAGGAACTGGGCCTGGGCGCCCCCGGCCCCGCCGACCTCCGGCTGGGCACCGCCGTCAACCGCGTCGCCCGCAAGGGCGCGTGAGGCCCGGCGGCCCCGCACGGCCCGCCCCGCCCGCCCCGGCCGGGTACGGGTCCGAAATCCGCCGGTGGGCGACCGGGCGGGTCGGCGACGCTGGGCGCATGACCACGTACACCCCTCTGCCCATCCCCCCCGACGCCCTGCGGGAACTGCGCCGCACCGATGACGCCGGACGCCCGGCGCGGCCCTTCACCGCGCGGGCGGACGGTGCGCCGACCGACTCCGTGGGCAGCCCGCTGCGCTGCTGCCTGCGGTCCGTCCAGCCGGGCGAGCGGATCGCCCTCGTCTCCTACGCGCCGTTGCGGCGCTGGGCCGCGGCGACCGGGGCGGAGCCGGGCGCGTACGACGAGACCGGACCGGTCTTCGTGCACGCCGACCGCTGCCCGGCGCCCTGGACCGGCCCCGGCTACCCCTTCGCCCGTCCCGGCGCGCTGCGCGCCGCCCGCCGCTACGACAGCGCCGGCCGCATCGTGGGCGGCCGGCTCTTCGAGATACCCGAGGACGCCGGGGCCGGCTTCGACCGGATCATCGGCGAGGCGTTCGCCGACCCGGCGGTGGCCCTGGTGCACATCCGGGCCGTGGAGTACGGCTGCTTCCACTTCGAGGTGCGGCGCCCATGAGGCGGGCGCACATGGAGCTCGTCACCTGCCCCAAGTCGGAACACGGCCCGGGCCACGGCCACGCCGACGCGCTGGTCGCCCACACCCTCGCGGAGAGGTGAGCGCCCCGGGATCCGGCCGCCCGGCCGGATCCCCGCTCCCGGACCCGGACCCGGGCCCCCCGGCGTGGGCGGCCGGACCCGGCCCCGGCGTGGGGGGCCGAGGCCGGAAACCCCGGTCCGGCTCTACTCGTCCATTCCGGCCAGGATCAGCGGGAGGCGGGAGACGCCGTCCGGCGTGACCCGCACCGGTACCCCCCAGTCCTGCTGGTGCACATGGCAGGCCGGGTACTCGTTGGCGGGGTCGTCGTCACAGGAGGCGGCCATCGCCGACACGTGCAGGACGCCCTCGGTCACCTCCGGGGCGAGCGTCAGTTCGCGCGAGAGGTCCGTGCCGGTGCCCTCGCCCCCGCTGAGCAGCTCGGGCGGGGTGGCCGACACCAGCAGCCGCGTCGAGGGCCCGTACCGGTCGTCCAGCTTCTGGCCCGCCGGGGCACGGAACACCACGTCCAGGCGCAGGGTGCCCGGCGCGATCCCGGTCGCCTCACGCCGGGTGCGGTGCGCGACGGCCTCCACCTGGACGGCCTCCTCGGGCAGCCGCAGCCGGGTCAGCCGGTGCCGGGCGGACTCCACGACCACGATGTCCTCGCCGGCCAGCACCGCGCCGCTCGGTTCGCGCAGGTCCGTGGCCAGCGTGGTGACCTCGCAGCTCGCCGGGTCGAAGCGCCGCAGGGCGTGGTTGTACGTGTCCGAGACGGCGACCGAGCCGTCGGGCAGCGCGGTGACGCCCAGCGGGTGCTGGAAGAGCGCCTGGCCGGCCTCCCCGTCACGGTGGCCGAAGTCGAACAGGCCGGTGCCGACGGCCGTGCGCACGGTGTCCTCGGTGTCGACCCAGCGCAGCGAGCTGGTCTCGGAGTCGGCGACCCACAGCCGGTCGCCGGCCGCCGCCAGCCCGGACGGCTGGGCGAACCACGCCTCGGCGGCGGGCCCGTCGACCAGACCCTCGTTGGTGGTACCGGCGGCCACCCGGACGGTGCCCGCCTCCGGGTCGTAGGCCCAGAGCTGGTGGACGCCCGCCATGGCGATCCACACCTCGCCCCGCCACCAGGCGACGTCCCACGGCGACGACAGGGCCACCTCGCGGGCGGGCCCGGCGGTGGGGGAGCCCTGCCACCACTGCGCCCCGGTCCCGGCGACCGTCGCCGTCACCCCGGTGGACAGGTCCAGCACCCGCAGCGCGTGGTTGACCGTGTCGGCCACGACCACCCGCCCGTCGGGCAGGAGGCACAGCCCCTGCGGCTCGTTGAACCGCGCCTCGCCCGCCGCGCCGTCGGCGAGGCCGCGCTCGCCGGAGCCGTACCGCCGCACGACGCTCTCGCCGTCCGCCGCGAGCTCCACGATCTGGTGGCGGGTGGTGTCCGAGACCAGGAAGTGGCCGCCGTCCAGTGCCAGCGCCTTGCCGGGGAAGCGCAGATGCGTGGCGACCGGCTCGGGCGGCACGTAGGGCCCGTCGCCGCGGCGCAATGTGCCCTTGGCCTCGTGCTCGGCCTCCAGCTCCGCCACCAGCGTCTCGATGGCCCTGGCGTGTCCCTCGCCCGCGTGCTGGGCGACGACGTACCCCTCGGGGTCGATCACCACGAGCGTGGGCCAGGCCCGTACGGCGTACTGCTTCCAGGTGGCGAGGTCGGGGTCGTCGAGGACCGGGTGGTGCACCTCGTACCGTTCGACGGCGTCGACGACGGCCTGGTGGTCGGCCTCGTGGACGAACTTCGGCGAGTGCACGCCGACGATCACGAGCGTGTCCCGGTGCCTCTCCTCCAGCTCCCGCAGCTCGTCCAGGACGTGCAGGCAGTTGATGCAGCAGAAGGTCCAGAAATCCAGGATCACCGTGCGACCTCGCAGGTCGGCGAGGGTGAGTTCCTTCCCTCCGGTGTTCAGCCAGCCACCCTTGCCGATCAGCTCGGGGGCACGGACACGGGCACGTCGGGGCGCGGGCGCGGGGGTGGGCGCCGGGGCGGCATCGTTCATGCTTCAAGCTTGCCATCCGCCCGTGAACGGCCGGTCACGGCCGTACGACGCCGGCGGCCTCCACCGGCGGGGCACCGCCCCTGCCGCTCGGCCCGCGGGTCCGGACGCGTGAGGGCGTGGCCGCACACCCATCCCACCCCGTCGGCGTGGGTAGGCATTCCCGGTATGAGATACCTCGTACGCGACAAGATCTTCGCCATCGGTGACGACTACTGGATCGAGGACGAGAACGGCTGGCACGCCTTCCTGGTGGACGGCAAGGCGCTGCGGCTGCGCGACACCCTGGAGCTCAAGGATCCGGCCGGCCGGGTGCTGGTCACGCTGCGCGCGAAGGTGTTCAGCCTGCGTGACGCGATGACCCTGGAGCGGGACGGCGGGACGCTGGCCACGATCCGCCGCAAACGGCTGTCGCTGCTGCGCAACCACTACCGGGTCACCCTGGCCGACGGCGTGGAGCTGGATGTCAGCGGACGGATCCTGGACCGGGAGTTCATCGTGGAGCGCGACGGTGAGCCGCTGGCCCGCATCTCCCGGAAGTGGCTGTCGCTGCGGGACACCTACGCGGTGGACGTGATCCGCGACGACGCGGGTACGGGCGCCGATCCGGCCGCCGGTACGGCGCTGCTGATCGCGGTGGCGGTGTGCGTGGTCCGGATGGCGGAGAAGGACTGACCGTCCCGGGGGGCGGGCGGGTGGTGCCTCAGCGGCGCGCGGACGGGGCGGGGACGCCCAGCCGCCGGTCCTTCAGGGCCGGGAACCGCTCGCGCGTCGCCGCGACCCTGGCCGGGTCCAGTTCCACCGTGAGGATCTCCTCGCCCGTGCCCGCCTCCGCGAGCACCTCGCCCCACGGGTCCACCACGACGCTGTGCCCGGCCTGTTCCACTCCCGCGTGCGTTCCGCCGGTGCCGCACGCCAGGACGTACGCCTGGTTCTCCACCGCCCGCGCGCGGGTCAGCAGCGACCAGTGCTCGCGGCGGCGGGCCGGCCACCCGGCCGGGACGACGAACGCCAGGGCGCCGGCGTCCACCAGGCCCCGGAACTGCTCGGGGAAGCGCAGGTCGTAGCAGGTGGCGACACCGAACGGCAGGTCCGGCAGCGGTACGGTGACCAGCTCGTGGCCGGCCGCCATCATGACCGCCTCGCCCGTGTCGAAACCGAAGCGGTGGATCTTGCGGTACGTACGGACCAGCTCGCCGTCCGGGGAGAACACCAGCGAGGTGTTGTACAGGGCGTCCGCGTCCCCGGGGGAGCCGGCCGCGGCCCGCTCGACGATGGAACCGGCGTGCAGCCAGACGCCCGCGTCGCCCGCCGCCTCGGCCATCGCCCGGCACGTGGGGCCGTCCACCGGCTCGGCCTCGGCGGCGAAGGAGTCGTGGGCGAAGGCCCCCACCGTCCAGAGTTCCGGCAGCACCACCAGGTCCGCGCCGCGCTGCCCGCGCACCATGGAGGCGACGCGCCGGCGGCGGGAGGGGACCGCTTCGTCCGGGTCTACCGCGATCTGGAGGAGCGAGGCGCGCACACTACCACCGTCCTGGCATTCGGGCCGTCAACTCGGGCCTACGATCGTCACACGAAAGCACTGCCGGGGTGCCTCACGGCAGCGTAACTTAACTGCCACAGCACCCAGCCCGCGTACCACACCGTCCGAGGGGTCCCGTGACCGTCCATCCCAGCCTCCAGCCTTACGCCGATGCCTGGACCCACTCCATCGAAGCGATATCCGAGCTGGTGCAGCCGCTTGTCGAGGGCGAGTGGAACCGGCGTACGCCCTGCCCCGGCTGGTCGGTGCGCGACATCGTGTCGCACATCATCGGCATGGAGTGCGAGATGCTCGGCGACCCGCGGCCGATCCACTCGCTGCCCCGGGACCTGTTCCACGTCCGCGGCGACTTCGCGCGGTACATGGAGATGCAGGTCGACGTGCGGCGCCACCACACCGGCCCCGAGATGACCGCCGAGCTGGAGTACACGCTGATCCGCCGTGCCCGCCAGTTGCGCAACGAGAACCGCTCCCCCGACACCCTGATCCGCGCCCCGCTGGGCGCCGAGCAGACCCTGGAACTGGCCTACCGGATGCGGGCGTTCGACGTCTGGGTGCACGAGCAGGACCTGCGCGCCGCGCTGGGCAAGCCGGGCAACCTGGACTCCCCCGGCGCCTATGTGGCCCGGGACAACTTCCTGGCGGTACTGCCCAAGGTGGTCGCCAAGGACGCGGGCGCCCCGCCCAACTCGGCGGTCGTCTTCGACATCCACGGCCCGGTCGAGTTCCTGCGCACCGTCCGGGTCGACGCCGGTGGCCGGGGCACGGTCGACGGCGCCCCCTCGCTCGGTCCCGCGGCGACGATCGCCATGGACTGGGAGACCTATGTGCGGCTGGCCTGCGGCCGGGTGAAGCCGGCGGCCGTGGCGGACCGGGTCAAGACGGAGGGCGACACCGTGCTGGCCGACGCGATCCTGGCGCACTTCGCGGTCACCCCCTGAAGTGACCGGCGTGCCACCGGCTCAGGCGGGGACGTGCACCGCCTCCACCCGGCTGGCGACCAGCCGTTCCCGTTCCCGGCGGGCCGTGCGGGCCCGCAGCCGCAGGATCTGGGTGACGCCCAGTGCCTGGAGGACGAAGACCGAGGCGAACGCGGTCCGGTAGTCGTCACCGGTCGCGTCCAGCAGCACGCCGATCGCCAGCAGGATGGCCATCGACGCGGTGAAGCCGCCGATGTTGACGATCCCCGAGGCCGTCCCCTGCCGCTCCGGCGGGTTGGCGGGCCGGGCGAAGTCGAATCCGATCATCGACGCCGGCCCGCAGGCGCCGAGCACCACGCACAGGGTGGCCAGCAGCCACATCGGGACGTGCCCGGCCGGCAGGGAGATGGTGGCCGCCCACGCCGCCGCCGTCGCGCCGACCGTGCCGAGGGCCAGCGGGGTCCGGGCGGCGTGGTGCCGGGCGATGATCTGCCCGTAGGCCAGGCCGACCACCATGTTGGAGAGCACCACCAGCGTCAGCAGCCCGCCCGCCGTGCTCCGCGACAGCCCCTGTGCCTCGACGAGGAAGGGCAGCCCCCACAGCAGCAGGAACACCATGGCCGGGAACTGGGTGGTGAAGTGGACCCACATGCCGAGCCGGGTGCCCGGCTCCCGCCACGACTCGGCGATCTGGCGGCGGACGAAGGCGGCTCCGGCGTGCCGGGCGGGGGCCGGTTCGCAACCCTCGGGGTGGTCCTTCAGGAAGAGCAGGAGCGGTACGAGCACCAGGACTCCGGCCGCCGCGCTGCCCGCGAAGGTGGCCGTCCAGCCCAGCCCGTCGAGCAGCCGTGCGACGACCATGGTGGAGACCAGGTTGCCGGCCACCCCGAACAGCGCCGCGATCTGCGTGATCATCGGTCCGCGCCGGGCCGGGAACCAGCGTGCGCCGAGCCGCAGCACGGAGATGAACGTCATGGCGTCACCGCACCCGAGCAGTGCCCGGGAGGCCAGTGCCGTGCCGTACGAGGGGGAGAGCCCGAAGCCGAGCTGGCCCACGGTGAACAGCACCACGCCGAGGGTCAGCACCTTCTTGGTGCCGAGCCGGTCGACCATCAGGCCGACGGGTATCTGCATGCCCGCGTAGACCAGCAGCTGGAGTATGGAGAACGTGGACAGCGCGGAGGCGTTGACGCCGAAGCGGTCGGCGGCGTCGAGGCCGGCCACGCCCAGGGACGTACGGAAGATGACGGCGACGAAGTAGACGGCGACGCCGACGCCCCAGACGAGGACGGCCCGCCTGCCGCCGGCGGGGGTGTCCCCACCGGTGGCGGGGCGGGGGTCCGGCGGGGAGGGGGAGCTCACCGGTCCTCACCCCGCACCAGCACCTTGACGCGGCTGATGTGGCGGCGCACGCACTGGGCGGCGCGCTCGGCGTCGCCGGCGCGGACGGCGGCCAGGATCTCGGCGTGCTCCGCGATGTTCTTGGCGACGCGGTCGGGGTGGGCCTCCATCACCGCGACGCCCATGCGCAGTTGGCGGTCGCGCATCTGGTCGTAGAGCCTGGCCAGGATGGTGTTGCCGGCGTTGCTGACGATCGCGGCGTGGAAGCTCCGGTCGGTGACGGCGACCGCGGCCAGGTCCCCGGCGGCGGCGCGCCGGCGCTGCTCCGCCACCAGCTCCTCGAGGCGGGTGATCAGCGCGGCGGAGGCGGGCACGGCCCTGCGGACGGCGAACTCCTCGACCAGCAGCCGGGTTTCCACCACGTCGGCGATCTCCTGCGCGGAGACGGCGAGGACCAGGGCGCCCTTCTTGGGGTAAAGCTTCAGCAGCCCTTCCATCTCCAGCTTCAGCAGCGCCTCGCGCACGGGGGTCCGCGACACCCCGACGGCCTCGGCGAGTTCGCCCTCGGTCAGCAGGGTCCCGCCCTCGTAGCGGCGGTCCAGGACCGCCTGTTTGACGTGGGTGTAGACGCGGTGGGCGGCAGGCGGGGCGGAAGGCATGCGCACAGGATAGATACAACAAGGGCGCGGGCGCGGGACGCGTCCACATCGCGGAACGCCCGGGTCGCCCTGTCCGGTGCCCCGGACCTGCTCCCCCGGCTGCCGCTGCCGCCGAGCGCGCTGGAGCACACCCTGGTGGCCGCGCCGGTGGCCGCCGCCGCCCCCGGCACTGGGCTCGCCGGCCGTCCGGGAGACCCGGGCCCGGCCGCCGCGAAGGGGCGGTTCCCCGGGCCCGCGCCCCGGGAACCGCCCCTCTCGGCGGGCCGTCAGGCCCAGGTGATCAGCCGCTTGGGCTGCTCCAGGATCGCGGCCAGGTCGGCCAGCACCTTGGAGCCCAGCTCGCCGTCGACCAGGCGGTGGTCGAAGGAGAGCGCCAGCGTGGTGACGTGGCGCGGCTTGACCTTGCCCTTGTGGACCCACGGCTGGAGCTTGATCGCCCCGACCGCGAGGATCGCGGACTCGCCCGGGTTGAGGATGGGCGTGCCGGTGTCGACGCCGAAGACACCGACGTTGGTGATGGTCACCGTGCCGCCCTGCATGGCCGCCGGGGTGGTTTTGCCCTCGCGGGCGGTGGCCACCAGCTCGGCGAGCGCGGCGGCCAGCTCGGGCAGGGTCTTGGCGTGCGCGTCCTTGATGTTCGGCACGATCAGACCGCGCGGGGTGGCCGCCGCGATGCCCAGGTTCACGTAGTGCTTGAGCACGATCTCCTGGGCGGCCTCGTCCCAGGAGGCGTTGATCCCGGGGTTGCGCCGGATCGCGACGAGCAGGGCCTTGGCGACCAGGAGCAGCGGGTTGATCCGCAGCCCGGCCATGTCCTTGTCGGCCTTCAGCTCCTCGACCAGCCTCATCGTGCGGGTGACGTCGACCGTGACGAACTCGGTGACGTGCGGCGCGGTGAAGGCCGACCCGACCATGGCCGCGGCGGTGGCCTTGCGTACGCCCTTGATCGGGACGCGGGTCTCGCGGGCGTCGCCCGCCACCGGGGCGGCAGCCACCGGCTGCGCCTGGGCGGCCGGGGCGGAGGCCGCCGGAGCCGGCGCGGCGGCGGCGTGGACGTCCTCGCGGGTGATGATCCCGTCGGGGCCGGTCGGGGTGACCGACGCCAGGTCGACGCCCAGGTCCTTGGCCAGTTTGCGCACGGGCGGCTTGGCGAGCGGCCGGTCCGCCCCGGCGGTGCCGGAGTGGCCGTTCAGCTCGCTCTGGACGGCGGCGGCGGCCTGCCCGGCGGCCTGGTCCCGGCCCGTGCCGCCCTTGCGCGGGCGGCGCTTGGTGGACGCCTCGGAGACGCCGTACCCGACGAGGACCGGCTGGCGGCCGGCCGGCTCGGCGGGAGCCGCCGAGCCGGCGGAGTCCTTGGCGGCCGGCTCCTCGGCGGCGGGCTGCGCGGTCTGCGGCTGGGCGGCGTCGGCCGGGCCGGAGCCCGGGTCCACGTCGACCGAGATGATCACCTCACCGACGTCGACCGTGGTGCCCTCGGGGAAGCGCAGCTCGTGCACCACCCCGTCGTAAGGGATCGGCAGCTCGACGGCCGCCTTGGCGGTCTCCACCTCGCAGACGACCTGCCCGTCGGTGACGGTGTCACCGGGCTGGACGTACCACTTGAGGATCTCCGCCTCGGTGAGTCCCTCGCCCACGTCGGGCATCTTGAATTCGCGGAAGCGAGAAGCGGCGGTAGTCATGGTCACGGCACTCCTCAGTACGCCAGCGAGCGGTCGACGGCGTCGAGCACCCTGTCGAGACCCGGCAGGTATTCCTCTTCCAGCCGGGCCGGCGGATACGGCGCGTGGTAGCCGCCCACCCGCAGGACCGGCGCCTCCAGGTGGTAGAAGCACCGCTCGGTGATACGGGCGGCGATCTCCGCGCCGGAGCCGTGGAAGACCGGCGCCTCGTGCACGACGACCAGCCGGCGGGTCTTCTCGACCGATCGCTGGACGCTGTCGAAGTCGATCGGGGACACCGAGCGCAGGTCCAGGACCTCCACCGACTTGCCCTCCTCCTGGGCGGCCGCGGCGGCCTCCAGGCAGACCTTGACCATCGGCCCGTAGGCCACCAGCGTCAGGTCGGTGCCGTCCCGTACCGTGCGGGCCTTGTGCAGCTCGCCGGGGATGGCGTCGGTGTCGACCTCGCCCTTGTCCCAGTAGCGGCGCTTCGGCTCGAAGAAGATCACCGGGTCGTCGCTCTGGATGGCCTGCTGGAGCATCCAGTAGGCGTCGGACGCCGTGGACGGCGAGACCACCTTCAGGCCGGCGACGTGCGCGAACAGCGCCTCCGGCGACTCGCTGTGGTGCTCGACGGCGCCGATGCCGCCGCCGTAGGGGATGCGGATGACGACCGGCAGCTTGATCTTGCCGAGCGCGCGGGCGTGCATCTTGGCGAGCTGGGTGACGATCTGGTCGTAGGCGGGGAAGACGAAGCCGTCGAACTGGATCTCCACCACCGGCCGGTAGCCGCGCAGCGCCAGGCCGATCGCCGTGCCGACGATGCCCGACTCGGCGAGCGGGGTGTCGATGACCCGCTCCTCGCCGAAGTCCTTCTGCAGCCCGTCCGTGACCCGGAAGACGCCGCCGAGCTTGCCGACGTCCTCGCCCATGATCAGGACCTTGGGGTCGGTCTCCAGGGCCTTGCGCAGCGACTCGTTGAGCGCCTTGGCGAGCGGGAGTTTCTGTACAGCCATGGTTACTTGACCTCGCCATCCGCGAACGACGCCTGGTAGGCGGCGAACTGCGCGCGCTCCTCGTCGACGAGCGCGTGCCCGTCGGCGTAGACATTCTCGAAGATCGCCAGGTGGTCGGGGTCGGGCATGGACCGCACCGCCTCACGGACGCGCTTGCCCAGCGTCTCGCTCTCCGCCTCCAGCGCCTCGAAGTAGGCGGCGTCGGCGTGCCCCTGCTTCTCCAGGTAGGTGCGCAGGCGCAGGATCGGGTCCTTGGCCTCCCACGCCTCCCGCTCCTCGTCCGCCCGGTACTTGGTCGGGTCGTCGGAGGTGGTGTGCGCGCCCATCCGGTAGGTGAACGCCTCCACCAGCGTCGGGCCCTCGCCCCGGCGGGCCCGCTCCAGGGCGGACCGGGTGACGGCCAGGCAGGCGAGGACGTCGTTGCCGTCGACGCGGATGCCGGGGAAGCCGTAGCCCTGGGCGCGCTGGTAGAGCGGGACACGGGTCTGGCGCTCGGTCGGCTCGCTGATCGCCCACTGGTTGTTCTGGCAGAAGAACACGACCGGGGCGTTGTAGACGGCCGAGAACGTGAACGACTCGGCCACGTCGCCCTGGCTGGACGCGCCGTCGCCGAAGTACGCGATGACCGCGCTGTCGGCACCGTCCTTGGCGACGCCCATGGCGTAGCCCGTGGCGTGCAGCGTCTGCGACCCGATGACGATCGTGTACAGGTGGAAATTGTTGCTGTTGGGGTCCCAGCCACCGTGGTTCACGCCACGGAACATTCCGAGCAGATTGGCCGGGTCGACGCCCCGGCACCAGGCCACGCCGTGCTCGCGGTACGTGGGGAACACGTAGTCGTCGTCGCGCAGGGCCCGGCCTGAGCCGATCTGCGCGGCCTCCTGGCCCAGCAGCGACGCCCACAGGCCCAGCTCGCCCTGGCGCTGCAGGGAGGTGGCCTCGGCGTCGAAGCGGCGGGTCAGCACCATGTCGCGGTACAGACCGCGCAGCTCGTCGGGGCTGAGGTCGATGTCGTACTCCGGGTGCTGGACGCGCTCGCCCTCGGGCGTCAGCAACTGTACGAGCTGGGGCTCGGAACTCTGTGGCTTCCCTGCGCCTGCGCTGCGCTTGGTGCCACTGCTGCGTCGCGTCTTGCGCGCGGCAGTGCTTTCCACGGTCACGTGCGTGCTCCTCCGTCTGTCCGGCCCCCGGGGTCCGCCGGGAGCTGGGGGTCCCCCCTGCTCGTCGGAGCGTGGGGGGCGCGGCTCGCCTGTCTCCGTACGTGTGCACGGGGTGGGTGCCCTCGGCCGGGAACAGGCGTGACAGGTGCCCCGGCGAGCGCCCTGTCAAAGGCACGTTACCCAGTGCTCCACATTACTGCGAAACCCCACTTGACCTGCGATTTTGCTTGGATTTCCAAGTAAATCGAGAAATGCGGGAACAAGCACTGGTCACAGCCTTGTGGGCCGCCGGAACACGGGCACGTTATCCCGCTCACCCCGGGCACGGGAAGAGTTCGTGTGTGAGACTGCTTCCGTGCGCGAAGATGGAAAAATCACGGTATTTCTACTCGATGACCACGAAGTCGTCCGGCGCGGCGTCCACGAGATGCTGTCCGTCGAGGGCGACATCGAGGTGGTCGGCGAAGCCGGCACGGCGGCGGACGCCCTGGTCAGGATCCCCGCGACCCGTCCCGACGTGGCGGTGCTGGACGTCCGGCTGCCGGACGGCAGCGGCGTGGAGGTGTGCCGGGAAATCCGTTCCCGCGACGAGGACATCAAATGCCTGATGCTGACCTCGTTCGCCGATGACGAGGCCCTCTTCGACGCCATCATGGCCGGGGCCTCCGGCTATGTCCTCAAGGCCATCCGGGGCAACGAGCTGCTGACGGCGGTGCGGGACGTGGCGGCCGGCAGGTCGCTGCTGGACCCGGTGGCCACCGCGCGCGTACTGGAGCGGCTGCGGGACGGCAACGGGCCCAGGCGCGACGACAGACTCGCCTCCCTGACCGAGCAGGAGCGCAGGATCCTGGACCTGATCGGCGAGGGGCTGACCAACCGGGCCATCGGCGAGCGGCTGCACCTCGCCGAGAAGACCATCAAGAACTACGTCTCCAGCCTGCTGGCCAAGCTCGGCATGGAGCGCCGCTCCCAGGCGGCGGCCTACGTCGCCCGCCTCCAGGCCGAACGCCGGTGAGACGGCGCTGGACGGCGCTGGACGGCGCCCGGCACGACCGGGCGGGCGCCGGGGCGCCCCAGCGGCCGGTGGGACCGGTACGCCGGCAGCGGCCGGCGACCGGGCGCCGGGACGATGACGCGGCGGCCGGCGGGCAGGCCCGGGACGGTGACGCGCCCCTGCGGGGGCGGGAGCTGCTCGGCCCCGGGCCCCGGCACGCCGGCGGGGAGCCCCCACGACCCGGCGCTCCCGGGGCCGGACCGCGCTGCGTCACCGGGCATACTGTCCACTCCTTGGACTATTCCACCGAGCGACTTTTTCACCACGCTGAGTGATCTAACATCTGCTGAGTGCCGCGCTCATCTGCAACACCCGTCCCACCCGTGAGTGCGCTGCTGCGCCGTTACGACGACCCGGGCGAGCCCCTTTCCTGCGTACCCGTCACCCAGGGCCTGCTCAACCGCGGCTACCGCCTCGCCACCACCCGGGGCGCCTACTTCCTGAAACAGCACCTGGACGCCCCCACCGCCGACCGCGACACCATCGTGCGCCAGCACCGCGCCACCCAGCGCCTGCACGGCCTGGGCGTCCCCGTCGCCCCGCCGCTGCCCGACAGCGAGGGCCGGACCGTCGCCGAGATCGACGGCCGGTGCTACGCACTGCACCCCTGGGTCGAGGGCCGGCACCGGGGCGGCGCCCAGCTCACCACGGCCGGCTCCCGGCGGCTGGGTGCCCTGCTCGGCCTGGTCCACACCGGTCTGGAGCAGGTGATGGAGCCGCCCGGCCGGGCGGACGGGGAACACGGGAGCGCCGACCCGGACGAGACGTTCCGGGTGATCGACCGGTTGCTGGCCCTGGTGCGCGGGCGGCACCTGCGGGACTCCTTCGACATGCTGGCCGAGCACCGGCTGCTGGAGCGGCGCCGGCTGCTGGCCGACCACACCCACCGCCGTCCGCCGCCCGCCGGCGCGGGCGGCTGGGTGCACGGGGACTTCCACCCGCTGAACCTGCTCTACCGGGGCGCGGAGCCGGCCGCGATCGTCGACTGGGACCGGCTGGGCGTCCAGCCGAGGGCGGAGGAGGCGGTACGGGCCGCGGTGATCTTCTTCGTCCAGCCGGCGGGCGGGCTGGAGCTGGCGAAGGTACGGGCGTACGCGCGGGCGTACCGCCGCGCGGCGGGCGCCGACGCGGCGGAGCTGGCGGCGGCGGTGCACCGGGTGTGGTGGGAGCGGCTCAACGACTTCTGGATACTGCGCTGGCGCTACCAGCGGCACGACCGCAGGGCCGACCCGCAGTTTCCCGCGGCGTCGGCCCTGGCGGTGTGGTGGACCCGGGAGTACGAGGCGGTGCGGGACGCCTTCACCGGCTGATGCCCGGCCGGCTGCCCGGCGCCCCGTCCGCCCGATGTCAGCCGGTGGCGCCCTGGGTGGTCATACCGGTGGTGGTGCCACCCTGGGTGGTGCCACCGCCCTGCTGACCGGTGGAGGTGCCCGCGCTGGTGCCGGTGCCGCCGTCCGTGGTGCCGCCGGTGTCGGTGGTCCCGCCGTCCGTGGTGCCGCCGGTGTCGGTGGTCCCGCCGTCGCCGGTCCCGCCGTCCGTGGTGCCGCCGTCGGTGGTGGTGCCGCCGTCGCCGGTCCCACCGTCGGTGGTGCCGCCGCCGTCGGTGGTACCGGGGGACGAGGAGGCGCTGCCGGTCGGCTGCCGCGGGGGCTGGCTGTAGGACTGCTGCGGCGGGTTGTACGGCGTGTCGTCGTTGCCCCAGTCGTTGCCGCCGCCGGTCGAGGTGTCGGTGTCCGCCGACTTCGTCGGCTTCTCCTTCGACGGGGCGGTGCTGGGGGACTTGGAGACGGACGGCGACGGGGACGTCGTCTTGTTGTCGGTGACCGGGGTCTTCGAGCCGCCCGCCTTGTCGAAGGCGTACACCGCGCCCGCCACCATGGCGATGAGCGCCAGCGCGACGAACAGCCACAGCTTGCCCCGGCCGCCGGACCGGCCGCCGCGCCCGCCGTGCCCGCCGCCGTACGCGCCGTCGTCGGGGTTGAGCGGCGGCAGGATCGGCCCCTGCGAGGTCTCGCCGTGCACCGGGTGGCCCATCGCCGCGGTGGCGGCGAGGCCGCCGGCGGGGGTGCGGGCACCCTCGTGCATCTCGACCGGGCCGGTGTTCCAGGTACCGGAGTGGCCGCCCTGCTGCTGGAGCATCTGCAGCCCGTACTGGACCAGGCCGCGCATCTCCTCGGCGCTCTGGAACCGGTCGTCCGGGTCCTTGGCGAGGGCGCGCATCGCCAGCCCGTCCAGCTCCGGCGGCGCCACGTCGGAGACCTCCGACGGCGGCACCGGGATGTCCTGGACGTGCTGGTAGACCACGGACAGCGGGGTCTCACCGGTGAAGGGGGGCCGCAGCGCGAGCAGCTCGTACAGCAGGCAGCCGGTGGCGTACAGGTCGGAGCGGTGGTCCACGGCCTTGCCGAGGGCCTGCTCCGGCGACAGGTACTGCGGGGTGCCCATGACCATGCCGGTCTGGGTCATCGTCGTGGACGCCCCGTGCAGGGCGCGCGCGATGCCGAAGTCCATCACCTTCACCGCGCCGCCGTGCGTGATGATGACGTTGGCCGGCTTGATGTCACGGTGCACGATGCCGTGCTGGTGCGAGTAGGCCAGGGCCTCCAGCACGCCGGAGACGATGATCAGCGCCTGCTCGGGCGGCGGGGCCTCCGCGTTGTGCAGCAGGTCACGGATGGTGCGGCCCTCGACCAGCTCCATGACGATGTACGGCACGGACTGGCCGTTCACCACGTCCTCGCCGGAGTCGTACACGGCCACGATCGCGTGGTGGTTCAGCCCGGCGACCGACTGGGCCTCACGGGTGAAACGGGCCTTGGAGACGGGGTCCTCGGCGAGGTCGGCGCGCAGCAGCTTGACCGCCACGGTCCGGCCCAGCCGGACGTCCTCGGCCGCGAACACCTCGGCCATGCCGCCCCGGCCCAGCCGGTGGGTCAGCCGGTAACGGCCGTCGCCGACGAGTCCGCCGACACCGTAATCCGGGACATCCGGCACTCCGCCGCCGCCTGCCCCGGATGCCTCGGATTCGGATGACATCAGTCCTCGCCGTCGTTTCTGTCCGCTTGCTGTGCGCGTGCGGGGTGCCGCCGTGTCTTCAGGGCCCCGGACCACCGGGTCCCACGCCACGTCACGCTACAGCCTCCGCGCGCCGGGCCGGTCCGAGATTGACCGGCCATCCAACCGGTTCCGTGTACACCTGTGCAAATTCCCCACGAGCCAGGTAACGCTTCCGAGACGCTTCTTGTGCGTACGGTCACGGAACGGGCACCCGGCTTGACGTGTCTGCGGCCTCGGGCAGACTGGCCCCGTAAAACCGGATCACCGCGGCCATGCGCGCGCGTAGGGGGAAGCACGGATGAGCCAGAACGGCGCACAGGGCCGCTATGCGGGCGGTTCGGTCGCGGGCGGCCGATATCAGCTTCGTGACCTGCTCGGCGAGGGCGGCATGGCGTCCGTGTACCTCGCCTACGACAGCGCGCTGGACCGCCAGGTGGCCATCAAGACGCTCCACACGGAGCTGGGCCGCGAGCAGTCGTTCCGGGAGCGGTTCCGGCGCGAGGCGCAGGCGGTCGCCAAGCTCCAGCACACCAACATCGTGTCCGTGTTCGACACCGGCGAGGACGAGCTGGACGGCTCCCTCATGCCGTACATCGTCATGGAGTACGTGGAGGGGCAGCCGCTCGGCTCGGTGCTCCAGGCCGACATCCGCCAGCACGGCGCGATGCCCGCCGACAAGGCGCTGAAGGTGACGGCCGACGTCCTGGCCGCGCTGGAGACCAGCCACGAGATGGGGCTGGTCCACCGGGACATCAAGCCGGGCAACGTGATGATGACCAAGCGCGGTGTGGTCAAGGTCATGGACTTCGGCATCGCCCGCGCCATGCAGTCGGGCGTCACCTCCATGACGCAGACCGGCATGGTCGTCGGCACCCCGCAGTACCTGTCGCCGGAGCAGGCGCTCGGGCGGGCCGTCGACGCGCGCTCCGACCTGTACTCGGTCGGCATCATGCTCTTCCAGTTGCTGACCGGCCGGATCCCCTTCGACGCCGACTCGCCACTGGCCATCGCGTACGCGCATGTCCAGGAGGAGCCGGTCGCCCCGTCCTCCATCAACCGGGCGGTCACCCCGGCCATGGACGCGCTGGTGGCGCGAGCCCTGAAGAAGAACCCGAACGAGCGCTTCCACAGCGCCGCCGCCATGCGCGACGAGTGCCTGCGGCTGCTGTCGGCCGGGCAGACCGGCGGCGCCCCGGTGATCGTGCAGGGCGCCCCGCAGACCAACAGCGGCGCGGGCGTGGGCTCGGCGGTCTTCCCGCCGGTCGACCACGCCACCCCCGGGCCGCAGGCCGTCCACACCCCGTACCAGCCCTCCGCCTACGGCGCCCCGACGCCGCCCCCGGTGTCCACACCGGCCCCGGCTCCCGGCTACGGCTACCCGCAGCAGGCCCCGGCGCACTACCAGGCCGCCCCGACTCCCGCCCCGGGTCCGTACACGATGGCCCCCCAGGCCGCCGGCGGTCCGGCCGGGGCCGGCAGGCGGAACCTGCCGGTCGTGGTGGGCGCGATCGTGGTGGCCCTGCTCGCGGTCGGCGGAGTGGTCACCGCCCTCGCACTGAACGACGGCGGCGAGGAGCCGGGCGGCCAGGGCGGCGGCGGGGCCACCGAGTCGGCCCAGGCGGAGCACAAGCCGCCCGAGCGCCACCGGACGATCGACCCCGAGAAGTGCTCGGACGCCCAGGAGGACAGCAACGACCCCCAGAAGGTCGTGGCGCCCAACCTCGTCTACAAGGACCTGATCTCGGTCAAGACGTGCCTCCAAGCGGCGGGCTGGCAGGTCAAGGAGACCCGGGTGGACGACCCGCAGTTCGCCGAGGACCAGGTCGTCCAGCAGTTCCCGACGGCCGGCACCGCCGTCGTCCCCGGGAACGCCACCTTCGAGCTCCAGGTCGCCACCGGCAACCCCGGGGAGTGACGGCGCGCCGGCTGCCCCGCCTGACGCGGCCCGTCCGGCACGCGAGACGGCTTCCCGTACCGTCCCGTGCCGTGCCCTCCGTGCCATGGTGCGCCCGCGGGTCACAGGCCCTTCTCCCGGCGGAGCCCGTTCCCCCTTGGGCTTCCCGGCCGGCACCCGTGGCCGTCCTCCGGGGGCGTAACCCCTGCGGGTGGCCGTGGGGGTGCTCGGGATGCCGGGGAATTCCCCCCGTGTGACGCTGAGGCCACCATCTCGGCGGCTCGGTACGGGAGGGGGTCTCCGTGACTCCAGGACTCGGTTCGCGGTGTGCGATCGCGCTCGCGTCCTTCCTGCTGCTGGTCGCGTCGAGCGCCTACGCGGCGACCTGCGCGTACGCGCAGGGGAGCGGCTCCCCGAAACCCGGCAGCAGCAGCGGGCCGCCGCCCGGTGCCCGGCCCGGCAACCCCTCGGGGGCGGCTACCGCGCGGCCCACGAACGCCGGAACCGGCACGGGCACCGCCAGACCTCCGAACGCCGGAACCGGCACGGGCACCGCCAGACCCCCGAACGCCGGAACCGGCACGGGCACCGCCAGACCCCCGAGCACCGGAACCGGCACGGGCACCGCCAGACCCCCGAACGCCGGAACCGGCACGGGTACCGGTATCGGCACCAGCACCGGCACCGGCAGCAGCCGGCCCGGCAGCGACGGTCCCGGCGGCAACCCGGGCCCCACCCGCTCCGGAAGCCCACCCGGCGGGCCGACCGCCGCCGCGGTGGTCGTCACACCCTCGCTGGCCGGTCGGCCGGCGGGCGAGGGGCGCGAACGACCGGGCCGGCCGGCGCGCCCCTCCCCGTCGCCCTCGCCGTCCGAGGCACCCGAGCCGGACGGCCCGCCCGGCCCGTCACGTACCAGAACGGCAACAGACACCGCCGTCCCGGACGGGGCGGCGGAGGAGGCCCAAGCGGTACCGCAGACGGACTCCCCGGCGGCCGACGCTCCGCACGCCACCCCGCCGGCCGCCGCCCACGAGCCCGCCGACCGCGCCACCGGCACCCCCGCTGACCGGCGGGTTCCCGTACTGACGCTGGGCTTCGGGCTCGCCATGGTGGGGCTCGGGCTCGGCTTCCTCGGCCTGCGGATCCGGCGGCGCTGAGGCGGCCCGTCCTCCTTGGGACGGACCCGCCACCTCCCTCTCAGGTCCCTTGTCGGCCCCGGCATACTCGGTATACATACTGAGTATGTCCATCCGCCACGGGCTCCTCGCCCTCCTCGAACGCGGCCCGCGCTACGGCTCACAGCTCCGTACGGAGTTCGAGTCCCGCACCGGTTCCACCTGGCCCCTCAACGTCGGCCAGGTCTATACGACGCTGAGCCGGCTGGAGCGCGACGGCATGGTCGCCCAGAGCGGCGAGGACGACGCCGGGCACGCGCTGTACGTGATCACCGACACCGGTCGCGAGGAACTCCGGACCTGGTTCGAGAAGCCGGTCGACCGGACCAGCCCGGCGCGCGACGAGCTCGCCATCAAGCTCGCCATGGCGGTCGGCGCGCCCGGCGTCGACATCCGGGCGGTCATCCAGTCCCAGCGCCGCCACACCGTCAGGGCGATGCAGGACTACACCCGGCTCAAGGCGCAGGCGATCACCGCTCTGGAGAGCGGGGCCGCCGGGGAACGTGACGACGTGGCGTGGCTCCTCGTCCTGGAACAGCTGATCTTCCAGACCGAGGCCGAGGCCCGCTGGCTCGACCACTGCGAGGCCCGGCTGATCCGGCTCTCGGCCGCGTCCGCGCGCGTTCCGGCCCCGCCCCTCGCACCACCGGCGCCACCCGCACGATCCGTTCCGGCCCCGGCCGAGGAAACGACCGACCTCAGCCCCACGCCACCGCGCTGACCGGCGCGCCTTCTCCACATCCGCTCCGTACGCAATCCGCTCCGTACGCGCAGACGCACACACCCCCGCCCCGCGCATCCGCGCGGACACCCGGCGGGTGGCGGTCGGCCGCCACGCCGTGCGTACGCGTACGCCCAAGGGGGGACTCCTCCATGTCATCACGCACATCCCATCAGCCACAGCAGCCGGTGCTCCAGCTCCAGCAGCTGACCCGGGTGCACGGCACCGGGGCCACCGAGGTGCACGCCCTGCGCGGCATCGACCTCGATGTCTTCCCCGGCGAGCTCGTCGCCGTCATGGGGCCCTCCGGCTCCGGCAAGTCCACGCTCCTGACCATCGCGGGCGGACTCGACAGCCCCACCTCCGGCCGGGTGATTGTCGAGAACACCGACATCACCACCGCCGACCCGAAGACGCTCGCCGCGCTGCGCCGCCGCAGCATCGGCTACGTCTTCCAGGACTACAACCTCATCCCGGCCCTCACCGCCGCCGAGAACATCGCCCTGCCCCGGGAGCTGGACGGCACCTCCGCCCGCAAGGCGCGTACCGAGGCCGTCGCCGCCCTGGAGGAGATGGGCCTCGGCCATCTCGCCGACCGCTTCCCCGACGAGATGTCCGGTGGTCAGCAGCAGCGGGTGGCGATAGCCCGGGCGCTGGTCGGCGACCGGCGGCTGGTGCTCGCCGACGAGCCGACCGGGGCCTTGGACTCCGAGACCGGCGAGTCGGTGCTCGCCCTGCTGCGGGCCCGCTGCGACGCGGGCGCGGCCGGCGTCCTGGTCACCCACGAGCCGCGGTTCGCGGCCTGGGCGGACCGGGTGGTGTTCCTGCGCGACGGCGCGGTGGTCGACCAGACCATGCGCAGTGAGGCCGACTCCCTGCTCTCCGGCCAGGCGGGCGAGCGGTGAACAACTGGTTCCACTCCTGGCGGGCCGCGGTGCGCATCGCCCGCCGTGACGCCTGGCGCTTCAAGGGGCGCAGCTTCCTGGTCCTCGCGATGATCGCCCTGCCCATCCTCGGCGTCAGCGCCGCCGATCTGACGCTCCGCAGTTCGGAGCTGTCCCCGCAGGAGAGCCTCGCCCGCACGCTGGGCGCCGCCGACGCGCGGCTGTCCGACCCCGGGTACGGCGGGACGCCGGTTCACCAGGACCCCGAGGGCCGGATGTCCGTGCCCGTGGGGGACTTCGACAACAAGCCCTACCCGTCGGGCCGGGGCGATGTCACCAAGGCCCTCCCGGCCGGCGCGGCGGTCCTGATGGACGCCGTCGGCTCGGCGAAACTGCGCACGGCCCACGGCCTGCTGCACACCGAGATCCGCGAGCTGAAGGCCACCGATCCCGTGACCCGGGGCATCATGAGCCTGGTCGAGGGCCGCTTCCCCGGTAAGCCGGACGAGGTCGCCGCCACGACCCACTTCCTGGAGGTCAGCGGACTGCGGGTCGGTTCCGAGCTCGGTGCGCGCGGCCTGGATCGCACCTATCGGATCGTCGGCGCCTACGAGCTCCCCGACGACCTGGAGGCCAATCAGGTCAACGCCCTGCCCGGTGCCTTCCTGACCCCGCTCGACAAGGCGCTCGACGCGGCCGGACTGCCTGCCACCGAGCAGAGCAGCACCTATCTGCTGAACCTGCCCGGCGACGGCGGTTTCACGTGGAACATGGTCAAGCAGGCCAACGCCAAGGGGATCACGGTGCACTCGCGCGCGGTGGCGCTCGACCCGCCCGCCCGCTCCGAGGTGCCGCTCTACGCGTACGACGGCTACGGCGCCGTCGGGGCGAGCACGGCGGCCAAAGCCGCCGAACTGGCAGCCGCCGGGACCATCATCGGACTGGCGATGCTGGAGATCTGCCTGCTGGCGGGACCCGCGTTCGCCGTGGGCGCCCGCCGCTCGCGCCGCCAGCTCGGCCTGGTGGGGGCCAACGGTGGCGACCGCCGCCACATCCGGGCCATCGTGCTGGCCGGCGGTCTGGTGATCGGCGTCGCCGCCGCCGTGGTCGGGACCGTACTCGGTCTCCTCCTCACCTTCCTGCTGCAACCGGTGCTGGAGGAGTACCTGGGCAAGCGGTTCGGCACCTTCGACGTCCGGCCCCTGGAGCTGCTGGGCATCGCGCTGCTCGCCGTGCTCACCGGTCTGCTGGCCGCGATCGTGCCGGCCGTCACCGCCTCCCGGCAGACGGTGCTCGCCTCGCTCACCGGCCGGCGCGGGGTGCGGCGCAGCAGCCGGGTGCTGCCCGTCATCGGGCTGGCCGCGACGCTGCTGGGCGCCGCGGTCGCCCTGTACGGGTCGGTGTTCTCCGACAAGTTCCTGCTCGTCGCAGCCGGCAGCGCCCTCGCCGAGCTGGGTGTGGTGGCGATGACCCCGGCCCTGGTGGGTCTGTTCGGCCGTACCGGCCGCTGGCTGCCGCTCTCGCCGCGGCTGGCGCTGCGTGACGCCGTGCGCAACCGGGGCCGTACGGCCCCCGCCGTCGCCGCCGTGCTGGCCGCGGTCGCCGGCACGGTCGCCGTCGCGACGTACGCGGAGAGCCGTGACGCCCAGAGCCGGGCGACCTACGAGGCACGGCTGCCCCACGGGGCCGTGTCGGCCCTGGTCGGTGAGGACGGTGGCCGGGACGTCCCGGCGGTGCGCGAGGCGGTGCAGAAGCACCTGCCGGTCGACGTACGGGCCGATGTGGAGCGCATCGTGGTCGGCAAGCCCCGCTGTGAACCGTACGCGCGTGGGGAGGGGTGCGGGAGCTACGAGGTCGTCATCCCCAAGGCGCAGCAGTGCCCGCTGTGGGTGGCCACCCCGGACGGTTCCGACCCGGCGGAGAAGTTCAGCAAGGCCGAGCGCCGCGCGCTCGCCAAGGACTGGCGCTGTGAGACCTCCGAGGGCTCGCTGGTCCAGAACGGCCTGCTGATCGGGGACGGGAAACTGCTGAAGGTACTCGGCGTCGACGACCCGGCGGCCGTCGAGGCGCTCGCCGAGGGAAGGATCGTCTCGTTCTCCAAGCCACAGGTCGACAAGGCCGGCAAGGTCTCGATCCGGCTCGTCACCGACCCCGAGAAGGCCGATCTGGCCCGGCAGAAGGGCATGGAACCGCCGGGCCCGGTGAAGTCGTTCACCGCCCACCAGATGCCCGAGGACACCAGGTCGTACGGCGTGCTGGCCGTCCTGTCGCCGGCCGCGGCCAGGACGGCGGGGATCACGACGGTTCCGTACGGCTCCTTCTACTCGACCGGTGCCATGCCCAGCAGCGAGCAGCGGCAGAAGCTGGACGCCGAACTCGCCAGGACCGGCGGCAACATCGACCTCCATGTCGAGGAGGGCTTCGTCAGCGAGAACAGCGTGGTGCTGCTGTCGCTGACCGTCTTCGCCGGACTGATCACCATCGGCGCGGCCGGTATCGCCACCGGGCTGGCCCAGGCCGACGCGGAGGCGGACCTCAAGACCCTGGCGGCCGTCGGCGCGCCGCCGCGGGTGCGGCGCACCCTGAGCGGGTTCCAGTGCGGGGTGGTGGCCGTGATGGGTGTGCTGCTGGGTTCGGCGGCGGGCGTACTGCCCGCGGTCGGCCTGCGGCTGACCGAGCGGCGCAACGAGCTGAAGTGGTACGAGGAGGCTCTGGACCAGGGCTACGGCGTGATGGACAAGGCGCCGCACGTCCCGATCGTCGTTCCGTGGGAGACACTGGGCGCCCTGCTGGTCGCCGTCCCGCTGGGCGCGGCGCTGCTCGCGGCTCTCGTCACCCGCTCACGCGGGGCGGTCGCCCGCCGCGAGGCGACATAACGGCCGGTGACCGGGCCGTTGTGCCCCCGCGGGAGGGTGGATCACCGTCCCGCGGGGGCACACCCTTCGGTGACGCGTCTGTGCGAGAGAATGGGCGGCATGGAGATGCCGAGGAATGAACGGTCGCAGGAGAGCCCCCAGGTCCTCATCGTGGGACAGAACGGACTGGCGCTCGGCGGCAGTGACAGTGACGACGAGTCGCGCGAGGTCCCGGTGACGGAGATGGTCGAACAGCCCGCGAAGGTCATGCGCATCGGCAGCATGATCAAGCAGCTTCTGGAAGAGGTCCGCGCGGCTCCTCTCGACGAGGCCAGCCGGGTCCGCCTCAAGGAGATCCACGCCAGTTCGGTGAAGGAACTGGAGGACGGGCTGGCTCCCGAGCTGGTCGAGGAACTGGAGCGCCTCTCCCTCCCCTTCACCGACGAGGCCATTCCCTCGGAGGCGGAACTGCGGATCGCGCAGGCGCAGTTGGTGGGCTGGCTGGAGGGCCTGTTCCACGGCATCCAGACGGCGCTGTTCGCCCAGCAGATGGCGGCCCGCGCCCAGTTGGAGCAGATGCGCCGCGCCCTGCCGGCTGGCCTCGGCCAGGAGGACGAGGACAACCACGCCAACGGCCCGGTCCGTTCCGGCCCGTACCTGTAGGTCCGGCCGGCACCGGGGCGGCCCGGGGCGGCTCCGGCCGTGCCGGTGGTTCCGGGCGGTACCGGTGGGCCGCGCTCGTAGCCGTACCCCAGCACGGGAGAGGCCCGGCACCCTGTCAGGGTGCCGGGCCTCCCGGCTGTCCGCGTTCCGGCGTGTCCGGTGCGCGCGTTGTCCTGTGCGCGCGGGGTCGGTGCGCGCGGGGTCAGGGAGTGACCAGCAGCACCTTGCCGACGTGCGTGCTGGACTCCAGCGTCCGGTGCGCCTCCGCCGCCTCCGGCATGGGGTACGACCGGTCGACCACCGGCCGTACCGTGCCCGCGCCGATCAGCGGCCACACGTGCTCGCGGACGGCGGCGATGATGGCGGCCTTCTCCTCCAGCGGCCGTTTGCGCAGGGAGGTCGCCGTCACCGCGGCGCGTTTGTCGAGCAGCGCCCCCAGGTTCAACTCGCCCTTGACCCCGCCCTGGAGGCCGATCACCGCGAGCCGTCCGTTGACCGCGAGCGCCTTGACGTTCCGCTCCAGGTACTTCGCGCCGACGATGTCCAGGATGACGTCCGCGCCCGCCCCGTCCGTCGCCTTGTGCACTTCCTCCACGAAGTCCTGCTCGCGGTAGTCGATCAGGATGTCGGCGCCCAGTTCGGCGCAGCGCGCCAGCTTCTCCGGCCCGCCCGCCGTCACCGCGACCCGCGCGCCCACGGCCTTGGCGAGCTGGATGGCCATGGTGCCGATGCCGCTGGAACCGCCGTGCACCAGCAGGGTCTCGCCGGGCCGCAGATGGGCCACCATGAACACGTTGGACCAGACCGTCGCGGTCACCTCCGGCAGCGCCGCCGACGTGACCAGGTCCACCCCGTCCGGCACCGGGAGCAACTGCCCGGCGGGGACGGCGACCTTCTCGGCGTATCCGCCGCCCGACAGCAGCGCGCACACCTCGTCGCCGACGGACCAGCCCGAGACGCCCGGCCCGATTTCCACGACACGGCCGGAGCATTCGAGCCCCGGGTAGGGGGACGAGCCGGGTGGCGGGTCGTAGAAGCCCTGCCGCTGCAGCAGATCGGCGCGGTTGACGGCGCCGGCCGCCACCTCCACGAGGACTTCGCCCTCACCGGGCACGGGATCGGGTACCTCGGCCCACACGAGCGCCTCTGGACCGCCGGGTTCCGGAATCGTGATCGCATGCATGGCCGCGAGGGTACTCCGACCGCTCCGGTCAGTCCGGCGGCGTGCTGAGCGGCTTGGCCCGCACGATCGTGATCACCCGGTCCGTGAGCTGGAGCGGGCTGGCCGCCGGATCGTCGTAACTGAGCAGCCGGTGACCGCGCAGGACACTGATGACCAGGTCGTCCGTCTCCCGCACGTTCTTGCCAACCTCGGCCTTTATCACCGGCCGCTCGACGAGGTCGAGCCCGCTCCCGGACTGGATGAGGTCTTCCATCACCGTGCCCGCGCTGGGGCTCAGCACGGACATGCCCAGCAGCCGGCCCGCCGCGCTGGCACTGGTGATCACCGCGTCGGCGCCCGACTGCCGCAGCAGCGGCGCGTTCTCCTCCTCCCGCACCGCGGCGACGATCTTCGCTCCGCGGTTGAGCTGGCGGGCGGTGAGGGTGACCAGGACCGCGGTGTCGTCCCGCTGGGTGGCGATGACGATCTGACGAGCCCGCTGGAGCTCCGCCCGCAGCAGCACATCGCTGCGGGTGGCGTCACCGATCACGCCGACGAAGCCGTCGGCGTTCGCGGTCTCGATCACCTTGCTGCTCGGGTCGACGATGACGATCTGTTCCTTCCTCAGACCGGTCGCGCACAGGGTCTGGATCGCCGACCGGCCCTTCGTACCGAAGCCGATGACGACCGTGTGATCGCGCAAGGTGGACCTCCAGCGGTTCAGCCGCCACTCTTCCCGGGTGCGCTCGGTGAGGACCTCGAGAGTGGTACCGACCAGAATGATCAGGAACAGCACGCGCAACGGCGTGACCAGCAGGACGTTCACCAGCCGGGCGCTGTCGCTGTGCGGGACGATGTCGCCGTACCCGGTCGTGGACAGGGTCACGGTGGCGTAGTAGATGGCGTCGAGGGCGTCGACCCGGCCGTCGGCGTTGTCGTGGTAGCCGGCGCGGTCGATCAGGACGATGAGGACGGTGAGCGCCAGCACGAGCAGGGCCATCAGCACCCGCTTGGCCACTTGACGCAAGGGCCGTTCGAGGACCTGGCGCGGCAGCTTCACCCGGCTGGTCACCAGGTACTCGTCGGCTTGGCGGGCCATCGCGTCATGGCCGGGAAGTTTCACGTGAAACACCCTTCGGAGGGCGACGACCAGGGCAGGGCGAGGACTTCCAGTACGTCCCCGCGGCGGGCCCCGCCGGGCGGGACCACGGCCAGGCCGTCGGCGGTGGCGATGCCGCGCAGCATGGCGGGGCCGTTGTAGTGCAGGGGCACGAGCCGTCCGTCGCGCCGTACGACCGGGACGAGCCGGGTGTCGTACGGGTGGCCGTGCACCTCGTCGCGCACCGGCGCCCGGTACGGATCCGGTACCGGGCGGCCCGCGCGGCCGCGCAGCAGCGGCTCGGCGAGGGTGAGCAGCCCGGAGACGGCGGCCAGCGGGTTGCCGGGAAGCCCCACGAGGTGGCTGGACGTGGTCAGCCGGGCCAGCAGCATGGGGTGGCCGGGGCGCACCTTCACCCCGTCCACCAGGAGTTCGGCGCCCGCTCGGCGCAGGACCGGGTGGACATGGTCGACCGGTCCCGAGGCGGTGCCGCCGGTGGTGACCACCAGGTCCGCCTCGGACCCGGTGACCGCCGCGTACAGCGCGTCGGCGTCGTCCCCGATCCGCCGGGTGGCCAGCACGTCCACGCCGAGCGCCCGGAGCCAGGGGCCGAGCATGGGCCCCAGGGCGTCGCGGATGAGCCCGCCGTGCGGGAGGCCGGCCGTGAGCAGTTCGTCCCCCAGGACCAGGACCTCCACCCGGGGCCGTTCGACGGTGCGCAGCTCGTCGTACCCGGCGGCGGCGGCCAGACCGAGGACGGCGGGCGTCACCAGCGCGCCCGCCGGCAGGAGCTGATCGCCGGACCTGCACTCCTGGCCGCGCGGCCGGATGTCCTGTCCGGGAAGAACGGGGCGCCGGGCGCGCAGCAGGCCGGCGGAGGAGGGCTCCGCGCGGGCGGGCCGCGGGCGGCCGTGCTCGCCGGGGACGGGCGGCGGGCCGGTGTGGTCGTCCGCGGGGGTGCGCCCGGCCTCGGTACGGGCGGGGCGGAGGGGGCCGGCGTCGACGGGGCCCGGGTCGGGAAGGCCGGGGCCGACGGAGGCCGGGTCGAGACGGTCGCGGTGGACGCGGGCGGCATCCGGGGAGCCGGGGGCGGGAGGGGTGGATCCCGGGTGGTCCGACTCGGCGTGGGGGCGGGCGGCGCGGACCTGTTCCACATGGGCGTGTTCGCTGCGGATCACTCCGGTGGTGCCAGGAGGGACGCGGGCGCCGGTGGCGATCCGTACCGCCACGCCGTCGGGCAGCGCGTCCGCCTCGCCGTGACCGGCCAGCACGGAACCACCCGCACGCACCCGCCAGGGCCCCGGACCGGCCACCGCCCAGCCGTCCATGGCGGAGGTGTCGAACGGCGGCAGGTCGGTGAGCGCGGTGAGCGGCTCGGCGAGCACCTGCCCGAGCGCCTGCCCCAGTGCCGTGCGCCGGGAGCGCGCCGGGGCGGCGCGCCCCGCTCGGGCCGCGACTGCCCGGGCGTCGGCCCAGGTCATGGCCCGGTGCCCGTCCTGATCCAGGCCCGGGTCCGGCGACGCGGCGGGCCGCCCGGCCGGGCGCCGGGTGGGGCGCCTGGCCGGTGCGCCGACCAGGGCGAGGGCTTCGTCGACACCGTCGACCTCGCGGTCCGTCATTCCGCCGCGGCCTCGTTCGCCCAGCGGTCGGCGAGCGCGGCGGCCTTGCGCGCCGCCTCGGCCACCGCCTCGGGTCCGCCCCCGCCCGCCTGGGCGGCCGCGTACCCCACCAGGAAAGTGGTGAGGGGCGCGGCGGGCCGCGCGACACCGTGCGCGGCGTCGCGGGCCAGGTCCAGCAGGAGGCCGGTGTCGACCTCCAGATCGATGCCGAGCTCGTCCTTGACCGCGGTGATCCATTCGTCCAGCACGGTTCCATGCTCCCTGATCCGGGCACGGGCCGTGGCGATGTCCTCCCAGGTGTCGCAGTCGAAGGAGGCGAGAGGCCCGGTGTCGACGCGGGTGAGGCGGAGTTCCTGGGTGAGCAGGCGCAGCGGCAGGCCGGACAGACTGCCGTACTCGGTGGCGAGCAGGGCCAGTTCGCGGCGCAGCGGCTCGGTGCGGTACGCGGCGACGAGCGGCTGGTCCCGCCCGTCGGGGTCCACGGACAGCACCCCTTCGGCGTTCCCGCCCGCCAGGGTCTCCGCCAGCCGGTGGACACCGGCCGGCTCCAGGAACGGCAGGTCTCCGCTGAGGACGACGACCGCGTCGGCGCGGACATGCCGCGCTCCGGCGGCGAGCGCGGGCAGCGGCCCGCTGCCGGGAGGATCCTCGCGGGTCCACACCACGGGCCGAGCGGTGGGCCGCCGGGTGCCGACGACCACGGTCCGCCCGGCGCCCCGGGCGGCACCCAGGACGCGGTCGAGCAGCGACCGGCCGCCCACGGTCAGCCCTGGCTTGTCCGCCCCGCCGAGCCGCTTGGCGGCTCCCCCTGCCAGCACGACGACGTCGAATCGGGTCACGCCCCCCAGTATGTGGCCCGGTGGCCCGGCCCCGGTGGGCCGGGGCCCGCTACAGGGTCCGCAGCAGCACCGCCGGCTGCTCCACGCAGTCGGCCACGTACCGGAGGAAGCCGCCGGCTGTGCCGCCGTCGCACACCCGGTGGTCGAACGTCAGGGACAGCTGCACCACCTGCCGGACGGCCAGTTCGCCGTCGTGGACCCACGGCTTGGGGACGATCCGCCCGACCCCGAGCATGGCGGCCTCGGGGTGGTTGATGATCGGTGTCGAACCGTCCACCCCGAACACCCCGTAATTGTTCAGCGTGAACGTGCCGCCCGTCAGGTCCGCCGGCGTCAGCGCACCCTTCCGCGCCGCCTCCGTCAGCCGTGCGAACTCCGCGGACAGCAACTCCGCCGAGCGGCGGTGGGCGTCCTTGACGACGGGTACGACCAGGCCGCGCTCGGTCTGCGCCGCGAACCCGAGGTGCACCTCCGGGATCCGGACGATCTCCCGCGCGGCCATGTCCACGGTGGAGTTCAGCTCCGGGTGGCGGGCGAGCGCCGCTGTGCAGATCCGGGCGAGGAGGGCCAGCAGGGAGATCTTGGGGCCCCCTGCCGCGTTCATCGCGGCCCGCGCGGCCAACAGTTCCGTGGCGTCCGCGTCGACCCAGCACGTGGCGTCGGGAATCTCGTGCCGGCTGCGGGCCATCTTGTCCGCCACCACACCCCGCACGCCGCGCAGCGGCACCCGCTCACCGGCCACCGCGACCGGCGACGCGGCCGTGGCGGTGCCGTGGGCGGCCACCGGTACGGCTCCGGGCACGGCCGCCGGAGCGGCCCCGGCCGTGGCGGTGGCCCCGGCGGTGGCCGAGGTGGCCCGCTCCACGTCGGCGCGCAGGATCAGCCCGTCGGGCCCCGATCCCCGCAGCGTGCGCAGGTCGACACCGCGTTCCCGGGCCAGCCGGCGCACCAGCGGCGAGATCACCGGCACCGGGCCGTCCACGGGGCCGGCCGCGCCGGACGGCACGCCGTTCACCGCCGCGCCCACCGTGCTCGCCGAGCGGGCCGCGCCCGCCGCGCCCACCGTGCTCGCCGAGATCATCGCGCTCGAGGCGCTCGTGGCGCTCGTGGCGCTCGCCGCCGATCGCACTCGCCGTCGCCGGGCAGCCGGCGCTCCGGTGCCATAGCCGACGAGGACGTTCCCGGAGCCTTCGTCGGCGGGCCGCGTGGTGCCGCCGGCCTTCGAGCCGGTGGTGGCGCCCGTGCCGCCCGGCGTCTCCGGAGCCGAGGCCATGACCGGACCGGACCCCGCCGAGGCCCCGGGGTCCCCGGCGTCGTCCGCGTCCTCCGCGTCTCCGGGCGTCGTCGGGCCCACCGCCACGGTCAGCAGGGGCGCTCCGACCGGCAGCTCCTTGCCTTCCTCACCGAACCGCGCCGTCACCACGCCGCCGTAGGGGCACGGCACCTCCACCATCGCCTTGGCCGTCTCGACCTCGACCACCGGCTGGTCGATGGCGACGACGTCCCCCACGTCGACCAGCCACCGCACGATCTCGGCCTCGGTCAGCCCCTCACCGAGGTCCGGCAGCTTGAACTCCAGTACCCGCGCCATCAGTTGCCCGCCTCCCACTGGAGCCGTGCGACCGCGTCCAGCACCCGGTCCACACCGGGCAGATGGTGCCGCTCCAGCATCGGCGGCGGGTAGGGGATGTCGAACCCGGCCACCCTCAGCACCGGCGCCTCCAGGTAGTGGAAGCACCGCTCGGTGACCCGCGCGGCGATCTCCCCGCCCGGCCCGCCGAAACCGTTCGACTCGTGGACGACGACAGCGCGCCCCGTGCGCCGTACGGAAGCGCACACCGTCTCGTCGTCGAAGGGCACCAGTGAGCGCAGATCGACCACTTCCAGGTCCCAGCCCTCCGCCCGGGCGGCCTCGGCGGCCTCCAGGCAGACCGGCACGGACGGCCCGTAGGTGATGAGCGTCGCACTGCGGCCGGTCCGGCGCACCACGGCGCGCCCTATCGGCTCGACCGGCTCGGGCGCGTCGGGCGACCACGTGGCCTTCGACCAGTACAGCCGCTTCGGCTCCAGGAAGACCACCGGGTCGTCGGAGGCGATGGCCGCCCGCAGCAGTCCATAGGCGTCGGCGACTGTCGCGGGCGTGACGACATGGAGCCCGGGAGTCGCCATGTAGTACGCCTCGGACGAGTCGCTGTGGTGCTCGACTCCGCCGATGCCACCGCCGTAGGGCACCCGGACCACCAGCGGCATGGGCATGGCACCCCGCGTCCGGTTGCGCATCCGCGCCACATGGCTGATCAGTTGCTCGAAGGCCGGGTACGCGAAGGCGTCGAACTGCATCTCGACCACCGGCCGCAGCCCGTACATGGCCATGCCCACGGCCGTGCCCAGGATGCCGGCCTCGGCGAGCGGGGTGTCCGTACAGCGCTCCTCGCCGAACTCCTTGGCGAGTCCGTCGGTGACCCGGAAGACACCGCCGAGGGTGCCGACGTCCTCGCCCAGCACGTGCACGGACGGGTCCTCGGCCATCGCGTCGCGCATCGCGCGCTGCAGTGCCTGCGCCATGGTGGCGGGCTTGACTGCCACGGTCGTCATCGGGCGTCGTCCTCCGCTTCGGCCGCCAGCTCGGCGCGCAACTGGTCCGCCTGCTCCCGCAGTTGGGCGGTCTGCTCGGCATAGACATGGGCGAACAGGTCCATCGGTTCGAGCACCGGGTCCGCGTTCATCCGCTCCCGCAGCCGCGCGGCCATGGCCTCGGCGTCCTCGGCGGCCTGCCGGACACCCTCCTCGTCGAGGATCCCGCGCGCGGTCAGCTCCCGCTCCAGCAGCGTGACGGGGTCGTGCGCACGCCATGCCTCGACCTCGTTGTCGGCGCGGTACCGCGTCGCGTCGTCGGCGTTGGTGTGGGCGTCGACGCGGTACGTCACGGCCTCCACGAGCGTCGGCCCCCCGCCGCGCCGGGCGCGGGCCACCGCCTCGGAGAGCACCTGGTGCACCGCGGGGGCGTCGTTGCCGTCGACCAGCCGGCCCGGCATCCCGTACCCGACGGCCTTGTGGGCCAGGGAGGGCGCGGCGGTCTGCTTGGCCAGCGGGACGGAGATCGCGAAACCGTTGTTCTGGACCAGGAAGACGACGGGCGCCTGCCACACCGCCGCGAAGTTCAGCGCCTCGTGGAAGTCGCCCTCGCTGGTTCCGCCGTCCCCGACCATGGCGAGCGCCACCACGTCGTCGCCCTTGAGGCGTGCGGCGTGCGCCAGACCGACCGCGTGCGGGAGCTGGGTGGCGAGCGGCGTGCACAGCGGCGCGATGCGGTGCTCGCGGGGGTCGTACCCGGTGTGCCAGTCGCCGCGCAGCAGGGTCAGCGCCTGCACCGGGTCGAGGCCGCGCACGGCGGCGGCGAGGGTGTCGCGGTAGGACGGGAAGAGCCAGTCGCGCTCCTCCAGCACCAGGGCCGCGGCCACCTCGCACGCCTCCTGGCCGGTGCTGGACGGATAGACCGCGAGCCGGCCCTGCTTGGTGAGGGCTGTCGCCTGCGTGTTGTACCGACGGCCGCGCACCAGCTCGGCGTACAGCCGGCGCAGCAGCCCGGGCTCGAAGCCGGACGCGGCGTCCGTGCCCAGCACCCGGTACGGCGCGGGGTCCGGGAGCAGCGGTGCGGCGTCGGTGCGCGGCTTCCACGCCGGGGGCGGGGTGGGCCGGTAGGGGGCGGCACCGGGCAGCTCTTGGACCGTCATGACAGCACCTCCTCGTGGGAGCGGGCATAACACCCGAAGGGGAGCGCGGTGTGTGACGCGCCTCACCTACCGATTGTTCGGTCGTGGATGCATTTTGGCTACAGGCACCTCCAGCCTGTGGACAAACGGTTCTCCACAGCCTGGGATGTAGGCAGGTCGTCCATGGCAGAGAGGCGGGGGACGTGGCAGCTGAACAAATGGCCGACGGCCGGGAACAGGCGCCACCGGTCACCGGGCAGGATCCGCCGGCGCGTCCGCTGGACGCGATCGACCGCGACATCCTCCGCATCCTCCAAACGGATGGCCGCGCCTCGATCCGTTCCGTGGCCGAACGGGTGCACGTCTCCCGCGCCAACGCCTACGCGCGCATCAACCGGCTCATCGACGACGGGGTGATCCGCGGCTTCGGTGCGCGCGTCAACCACGAGCGGGCCGGCCAGGGGGCCTCCGCGTACATCACGCTCAAAATCGTGCAGAACTCGTGGCGCACGGTCCGCGAACAGCTCCAGGCCCTGCCGGGGGCGGCCCACATCGCGCTGGTCAGCGGCGATTTCGATGTGCTTCTGCTGGTGCACACGCCCGACAACCGCACGCTGCGCGAGTTGGTCCTGACCAAGCTCCAGTCGATCCCCGAGGTGCTGTCCACCCGCACGCTGCTGGTCTTCGAGGAGACGGACCTGCACCGCCGGCCGCTGCTGGACGAGAGCTGAGCCCGCCCGGGCCGGGGGCCTCCGGCCTCCGGGACCCGGAAGAGGCCGGGAGACGCCGGCCTCCGGGCAGGCGCCCGTCGAGGCGGGAGAAGTCATACGGGCGGACCGCCGGCCCGGCCCGCGGTGGCAGGCCGCCAAGGGACGGAAGCGGGCCGCCGGGGGCGGATGACAGGCCCAGGGTCCGGCACAGCGCACCGAGGGACCGGGACGGCCCGGCCGGGGGCCAGGTACGCCCAGGGAGGCCGCGAAGGCCGCCCGAGACCCGGGACGGGCCGCCGAAGGCCCGGGGCAGGCCGTCGGCGCGCATGGCCGACGGCGGACCGGGACCCGCCGGGGGCGGCCGGTACGGGCATCGGTGGTCCGGGGCGACGGCCGACGGCGTTCGCCGTGGTCGGCGGCGGCCCGTCCCCGACGGCGGGCGTCAGTGGTCCGTGCGCAGCCCGTCGAAGGCGAGCCGTACGACCGTGTCCACGACCTCACGGCCGGTGTGGCCGTCCGGCTGCGGCCGGTACCACTCCACCACTGAGTTGATCATTCCGAAGAGCAGCCGGGTGGCCAGCCTTATGTCCACGTCGGCGCGCAGGTCGCCATCGGCGGCGGCGGCCTTCAGCAGGTCGGCGACGCGCTGGTCGAACTCGCGGCGGCGCTCCAGGGCCCACCGCTCGGCCGTGGTGTTGCCACGGACGCGGAGCAGCAGCGTCACGTACGGCAGCTCCTCCATCAGCACCTCGACGGTGCGCCGGGTCACGTACTCCACCCGCTCGATGGCCCGCCCGCGCGCGGCACCCGGCTCGTCCAGGATCGCGAAGAGCCCGTCCAGCGCCCGGCTGACGGCGCGCCGCAGCAGCTCCTCCTTGCCGGCCACATGGTGGTAGATGGACGACTTGGAGATACCGGCGGCCTTGGACAGGTGCTCCATGGACGTGCCGTCGTACCCGCGCTCGTTGAAGACCCGGACGGCGACGGAGAGCAGCGTCTCGGGGGTGTAGGTGTCCCGCTTCGCGGTGGTCATCGGCTGTCCTGGTCCTTCATCGCGGTCTCGTCCTCGCATGCCCGGCGCAGGACGCCGAGGCACGGTGCGTAGCGGCCGGTCGGGTGGTGCTCGTGCATGGCCCTGAGCAGGCCGGCCACGGCTCGGTAGCCGAACTTCGCGGCCCACTCCATGGGACCGGCCGGGTAGTTGACGCCGAGGCGCATGGCCGTGTCGACGTCGTCGGCGCTGGCCACGCCCCGCTCCACCGCGTCCACCGCGAGGTCGACCAGCATGGCGACGGTCCGCGCGACGATCATGCCGGGGACGTCGCCGATGACGGTCACGTCCTTGCCGAGCGCCTGGAAGAGGCCCACGGCCTCCTGGAGGGTCTCGGCGGAGGTGGTCGCGGCGGTGGCGAGGGCGATCCGGGTGGCGGTCGTGTAGTCGTGGGCGAGGTCGAAGTAGACGATCTCCTCGCCCCCGCGCTCGAAGACCGTCCTGCCGTCCGCGAGCCGCAGCTCCCCGCCGCCGGGCAGGGTGATCCGGGCGCCGCGCCGGCGGCGGCGGACGGTGATGCCGGCTTCCTCCATCAGCCCGACCAGCGCCTGGGCGTGGCCCAGGTGCCCGTGCAGGGTGACCGAGGCGGGCGCCGGCGCGGGCGGTTCGGTCCGCGCGCACGGCCGGTCGGCACCCTCTCCGTACGGGTACCAGCCCCGGCCCGTCTTGCGGCCCAGGCGGCCGGACTCGACCAGGCGGCGCTGGGCCAGGGACGGGGTGAACTTCGGGTCCTGGTGGAAGGCCTCCCACACCGAGCGGGTGACGGCCTCGTTGACGTCCTGCCCGATCAGGTCGGTCAGCTCGAAGGGGCCCATCCGGAAGCCACCGCTCTCGCGCAGGACGGCGTCGATGGTGGCGGGATCCGCGCCCCGCTCCTCGTACACCCGCAGCGCCTCGGCGTAGAAGGGGCGGGCGAGGCGGTTGACGATGAAGCCGGGGGTGTCGGCGCACCGGACCGGTGTCTTGCCCCACGCCTCGGCCGTGGCGTACGCGCGCGTGGCGGCCGTCTCGTCGGTGGCGAAGCCGCTGACGACCTCCACCAGCGGGAGCAGGGGTGCCGGGTTGAAGAAGTGCAGGCCGACGAACCGGCCGGGCAGGCGCAGCGCTCCGGCGATGGCCGTGACGGAGAGCGAGGAGGTGTTGGTGGCGAGCAGGCAGTCGTCGGCGACCGTCTCCTCCAGTTCGGCGAAGAGCCGCTGCTTCACCTCCAGCCGTTCCACGATCGCCTCGACGACGAGTGCGGCGTCGGAGAGGTCGGCGAGGCGGTCGGCCTCGTGCAGCCGCGCGACGGCCGCGTCGCGCTCCCGGGGGGCCAGCCGGCCCTTCTGGACCAGCCGGTCCAGCCGGCCGGTGATGGCGGCGGCGGCTTCGCGTGCCCGGCCGGGCACGGTGTCGTGGAGCCGCACGGGGTGGCCGGCGACCAGGGCGACCTGCGCGATGCCCTGGCCCATGGTGCCGGTGCCGACCACGGCGACGGTGCGACCCGGCTCGATGGCCTCGATGTCGGTCATGACTGTGATCCTCCCCGATGAGTTGTCCACAGGTTCGGGAGGCCCCCTTGTCCCGACCGATCGTTCGGTTACTCTAGCTCTGTCCGCCCGTCCCTGCCCAGCTCGACGAGGAGTTGGTCCGTCATGGCCGCCGCGCAGCTCACCACCGACCACTTGACCGGGAAGCACCGGCCCACCCTCGACCAGGCCCTCGAAGCGATCCGCACCCGTGCCTACTGGTCCCCGCATCCGGAGCACCCCAAGGCGTACGGCGAGAACGGCTCGCTGAGCGCCGCCGAGGGTCTCGCCGCCCATCAGGCCGTCCTCGGCACCCGCTTCGAGCTGGACCAGCCGGGCACGGACGGCTGGACCGGCGGGGAGGTCTCGCCGTACGGCCCGGAGCTAGGCGTGGAGTACCCGCACGCCGATGTGGACGTGCTGCTGCCCGCCATGCGCGAGGGCATGCCCGCCTGGCGGGACGCGGGACCGGAGCTGCGCGCCCTGGTGTGCCTGGAGATCCTGGCCCGGATCAGCGCCCGGACGCACGAGTTCGCCCACGCGGTGATGCACACCAGCGGCCAGGCGTTCATGATGGCGCTCCAGGCGGGCGGCCCACACGCCCAGGACCGCGGCCTGGAGGCGGTGGCGTACGCGTACGCCGAGCAGGTCCGCACCCCGCTCGTCGCCGACTGGTCCAAGCCGCAGGGCAAGCGGGACCCGCTGGAGCTGCGGAAGGCGTTCACCCCCGTGGGGCGGGGCGTCTCCCTGCTGATCGGGTGCAACACCTTCCCGACGTGGAACGGCTATCCCGGTCTTTTCGCCTCCCTGGCCACCGGCAACCCGGTGCTCGTCAAGCCGCACCCGCGCGCCGTCCTCCCGCTGGCGCTGACGGTACGGGTGGCGCGCGAGGTGCTCGCCGAGGCCGGCTTCGACCCGAACCTGGTCGCGCTGGCCGTCGAGCGGCCCGGTGAGGGGATCGCCAAGACGCTGGCCGTCCGTCCCGAGATCCGGATCATCGACTACACCGGGTCGACCTCCTTCGGTGACTGGCTGGAGGCCAACGCCCGGCAGGCGCAGGTCTACACGGAGAAGGCGGGCGTCAACACCGTCGTCGTCGACTCCACCGACGACTACCGGGGCATGCTGTCCAACCTGGCGTTCTCCCTGTCGCTGTACAGCGGCCAGATGTGCACCACCCCGCAGAACCTGCTCATCCCGCGGGACGGCATCGCCACGGACGCCGGCCACAAGACGTACGACGAGGTGGTCGCCGACCTCGCGGGGGCGGTCAGCGGCCTGCTGGGCGACGACGCCCGGGCGAACGCCCTGCTGGGCGCCCTGGTGAACCCGGATGTGAAGGCCCGCCTGGAGGCGGCCGCCGGGATCGGCGAGGTCGCCCTGCCCTCCCGTGAGGTCGCCAACGCCGACTTCCCGGACGCCGTCGTCCGTACGCCCGTGATCGTCAAGCTCGACGGTGCCAAGCCGGACGCGGAGGCGGCGTACATGTCGGAGTGCTTCGGGCCGGTGTCCTTCGCCGTCTCGGTCGACTCCACCGCCGACGCGCTGGAGCTGCTGCGGCGCACGATCCGCGAGAAGGGCGCGATGACGGTCGGCGCGTACACCACGTCGGCCGACACCGAGCGCGCGATCGAGGAGGTGTGCCTGGAGGAGGCGGCGCAGCTCTCGCTGAACCTGACGGGCGGGGTGTACGTCAACCAGACGGCGGCGTTCTCCGACTTCCACGGCTCGGGCGGAAACCCGGCGGCGAACGCGGCCCTGTGCGACGGCGCTTTCGTGGCGAACCGCTTCCGGGTGGTGGAGGTCCGCCGCCAGACCTGACGGCCCGACCGCCGACGGACCCCGGCGGCGGCTCGGGTCGGGCACCGGGCCCGACGACTCGGGTCAGGCGCCGGCCGGGGGTCCCCCCGGGGCGAAGTCCTCGGGGGAGATCTCCGCGTACCGCTGCACCCAGGCGTGCATGGCGATGGCCGCGGCCGCCCCGGCGTTGATCGAGCGGGTGGAGCCGAACTGCGCGATGGAGCAGACCATCGCCGCGTGCTCCCGGGCCTCCTCCGTGAGGCCCGGGCCCTCCTGCCCGAACAACAGGACGCACCGGCGCGGCAGCTCGGTGCGCTCCAGCGGCACCGCCCCGGGCAGATTGTCGATGCCGATGATCGGCAGGTCCTCGGCGGCGGCCCACGCGGTCAGCGACTCGGTGTCGGGGTGGTGGCGCACATGCTGGTACCGGTCGGTGACCATCGCGCCGCGCCGGTTCCAGCGCCGGCGCCCCACGATGTGGATCTCCTTGGCCAGGAACGCGTTGGCGGTGCGGACCACCGAACCGATGTTGAAGTCGTGCCCCCAGTTCTCCACCGCCACGTGGAAGTCGTGGCGCCTGGTGTCCAGGTCCGCGACGATCGCCTCGCGCCGCCAGTAGCGGTACTGGTCGACGACATTGCGCCGGTCCCCCTGGGCGAGCAGCTCGGGGTCGTACCGCTCGTCCCGGGGCCAGGGCCGCGGATGCGGCCCGACACCGATCTCGGTGCCGTAACCGTCGTCGTACTGAAGCGGCTCGCCGGCGGGGATGTCCCCGGCGGCCGTCTGGGTCTCGCTGCTCACCCGACGAGGGTACGGGGAGCCCGCTCCTCGGACGTACGGCGCTGCCCGGCGACCGCCCCGGTCCGCCGAGCGGGCAGCAGCCGGTCCCGGCCCCGCCGCACCCGGCCGCCGAGCCACACCAGGAAGACGGTCGGCAGGAAGACCGCGTCCGCGGCGATCATCGCGAGTGAGAAGAACGGCAGGCCGAGCAGGAGCGCGATGCCCGCGTGCTCCAGCATCATCACCACCAGCAGGACGTTCTTGACCCGCCGGTTGAAGAGCGTGAACGGGAAGGCGACCTGCACGATGACGGTGCCGTACGTCAGCACCATGACCATCACGCCACTGGCGGCGAGCAGGTCGGACAGCGGCGGCCACGGGGTGAAGTAGTCCAGCTGGAGCGGGTAGTACAGCGCGGTGCCGTCCTGCCAGCGCGAGCCCTGCACCTTGTACCAGCCGGCCGTGGCGTAGATCAGGCAGACCTCAGCCATGATCACGAACAGGGTGGCGTTGTGGATGAGGTTCGCCAGGACATCGAGCAGTACGCGGGGCTGCCCCGGGGCGTACCGGCCGGCCACCCACCACAGTCCTTGCGCGGCCCACAGCAGCCAGAGCAGGGCCAGCACCCAGGTCTCGCCGCTGCGGTCCCTGAAGAGGGTCGCCGCCACCAGTCCGCAACCGAGGACCGCCCAGAGGACCGGTCCGAGCCGGTCGGGCCGGCCGGCCCGCCGCGTCAGCCGCCGGGCGTCCAGCGACCAGACCCGGCCGCACCTGGTCAGGACCAGGTACATCGACATCAGATGAATGACGTTGTCGCCGCCGTCGCCCATGAAGATGGAGCGGTTCTGCAGTGACAGCACCCCGACCATGAAGAGCACCGACACGGCGCGGGTGCGCCAGCCGAGCAGCAGCAGCGCGCTGGAGAGCACGGCCAGCACGTAGACGGTCTCGAACCAGAGCGCGCTGTCCGACCACATCAGGACGGTGAAGGAGTGGTTGTTGGCGATGAGCTGCTGCGCCATGTCCCAGGACCAGGGCCCCTCGGGCCCGTAGAGCTCATGACGGTTCGGGAACTCACGCAGCAGGAAGAACAACCAGGCCGCGGCGAAGCCGATGCGCACCACGGCGGACTGGTAGGGGCCGAGAGCCGTGGCGGTGACACGCTGGACGGCACGGGCGAGCCGGCGGTCGAGCGGCTCGGCGCGAGTGGGCTCAGGGCCGGTCGCCGGGGTGGGGGTCCGGTTCACTTGGCCCCCTCCGTACGGCTGGCCCGCACGCCGCCGGGCAGATCGGCGGCGGTCACCGGCCACCAGGGGAGCACCCGGTGGACGGGGCGGATGTCGTTCTTCTCGCCGCTCCACACCGGGGGCCGCACGCCCAGGGTGACGGAGCGCAGTTGTATGCGCTCGACGGTCCCGCCCGGGTGGTGCTCCTGGAGCCGGAGCATCGCGATACGCCGTACGTACCGCTCGGAGAGCTGGCCGCGCAGGCCGTTGGGGCGGTTGTCGTCGGTGTGCGAGTTCACGTAGAAGTCCCAGCCGCGGCGCAGTTCGTTCTGGTTGACATGGCTGGGCAGGAGATTGCCGCGGATCGCCTCACCGTCGTCGGCGGTGAGGTCGGTCCAGCCGGTGGTCCTGCGCTGTCCACCGGGGCCGGCCACTTCGGCGCGGACCTGGACGGCGACGTTCTGCTGGAGGGGGTTGGGAGCGAAGAGCTTCCAGTTCTGCTCGAACTCGGGGAAGACCCAGTCGTCGACGGCCTCGCCGTGCTGCTTGGACAGGGTGTTCGAGGGAGCGACGTGCAGGAAGATCATGGCCAGGTGGAAGCAGGCGAAGACGCCGACCACGGCCAGCGCGACGGCGGCCACCACTTGGTACGGCAGCGAGAGCGCGGCTATGCCCCCACCACGCTGCTCGCCGGGCACGGCGGACGCACCGGGCTGCCCGGGCTCCCCGGGCGCGGGAGGCGCCGAGGGCCCGGCAGTGGCGCCGGGCACGGCAGGCCCGGCGGACCGGGCCGCTCCCCGCGGCGGGTCCGGGCGGCCGAGAGTGCCGGGGTGGTCCCGGCCGGCGGCAGCGGCAGGAGCGGCGGGGCCAGTGGCCGCCGAGGCGCCGGCGTCGCCAGTGCGGCGGGCGGTACCGAGGTCGGCCCCGGCCTCCGGGGTCACGCTGCCACCGGCGGTGCGAGCGGCGGCCTCGGGTGCCGGGCCGGTGGTGGGCGGCGCCTCCGACACCTGGGGGCGCCGTTGCGGGGTCACCCGGTCGGACGAAGCCACGGCCCCGTTGTCCCGGGTGCCCCTGGGACGCCCGTGGCGCCCGCCACGCCCGCCCTCCTCGTCGTACGACTCCATCCCGCCCCGATCCCCATCCCTGCACCGCGGTTATCCACAGGGTTGACACCATACGGGCCGCCGACTCACCATTGAAGTCATTCAACCGAACGATCGGTCGGTAGGGGGCCCGGATGACGGCAGTGACCACGGACACGCAAGAGGCGTACGAGGCGGTGTTCGAGGCCGCCGTCGCCGCGGAGGAGCGGATCGAGCCGCGCGACTGGATGCCGGAGGCCTACCGCGCCACGCTGGTGCGGCAGATCGCCCAGCACGCCCACTCCGAGATCATCGGCATGCAGCCCGAGGCCAACTGGATCACGCGCGCCCCGTCCCTGCGGCGCAAGGCGATCCTGATGGCCAAGGTGCAGGACGAGGCCGGTCACGGCCTGTACCTCTACAGCGCCGCCGAAACACTGGGCACCGGCCGCGACGAGCTGCTGGACAAGCTCCACTCCGGCCGTCAGAAGTACTCCTCGATCTTCAACTACCCGACGCTGACCTGGGCCGATGTCGGCGCCATCGGCTGGCTGGTGGACGGCGCGGCCATCACCAACCAGGTGCCGCTGTGCCGCTGCTCCTACGGTCCGTACGCCCGCGCGATGGTCCGCATCTGCAAGGAGGAGTCCTTCCACCAGCGCCAGGGGTACGAGTCGCTGCTCGCCCTCTCGCGCGGGACCCCGGAGCAGCACGCGATGGCGCAGGACGCGGTGAACCGCTGGTGGTGGCCCTCGCTGATGATGTTCGGCCCGCCGGACGACGAGTCGGCGCACTCGGCGCAGTCCATGGCCTGGAAGATCAAGCGGCACTCCAACGACGAGCTGCGCCAGCGTTTCGTCGACATCTGCGTCCCGCAGGCCGAGTCGCTGGGACTCACCCTGCCCGACCCGGAGCTGCGGTGGAACGAGGAGCGCGGGCACTACGACTTCGGCCCGATCGACTGGTCGGAGTTCCACCAGGTCCTCAAGGGCAACGGCCCCTGCAACGAGCAGCGGATTACCCAGCGTCGCCGGGCGCACGAAGAGGGCGCCTGGGTGAGGGACGCGGCGGCCGCGTACGCCGCCAAGCACAGCGGGCAGCACGAGCAGCACCAGGACGGAGAGGCGACGGCATGACGACCAGCGACTGGCCGCTGTGGGAGGTGTTCGTGCGCTCGCGCCGCGGGCTGTCCCACACCCATGCGGGAAGCCTGCACGCGCCGGACGCGGAGATGGCACTGCGCAACGCCCGCGATCTGTACACCCGCCGAAACGAGGGCGTTTCCATCTGGGTGGTGCCGTCCTCGGCGATCACGGCCTCGTCACCCGACGAGAAGGACCCGTTCTTCGAGCCGTCGGCGGACAAGCCGTACCGGCACCCGACGTTCTACGAGATCCCGGAGGGGGTGAAGCACCTGTGACGGCCACGGTGAACGCCGCGGCGCTCGCCCTCGGCGACGACGCGCTGGTGCTTTCGCACCGCCTGGGGGAGTGGGCCGGCCACGCGCCCGTCCTGGAGGAGGAGGTCGCGCTGGCCAACATCGCGCTGGACCTGCTCGGCCAGGCCCGGGTACTGCTCTCCATGGTCGGGGACGAGGACGAACTGGCGTACCTGCGCGAGGAGCGCGCCTTCCGCAACGTCCAGCTGGTCGAGCAGCCGAACGGCGACTTCGCCCACACCATCGCTCGGCAGCTGTACTTCTCCACCTACCAGCGGCTGCTGTACGGCCGGCTGGCCGTCGACGGGGACGAGACCGGCCCGGGCCCGCTGTCGGGGCTGGCGGCCAAGGCGGTCAAGGAGACCGCCTACCACCAGGATCATGCCGAGCAGTGGACCCTGCGGCTGGGTGACGGCACCGCGGAGAGCCATGAGCGGATGCAGCGGGCCTGTCGGGCGCTGTGGCGGTTCACCGGCGAGCTGTTCCAGCCGGTGGAGGGGCTCGGCGTCGACTGGCGGGAGCTGGAGGCCGACTGGCTGGCCTCGGTCACCGCGGTGCTGGAGCGGGCCACGCTCACCGTGCCGGACGGACCGCGCTCCGGCGGATGGAGCGCGGGCGCGGGCCGCCAGGGGCTGCACACCGAGGCGTTCGGCCGGATGCTGGCCGAGATGCAGCACCTGCACCGCAGTCATCCCGGGGCGTCGTGGTGACCATGACGGCGCTCGAGGAGGAGCTGAGCCGGCTCGCCGGCTCGGTGCCCGATCCGGAGCTGCCCGTTCTGACGCTGGAGGAGCTCGGAGTGCTCCGCGGGGTGCGCGTTTCGGATCCCGGCCGGGTCACGGTGGAGCTGACCCCGACCTACACCGGCTGTCCGGCGATCGAGGCGATGTCCGCGGACATCGAGCGGGTGCTGCGTGAACACGGCGTACAGGACGTGTCGGTGGTGACGGTCCTGTCGCCGGCGTGGTCGACCGACGACATCAGCGCGGAGGGACGGCGCAAGCTCGCGGAGTTCGGCATAGCCCCGCCCCGCCCGCAGGGCCCGCCGGACAGCGGCACCGGCCCGGTACCTCTCACACTGGCCATTCGCTGTCCGAACTGCGGCTCGACCGACACCGAGCTACTGAGTAGGTTTTCTTCCACCGCCTGCAAGGCGCTGCGTCGCTGCACCGCGTGCCGTGAACCGTTCGACCATTTCAAGGAGTTGTAGATGTTCCATCCGCTCCGGGTGAGCCAGGTCGACCGGCTCACGGAGGACTCGGTGGCCGTCACCTTCGCCGTCCCGCCCGAGCTGCGGGAGGCGTTCCGTCACATCCCCGGCCAGCACGTCACCCTGCGGCGGGATGTGCCGGGCGGCGAGGAGCTCCGCCGTACGTACTCGATCTGTGCTCCCGCCGCCGCGGCGGGCGAGGACCCGGTGCTGCGGATCGGCGTCCGGCTGGTGGATGGTGGCGAGTTCTCGACGTACGTGCTCAAGGAGCTCGCGGTCGGCGACACCGTCGAGGTCATGGAGCCGATGGGACGCTTCCTCCTCGACCCGCGCCCCGGCCGTTTCGCCGCCGTGGTCGGCGGCAGTGGCATCACCCCGGTCCTTTCCATGGCGGCGACGCTCCTCGCCCGCGAGCCGGATGCCCGGTTCTGTCTGATACGCAGCGACCGCTCCACCGCGTCGACGATGTTCCTGGAGGAGGTCGCCGACCTCAAGGACCGTTACCCGGAGCGCTTCCAGCTGGTCACCGCGCTGTCCCGCGAGGAGCAGCAGGCCGGCTTGGCGCCCGGGCGGCTGGACCGGGAGCGGCTGGCCGGGCTGCTCCCCTCCCTGCTGCCGGTCACCGAGGTGGACGGCTGGTACCTCTGCGGGCCGCACGGACTCGTCCAGGCCACCGAGCAGGCGCTGCACGATCTCGGTGTGGAGCGCGGCCGGATCCACGAGGAGCTGTTCCACGTGGACGGTCCCGCGCCCACCACGGTGCAGGCGGTGGCGGCGGACCCGCAGCCCACGCTGGCGGCCACCCTGACGGCGACGCTGGACGGCCGGTCAGGCACCTGGCCGGTACAGGACGGCGAGCCGCTGCTGGAGACGGTCCTGCGGGCCCGCAGCGATGTTCCGTACGGGTGCAAGGACGGCGTCTGTGGTACCTGCCGGGCCTTCCTGGTCACCGGCGAGGTGCGGATGGACTACAACTACGCCCTGGAGCCGGAGGAGACGGAAGCCGGCTATGTGCTGACCTGCCAGTCGCACCCGCTGACCCCGGTGGTGGAAGTCGACTACGACCGCTGAGGCCCTGGGCGGCCTCCCGGACCCCCGGCCTCCCCGGCGGCCCGGCCGACCGATCACCGGGGTCACCGCGGTCACCGGCCGAGGAGCCAGCGGCTCACGAGCGTCCGGCGGTCATGCCACCGGCACGAAGCCGCACGCCCGCAGGCCACCGGTACGGACGTCACGCAGCCGGCAGCCGCAGGCCGGGCGGGCCCGTGCCGGGGCCGGGCCCGTGCCGGGGGCGGTCAGAGGACGATGGCCGGGCTGCCGGTGTCGGTGACCATGGGGCGTCCGGCCCCCTCCCAGGCGAGCATGCCGCCGTCGACGTTCACCGCGTCGATGCCCTGCTGCACCAGGTACTGGGTCACCTGCGCCGAACGGCCGCCGACCCGGCACATCACATAGGCGCGGCGCCCTTCGGAGACCGCCTCCGTCACCTCACCGAAGCGGGCGACGAACGCGCTCATCGGCACGTGCAGCGCGCCTTCGACATGGCCGGCCGCCCACTCGTCGTCCTCGCGCACGTCCAGCACCAGGCCGTCGGCCGGCACCGACGCCGCGTCCACCGTGGGCAGCGGTGCGAAGTTCATGGGTCAAGCCTTCCCTCGTCCGTGGGGTTCTTCTGCAACCTACTGCACCTGCCGCACCAGCGCGGCAAGTTCTTCCTCACGCTGCGCGACCTGCGACAGCAGCTGTTCGGCGATCTCCTCCAGCAGCCGGTCCGGGTCATCGGGCGCCATCCGCAGCATCGCTCCGATGGCGCTCTCCTCCAGCTCGCGGGCGACCACCGCCAACAGCTCCTTGCGCCGTGCCAGCCATTCCAGCCGGGCGTAGAGTTCCTCGCTCTCGCTGAGCTCGGCGGTGGCCGGCGCCGGGCCCGCCGCCCACTCCTCGGCCAGCTCCCGCAGCAGTACTTCGTCCCCACGCGCGTAGGCCGCGTTGACACGCGTGATGAACTCTTCGCGGCGGCGCTGCTCGGCCTCCTCCCGCGCCAGGTCGGGGTGGGCCTTGCGGACCAGTTCCCGGTAGAGCCGGCGGGCCTCGTCGCTCGGCCGTACCCGCTTGGGCGGCTGCACGGGCTGGTCGGTGAGCATCGCGGAGGCCTCGGCGGACAGACCGTCGGAGTCGACCCAGTTGTGGAACAGCTCGTCGACGCCGGGCATCGGCTGCACCAGGTCCCGGGCCTCCCGCGCCCGGCGCAGGTCCTCCGGGTCACCGGTGCGGGCCGCCCTCGCCTCCGCGATCCGGGCGTCCAGCTCGTCCAGCCGCGTGTACATCGGGCCGAGCTTCTGGTGGTGGAGACGGGAGAAGTTGTCCACCTCGACCCGGAAGGTCTCCACCGCGATCTCGAACTCGATCAGTGCCTGCTCGGCGGCGCGCACCGCTCTGGCCAGCCGCGCCTCGGGCCGCTCTGCCGCACCACCGGTCACGCCACCGGAGGCGGCAGCGGCCGTGCCGTCGGTCACGCCGCCGGCCGCGTGGCCGGGGGCCGCCGCGGTCACATCGCCGGCCGCTTCGCCGTTCATGTCGTCGCTCGGGGTCGTCACCCGCCCAGCCTACGGGCGGCCGGGCCTTCCCCTCACACTCCCAGCTCGGCGGCTATGCGTCCGGCCCTGACCGCCGCGACCAGATCGGCGTGGTCGGCCTCCGTACGGTCCGCGTAGGCCACGGCGAACCGCGCCACCGCCTCGTCCAGCTCATCGTTCTTGCCGCAGTACCCGGCGACCAGCCGCGGGTCGGCGCTGTGCGCGTGCGCCCTGGCCAGCAGCGCGCCCGTCATCCGCCCGTAGTCGTCCATCTGATCGGCGGTGAGGGCGGCCGGGTCCACACTGCCCTTGCGGTTGCGGAACTGCCGCACCTGGTACGGCCTGCCCTCCACGGTCGTCCAGCCCAGCAGGCTGTCGCTGACGACCTGCATGCGCTTCTGCCCGAGCACGACGCGCCGGCCCTCGTGCGGCACCTCGGACACCTGGAACCCCGCCTCCGGCAGATACGGCAGCAGCGCCGACGGGCGTGCCTCCTTCACCTGGAGGACCAACGGCTCGCCCCGGTGGTCGAGCAGCAGCACCACGTACGAACGCGTGCCCACGCTCCCGGTGCCGACGACCCGGAACGCCACGTCGTGTATCGCGTACCGGGCCAGCAGCGGCAACCGGTCCTCCGGCAGCGTCCGGACGTACTCCCCGAGGGACGCGGCGACCGCCGCCGCCTCCGCGTCCGGTACCCGGCGCAGTACCGGCGGGGCGTCCACGAACCGTCGTCCGCCGTCCTCGCACTCCTCGGTCGCCTTGGCGGCGAACCGGGCGCTGGTGTTGTTGCGCGCCTTCTCGGAGACCCGCTCCAGCGTGCCGAGCAGGTCCCGCGCGTCCGTGTAGGAGACCAGTTCCTCGTCGGCGATGGCGTTCCAGGCGTCCAGGGCCGGCAGCCTGGCGAGCAGCCGCATGGTCCGCCGGTAGGCGCCGACCGCGTCGAAGGCCGCTTCCCGGCATATGTCCTCGTCGGCGCCCGCGACCCGCCCGGCCAGCACCAGCGACGTCGCCAGCCGCTTGACGTCCCACTCCCACGGGCCGAAGACGGTCTCGTCGAAGTCGTTCAGGTCGATGACCAGCCGGCCGCGCGCGTCCCCGTACAGCCCGAAGTTCGCCGCGTGAGCGTCCCCGCAGATCTGCGCGCCCACGCCCGTGACCGGCGTGCCCGCCAGGTCGTGGGCCATCAGCCCGGCGGCACCGCGCAGAAACGCGAACGGATTGGCGGCCATTCTGCCCACCCTGAGGGGCGCCAGTCCCGGCACGCGGCCCCGGCTGGACTCCGCCACCGCCCGGACCGCGTCCGGCCGGGCCTCCGTCGGCGGCAGCGAGCCGTGGGAGGACCTGGGCACCCGCTCACGCAGGGCCTTCCCCCTCGCCTTGGGGCTCTCCCCCGCGCCGTCCGGGCGCCGCGCGAACCCGGGCACCACCGGTATGCGTCCGAAGCCGCCACCGCGTACGGCACCCGGCCGCGCATCACCCGCCCGTGCGCCACCCGGCCGTGCCTCACCCGGTTCCCCGGCTCCCGTGTCCGCCACCGCAGTCCCGTTCCCGCTCATCAGGCCCCCCGTTCCCGGCACCGCCGCTCGCACGCCGACTGCCCACGACCGTACCGCCGCGATCCGATCACCGTCTGCCCCTGTGGACAACCGTGCTGAGTGCACGGCTGCCCCGGTGAGCACCGGCCGACACCGGAGGGCGGCTGTCTGACCGGACGCGTCCGGTCAGACAGCGACCGCTTCGGCCATCTCCTCCTCCGCGTCCCCGTCCGTCCCCTCCGCGCGGTCATCCGGGCGGCCCTCGGCGCGGCCCGTCGCCACGTCCTCCCTCGGGTCCCGTTCCGTCCCCGCCGGCACCTCCCGCCCGGCCGGCGTGCCGTGCGCGTCGCGCCGGCGTCCCGCCTCGGCGAGCGCCGCCACACCGATCAGCGCGGCGCCCCCGGCCAGCCACAGCGCCAGGACCAGTACGTGACCGCCCAGGCCGGTTCCGCCGAAGTAGACATGGGACCGCACGCCCTCCACGAAGCCCGCGCCGTTCCAGAAGGCGTGCAGCGCCGCGAAGAAACCGGGCTGGAGCTCCGGCCGGAAGACACCGCCCGAGCTGGTGAAGTTGAGCATGACGAAGAGCACCATCACGCCCAGCGTCGTCCACCGCTTGAGGAAGGTGTGCAGTCCGACGCCGATCAACAGGATCCCCGCCGAGTACAGCCACGCCATCGCCCACACCCCGCCCAGCCCGGTGTCCACCAAGTGGAACAGAGGTCCCGCGAACACCGCCCCGATCCCGCTGACCACCAGCGACATCCCGGCCGCCAACAGCGCCCTGATCCGCAGCGGCAGCACGGCTCCCGCGCCGCCGATCACCGCCACCGAGGCATACGAGCCGATCGACAGCGCCACCAGCAGGAAGAACACGCCCTGCCCCGTCGGGTCGCCCTCCGACACCGGCACCACGTCCGTCACCTCCAGCGGGGCACCACGCCGGGCGGCGACGTCCGTGAAGACCTTCTCCACCACCGTGGCGCTGGTGTCCGACGCGGCCGACGCCACCAGCAGCTCGGGCTTGGCACCCGGCAGGTACGCGCCGAAGATCTCCTGGGCCTTGAGCGCCTCGACCGCGGTGTCGCGGTCGGCCACGGTGCGGACGTCCAGCGCGCCGTCGCCCCCGTCCTGGAGCGTCTGCGCCAGGACCCGCGCAGCCGGCGCCGAACCGACCACGTCGACCCTCAGGTCGTGGGGCTGGGGCGCGTGGAAGGCGCCGAGGTACGCCATTCCCATGCCGACACACATCAGCAGCGGCGTCAGCAAGTGCCCGAGCACATGACGCAGGGCGGTCGCGGTACTCGTGTCCCGGTGGCTCGCCGATGACACCGACATCAAGAACATCTCCATCAGTTGGCTTTTACAACATACTCATCCGTTGTACTATACAACTGAACCTTGGGGCCAGGAAACGGACAGAGAGGGCAGTCATGTCAGGGGCGCGCGACGACTCCGTCGACACCATCCAGCGGGAGCTGACGGCGTTCGCCCGGCGGGCCCGCGCCGCCGCCGCGCGGCTCCACCCCGAGCTGCCGCTCGTCTCGTACACGCTGCTCGCGCACATCGAGGACCAGCAGGGCTGCCGCGCCACCGACCTCGCGGCGCACTACATGCTCGACAAGTCGACCGTCAGCCGTCAGGTCGCCGTCCTGGAGAAACTGGGCCTGGTCGAGCGCCGCCCCGACGCCACCGACCACCGGGTCCAGGTCCTCCACCCCACCGGGGCCGGCACCGAGCTCCTCTCCGCCACGCACGCCAGCCGCCGCGCCGCCTACCAGGCCCGCCTCGCCGACTGGTCCACCGAGGACCTCGCCCGCTTCGCCCAGTACCTCCTGCGCTACAACGCGGCCGGCGACACCGACTCCTGAGGCACGGCGTACCGAGCGACCCGGGACCACCGTGGCGGCGGTTGCTCGGCGGCTACCGGCGCTGTCGCGCGACGGCGCGCAGGACCACGCCGGTCAGGCACCGGGCGACGGCCAGGGAGGCGAACAGCAGGACGACTCCGAGCAGGTGGCGCACGGCCGGGGGCCACCCCGTGCGGAAGAGCAGTACGGACCCGGTGACGCCGACACACCACGACTGGGCGATCACCAGCGAGAGCGCCACGGACACCGGGACACCCCCGAGGCCCAGTGCGTCGCCGTCCACGTCCGTGTCGAAATCGGCCGTGCCGGCCACGCCGAGCAGCACCAGCGACCAGAAGCCGATGACGACCACCAGGGCCGCGGTGAACAGCACGGCCGGGAACGCCGCGACGGCCCGCAGGAACTCCTCCCCCATCCCTCCTCCTCGCGTTCCCGGCTCGGAACTCCGCGCCCCACCGCACGGAACTCCGCTCCCCACCGCACGGCACACCGCTCCCCGGCGCCCACGGCACACCACCTGCCGGTGCGCGGCACCCCCCCGGTGCCGCGTGGCACACCGCTTTCCGGTGCCCGGCACCGGTCCGCGCGCCGGGCCCCGGCCGGTCCATGCTGGCAGGACGGCACGCCTGTCCGCATTGCCGTTCACCGGCAGTCCTCGTCCCGCCCCGATGCCAGTGACGGCCCCCGGCAGACGCGTGACACCCTTGACGTCCACGCGTCAGAAAGGCGTCAGCGGCGCGTCAGGAACGCGGAGGGGACATGGCGGAACGGGACACGGCCGAGGAGTATCTGGAGGGGTACGCCCAGATCCTGGCCGGCGCCTGCGCGACCGGCAGGAGGCTGACCCGCGACGAGCTGGAAGCGCTGCGGGCCCGGGGTGAGCGGGCCGCCGAGAACGGTGTCGGGCTCCGCGCGCTGGTCCGCGCCCACCTCTCCGCCGCCCAGCACGTGCGGCCGGGCCTGCGCGGCGCGGCCACGGACCATCTGCTGGCAGCGGTGGAACAGGCGGTGGACGCCTTCGCGGAGGGGCACGAGCGGGCGCAGCGGCTGGCGATCCGCCGTCAGGAGGCCGCCCGGCGGGAGTTCATCGACGACCTGCTCCACGGCCGCAGCGACCTCGGGCGTCTCGCCGAACGGGCGGAGCGCTTCGGGCTGTTGCTGTCCCACGCGCACGCGGTCGCCGTGGCGCAGGGGGCCGAGCCGTACGACGACGGCTACTCGGTGAGCCGCGGCATCGAATCGTCCCTCGCGGCCCGGTTCGGCCACCGCCGCATCCTGCTGACCACGAAGAACGGCCGGCTGATCTGTGTCGCGCCGGGCGACCAGGCCGACGTCCTGGACGCCTTCGCCCAGCAGGCGCACACCGCGACCGACGGCGGCCGGGTGGCCGTCGGCCGCCCCCATCCGGGGGTCGGCGGAGTCGTCCACTCCTACGAGGAGGCGCTCAACGCGCTGGACCTGGCCGCGCGCATGAATCTGAAGGACCCGGTGCTGTACGCCGCTGACTTGCTGGTCTATCCGGTGCTCACTCGCGACCGGCAGGCCATGGCCGACCTCGTGCGCACGGTGCTCGGCCCGCTCCGGGAGGCCCGGGGCGGAGCGCGGCCGCTGCTGGAGACCCTGACCGCGTACTTCGACACGGGCTGCGTGGCCGCGGAGGCCGCCCGGCGGCTTTCCTTGAGCGTACGGGCGATGACCTACCGGCTGGAGCGGATCCACCAGCTCACGGGCGCCGACCCCGGCGACCCGGTGGACCGCTACACCCTGCAGACGGCGGTGATCGGCGCCCGTCTGCTGGACTGGCCGGACGAAGAGCTCTAGGTCCGGCCTCGTCGGGCCCACGGCCCGTGAGCCCTACCCTCCGCGGTCCGGCCCCCTGAGCCCGGGCCCCCCGAGCAGCCCGGGGCCCTGGGCCCCGCTCCCCGTTCCGGACCGCTCACTGGTCCCCGGGAGACCGCTCACCGTTCCGGACCGCTCACGGGGCCGGTACGCGGCCGGGCGTGCCTGCCCAGCAGTTCGGCCAGGCCCCGGCGGGTGGCGGCCAGTACGACGCGGTCGTCGGGCTGGAGGACGTATCCGGGGTCGAGGTCCCAGACCAGACCGGTGGGGTGCTGGCCGCCGTCGGAGGGGCGGGGCACGGCCAGGTCGGGTCGCCGCTCGGCGGGGGCGGTGGTGTCCAGGGCGAGAACGCGCCAGGCCCCGGGCCGAAAGGTTTCCTCTATGGTGCGGCCCTCCAGTTGCGGGTGGCCGGCCACCGCGAGCGCCGCGAAGACCAGGACCTTGCGCTCGACCGGTATGGCACCCAGGACCTGACGGCCCATCATGGCTCCGGCGAAGGCGGGGGCGGCCAGGTGCGAGACGCTCCGGCTGCGGGTGAGGGCGTCGGGGTGAGCGGCCCGCAGCGTCCGGTAGACGGCGGTGGCGAAGTCGTCGTCGTACAGCCGCAGGGCCACGCGCAGATCCGCCTTGACCGTACGGGCGTAGAGGGCGGCCTCCAGGTTGGTGGTGTCGGAGCTGGTGAGGGCGAGCAGTGCGTGCGCCCGATGGATCTTGGCGGCCTCCAGCACGCCTTCCGAGGTGACGTCACCGATCACGGTCGGCACCCGCAGCCGGCGGGCCAGCGGGACGCCACGCGCCTCGGGGTCCTCCTCCACGCAGACCACCGGGATGCCCAGGTCGCGCAACTGGGCCAGCACCCGGGTGCCGATCTTGCCGAGCCCGAGCAGCACCACATGGCCGGACAGCCCGCGCGGCGGGCGGCGCAGGGCGGAGGCGCTGCGGAACGCGCCCAGCGCCTCCAGGGATCCCGCGACGAGGAGGGGCAGCAGCGCGAGGCCCACCAGCCCGGACAGCAGTTGGAGCACCTGGCGGGCCGTGGACTGGCCGACGGCGGGGTCGTTGATGGAGAAGAGGTCCAGCAGCGTGACATAGGCGGCGTGCAGGGGATGGTCCCCGGTGGTCAGCCAGGAGGCGACCGCCAGCGCCAGGACCGCCAGGCCCGTACCGGCGACCGCCCAGCGCAGGCGCCGGGAGAAGAGTTCGGAGAACGGGACGCCCCGGCCGGCCAGACGCCCGGCCGGCAGCACCGGGCCGGTGTGGGTCACCGCTTCGAGGACGATCGTGCCGCGCCCGGTGGCGGCGGTGACGGTACGCGGGTCGGGCAGCAGCTGGGGCCCGGCCGTGCCGCTGGTGTCCGACCCTTCCTCACCGGCCGGGTCATGGGTGGTGGCGGAGAGCAGGGCGAGGGTGCACAGCCCCGGATCGGCGACCTGGCCGCGCCCCGGCGGTGTCCGCTCCACGGCCCGCAACAGCAACCCGCCCGCGTGCACGACCTTGCTCGTGCCGGCGACGGCGGTGGCCGCCAGCGCGGGCGCCGCGGTGTCGGCGTCGGAGAGAACGGTGGTGGACGCGTCGACGGCCTCGGGATCCAGGCCGGGCAGGGTGAGGAGCGCCGCCTGGTCGAGGAGCTGCTCCAGGTGCTGGCCGAGTTTGCGGTTGTAGAGCCGGATCACCAGCCGGAGCCCGGGGTTGAGACGACGGGCCGCGAGAGCGGCCCGGATGTTCGTCTCGTCGTCGTCGTAGACCAGCGCGAGAGCGGCCGCGCCGGCCACCCCGGCCGAGGCCAGCACCCGCTCGGTCGGCTCGTCGGCCTCCACGGTGACCAGGCCGGTCGGGCCGGACACCGGCGGCACCGGTGACACCGGCGGCGCCCCGGTCATGGCGGCGGACACCCGGCCGAGGAGGGCGGAGGCCCGCCCCTGCGCCGGTACGGAGAGCCGCGGGCCGATCGCCGGTCCGCCACCGGGACGCACCAGGGTGACCCGCTCCCGGTAGACGTGACGGAGCTCCCCGGCCAGCCGGTGGGCCAGCGCGTCGTCGCCGCAGACGATCAGGTGACCGGACGGGCCGTCGGAAGACTGCTGAGGAACGAGTGAAGGCACCTGCGTAGAGTGCCTGCCCCGCGCACGGACCGCACGGAAACCGCTCGGAGCGGACCGTCCCGCGAGCACCAACCGGCACCGGCGGGCACTGGCGCCCCCGCGCGCATGTGACCCACCGCACAACGAGAAACGGGCCCCGCCGTGACTTCCGTCTCCGGCGAGAACCCGTTTCATCGGTTTCCCTACGTGCGCGAGGGGGGAGTTGAACCCCCACGCCCTTGCGGGCACTGGAACCTGAATCCAGCGCGTCTGCCTATTCCGCCACCCGCGCATTGGGTGTTGCCGCCGTGTCCCCCGCCTTTTCGGTGGGAGCGCCTGGCGACATCAGAAGATTAGCACGTCGCGGAGGGTGGATTCACATCCGTTGTTCCGGGCCCCTGGCCCCCGGCCGACGAGGCGGGTGGAGGCCGGGTGAGGCCCGTGAGCCGGCCGGACGCGCCGGGAAGCCAGAAGGCGGGGAAGCAGAAGGAGAGGGTCGGCGGGGAGGTGGGAGAGGCCGGTGCGGGAGAAGAAGAGGAAGAGCACCCGGCGGGCACGGCACGACGGCCCCTTACGGACGGGCACCCCGTCCGGCCACGACGTCCCGCCCGGCTTGGAAGCCCCGCCCGCGCCGGCACCTCGTACGGCTCCGGCACCCGCCGGTCGCGACACTTCGGACCCGCACCCCGCGCGGCTCCGGCACTCCGTCCCGCCCGCGCCGGCACCCCGTACGGTTCCGCGGCCCCGCGACCCGCACCGCGCGCGGCCCCCGGCTCCCGGCTCCGCTCCCGGCCGCCGGGCCGCCCGCTCCCGGCCCCCGACTCCGACTCCGACTTCGACGACACCCTCGCACGGGTTCCGGCGCCGCCCGGCACGGCTCCGCGCCCGGCGGCCGGCCACCGGCCCGCCACCGCGAATCCGCGCCGCCCCCGGCGCTCCCGGACCGCCCGGCACCCCCACGGCCGTCCCGCGCCCTCCCGGCCGCCGCTCCGCGAGACCGGCCGGGACCCGTCCGCCGCCCCCGGTCCGCCGGGCCGCACCCGGGGTGCGGGACACTGTCCTGGGGACGCCTCTACGATCCCTGTGAGAGGTGACACTCATCCACAGGGCAGAGAAGGGGAACCAGCCGATTTCCCGACGCGTGGATACGATCAGTAAGCAGTACCAGGACGGCAACGACGGAGGAGGTGCCCCATGGGAGTCCTGAAGCGGTTCGAGCAGCGTCTCGAAGGCCTGGTCAACGGCACCTTCGCCAAGGTCTTCAAGTCCGAGGTGCAGCCCGTCGAGATCGCGGGCGCCCTCCAGCGGGAGTGCGACAACAACGCGACGATCTGGAACCGCGAGCGCACGGTCGTCCCCAATGACTTCATCGTCGAGCTGAGTGCCCCGGACTACGAGCGCCTGAGCCCGTATTCGGGCCAGCTCGGCGACGAGCTGTCCGGCCTGGTGCGCGACTACGCCAAGCAGCAGCGCTACACCTTCATGGGCCCCATCAAGGTCCACCTGGAGAAGGCCGACGACCTCGACACGGGCCTGTACCGGGTGCGCAGCCGCACCCTCGCGTCGAGTACGTCGCAGTCGGCGCCGCAGGCGCCGGCCGGGCCCTCCCCGGCGGGCCCGCCCCCGGGCGGCCGTCCCGGTGGGTACGGTTACCCTCCGGCCGGCGCGCCTCCCATGCCGGCGGCCCCGCCGCCCGGTACGAACCGTCCGCCCGCAGCGAGCCGCCCGCCGGCCGCTCCTGGCCCCATGCCCGGCGCCCCGGTGCGCCGCTGGATCGAGATCAACGGCACCCGCCACCAGATCTCCCGCCCGACGCTGGTGCTGGGCCGAAGCACCGAAGCCGACGTGCGGATCGACGACCCCGGCGTATCGCGCCGCCACTGCGAGATCCGGACCGGAACGCCCTCGACGATCCAGGATCTGGGGTCCACCAACGGCATCGTGGTGGACGGGCAGCACACCACCCGCGCTACGCTCCGCGACGGCTCGCGGATCGTCGTGGGCAGTACCACCATCGTTTACCGGCAAGCCGAAGGGTGAAGCGGGGGCAATGTCAGAGCTGACCCTCACGGTCATGCGGTTGGGTTTCCTCGCCGTACTGTGGCTGTTCGTCATCGTGGCCGTCCAGGTCATCCGCAGCGACCTGTTCGGTACGCGTGTCACGCAGCGCGGTTCGCGCCGCGAGGCGGCGCGTCCGCAGCAGAGCGCGCGGCAGACCCCGACGCCGCCGCAGCAGCGCCAGCAGTCCGGCCGACAGCGGCGCGGCGCGCCGACCAAACTGGTCGTGTCAGAAGGGACCCTCACGGGCACCACGGTCGCCCTGCAGGGGCAGACCATCACCCTGGGCCGTGCGCACGACTCCACGATCGTGCTGGACGACGACTACGCCTCCAGCAGGCATGCCAGGATCTACCCGGACCGTGACGGCCAGTGGATCGTCGAGGATCTCGGGTCCACCAACGGCACGTATCTCGACCGGACCCGGCTCACCACCCCGACACCGATTCCGCTGGGCGCGCCGATCCGCATCGGCAAGACCGTCATCGAGCTGCGGAAGTAGTACGACAATGAGCGAGCGGAGCGAGCGAGCCGCAGCGATTCCCGCAGCGGTGCCCGCGGCGCGGATCGTCGCGGGCCGGGACAGGCTCCCGACCGGAGGGTGGGCAGTGTGGCTCGAGACCGGCTGTACCCCGAGGCAGCGTCGACAGGGCAGGTGCGCATGAGTCTGTCACTGCGCTTCGCCGCCGGATCGCACAAGGGCATGATCCGCGAGGGCAACGAGGACTCCGGTTACGCCGGTCCCCGTCTGCTCGCGATCGCCGACGGCATGGGCGGCCAGGCCGCCGGTGAGGTGGCCTCCTCCGAGGTGATCTCCACGCTCGTCACGCTCGACGACGACGTCCCGGGATCCGACATCCTCACCTCGCTCGGTACGGCGGTCCAGCGGGCCAACGACCAGCTCCGGCTGATGGTCGAGGAGGACCCCCAGCTCGAGGGCATGGGGACCACCCTGACCGCCCTGCTGTGGACCGGGCAGCGCCTCGGCCTGGTCCACGTCGGCGACTCCCGGGCGTACCTCCTCCGGGACGGTGTCCTGACCCAGATCACCCAGGACCACACCTGGGTGCAGCGGCTGGTCGACGAGGGCCGCATCACCGAGGAGGAGGCCACCACCCACCCGCAGAGGTCGCTCCTCATGCGCGCGCTGGGCAGTGGTGAGCACGTCGAGCCGGACCTGTCCATCCGCGAGGTCCGCGCCGGTGACCGGTACCTGATCTGCTCCGACGGCCTGTCCGGCGTCGTCTCCCACCAGACGATGGAGGAGACCCTCGCCAGCTACCAGGGCCCGCAGCAGACCGTCCAGGACCTCATCCAGCTCGCGCTGCGCGGCGGCGGACCGGACAACATCACGGTCATCGTGGCGGACGTCCTGGACGTCGACGGCGGCGACACCCTCGCCGGCCAGCTCAGCGACACCCCGGTGGTCGTCGGCGCGGTCGCCGAGAACCAGATCCAGCTCAACGACGGCGGCGCCATGGAGACCCCGGCGGGCCGTGCCGCCGGCCTCGGCCGGCACGCCGCCCCGCAGTCCCCCCAAGGCGCGTCCCAGGACCGGCGCGGCGGCGGCTTCGGCCCGCCCGGCAGCGGCGACGGGGTCGGTTACGACGGCATGCCGCCCGGAGGCGGTTTCGGCGCGTACACCGACGACGACTTCACCAAGCCGCGCAAAGGGCGCGCCTGGCTGAAGCGGTCGTTCTACATCGTCCTCACGCTGGCCGTCGTCGGCGGCGGGCTGTACGGCGGCCACCGCTGGACGCAGACGCAGTACTACGTCGGGGCCAACGACGAGCATGTCGCGCTCTACCGCGGCATCAGCCAGGACCTGGCGTGGATCTCGCTCTCGAAGGTCGAGAAGGACCACCCCGAGATCGAACTCAAGTACCTGCCCGACTACCAGCGCAAGCAGGTGCGGGAGACCATCACGGGCGGCAGCCTCGGCAAGGCCCAGCGCAAGATCCAGGAGCTGGGCCTCCAGGCCTCCGCCTGCAAGAAGCAGGAGCAGCGCCGTGAGGCGGCCGACCGCGCTCCCGCCGCGCCGCCCGGTGAGGGCCAGGCCGGCGGTACGACCGGTCTCGTGTCCGAACCCAAGCCCACTGCCACCACCACCGCAGCCACTCCCTCCCCGGGCCCCAGCCTTTCGGAGGAGGAGCAGAAGCTGGCCTCGAACTGCGGCAAGCAGTAAGCACCCGTAGGGGGGCCTTTCACCACCATGAGCGTTGTCACCAACACGACCACCATCGGCGCGATCGATCTACCGAGCCGCCGCAACACCGAGCTGGCGCTGCTCGGCTTCGCCGTCGCCATCCCGGTGTTCGCCTACCTGAACGTGGGCCTCGCCATCGACGGCAAGGTCCCGGCGGGCATGCTCGGGTACGGCATCGGGCTCGCCCTGCTCGCGGGCATCGCGCACCTGCTGGTGCGCAGGTTCGCGAAGTACGCCGATCCGATCCTGCTGCCGCTGGCGACGCTGCTCAACGGCCTCGGCCTGGTGCTGATCTGGCGCCTGGACCAGTCGCCGCGCATCATCTCGCGGTACGCCACCTTCAGCCCGGACGCGCCCAAGCAGCTGATGTACTCGGCGATCGGTGTCGCACTGTTTCTGCTGGTGCTGGTGTTCCTGAAGGACCACCGCGTCCTGCAGCGCTACACGTACATCTCGATGGTGGCGGCGATCATCCTGCTGCTGCTCCCCCTGGTGCCCGGTCTCGGCTCCGACGTCTTCGGCGCCAAGATCTGGATCAAGGTCGGTCCGTTCTCCATCCAGCCCGGTGAGTTCGCGAAGATCGTCATCGCGGTGTTCTTCTCCGGCTACCTGATGGTGAAGCGCGACGCGCTCGCCCTGGCCAGCCGCCGTTTCCTGGGGCTGTACCTGCCCCGTGGCCGTGACCTGGGCCCGATCCTCACCATCTGGGCCGTGAGCCTGCTCATCCTGGTCTTCGAGAACGACCTCGGTACGTCGCTGCTGTTCTTCGGCATGTTCGTGATCATGCTGTACGTGGCGACCGAGCGGACCAGCTGGATCGTCATGGGTCTGCTGATGGCGGTGGGCGGAGCGGTCGTCGTCGGCTCGTTCGCCAGCCACGTCCAGTCCCGCGTCGCCGCCTGGCTCGACCCCTTCGGGTGCCTGAAGACGGCCCCCGAGGGCTCCAACATGGCCGCCGCCTGCGACCAGATGTCCCAGGTGCTGATGTCCTTCGGTTCGGGCGGCACCCTGGGTGCCGGGCTGGGCCAGGGCAACTCCGACCTCATCGGCTTCGCCGCCAACTCCGACTTCATCTTCGCCACCGTCGGCGAGGAGCTCGGCCTGGCCGGCGTGATGGCCTTCCTGCTGCTGTACGCGCTGATCGTCGAGCGGGGCATCCGCACGGCGCTCGCCGCCCGCGACCCGTTCGGCAAGCTCCTGGCGACCGGCCTGTCCGGCGCCTTCGGCCTCCAGATCTTCGTCGTGGCCGGCGGCGTCATGGGCCTCATCCCGCTGACCGGCATGACCATGCCCTTCCTCGCCTACGGCGGTTCCTCCGTGATCGCGAACTGGGCCCTGATCGCCATCCTGCTCCGGATCAGCGACACCGCGCGCCGTCCCGCGCCGTCTCCCGCCCCGAACCCCGACGCCGAGATGACCCAGGTGGTCCGACCGTGAACAAGCCCCTGCGCCATATCGCGATCTTCTGCGGCCTGCTCGTCCTGGCCCTGCTCCTGCGGGACAACTGGATCCAGTACGTCCGCGCCAATGAGCTCGCCACGCACGAGCGCAACAAGCGGGTCACCATCGAGCGGTACGCCAGCGTGCGCGGCAACATCATCGTGGACGGCAAGCCGATCACCGGCTCGGTCGACTCCAAGGACCCCTTCTACAAGTACAAGCGCACCTACATCAACGGCCCCATGTGGGCACCGGTCACCGGTTACGCGTCGCAGGCGTACGACGCCAACCAGATCGAGAAGCTCGAGGACGGCATCCTCACCGGCAACGACGACCGGCTCTTCTTCGACCGGACCACGTCCATGTTCACCGGTGACTCCAAGAAGGGCGGCGACGTCGTCACCACCCTCAACGGCGCCGCGCAGAAGGCCGCCTTCAAGGGTCTGGGCGACAAGAAGGGCGCCGTCGCGGCCATCGACCCGGCGACCGGCAAGATCCTGGCGCTCGCCTCGACCCCCTCGTACGACCCCTCCACCTTCGCCGGGTACAGCGCCAAGGACGAGAAGGCCTGGGTGGCGCTGGAGAAGGACAAGGACAAGCCGAAGCTGAACCGCGCGCTGCGCGAGATCTACCCGCCCGGCTCGACCTTCAAGGTGGTCACCGCGGCGGCGGCCCTGGAGTACGGCGTGGTCAGCGACATCAACGCGCAGACGGACACGCCCGAGCCGTACATACTGCCCAACACCCGCACACCGATGGTCAACCACGCCGAGGGCTGCGAGAAGGCCAGCCTGAACAAGGCGCTGGAGGTCTCCTGCAACTCGGTCTTCGCCCGGCTGGGTGACCAGGTCGGCCGCGACAACATGGTGAAGATGGCCGAGAAGTTCGGCTTCAACAACGCGGAGATCGACACCCCGGTCCGCGCGGCCGCGTCCGCCTACGACAAGACGATGGACCGCCCCGGCAACGCGCTGTCCTCCATCGGCCAGTTCAACACCGCGACCACCCCGCTCCAGATGGCCATGGTCACGGCGGCGATCGCCAACGACGGCAAGCTGATGAAGCCGTACATGATCGACGAGCTGCGGTCGCCCAACCTCGATGTGCTCCAGAAGAACGAGCCGGAGGAGATGAGCCGTCCGATCTCCCCGAAGACCGCGCAGCTCGTCCAGCAGATGATGGAGAACGTCGTCGAGAACGGCACCGGCAAGAAGGCCCGGATCGACGGCGTCAAGGTGGGCGGCAAGACCGGTACGGCCCAGCACGGTGAGAAGAACAAGGCCCGCCCCTACGCCTGGTTCATCTCCTACGCCAAGACCGACAGCGGCTCCCCGGTCGCCGTCGCGGTGATCGTGGAGGACTCCGACGCGACCCGTGACGACATCAGTGGTGGCGGTCTCGCGGGCCCGATCGCCCGGGACGTGATGAAGGCGGTGCTCGACAGCAGGAAGTGATCGCGGGAAGCGGCGGCCCCGCACGTGTACCGGTCGGGTATCAGGTGGCGGTCGCGGTCTGATCGGCTTTCCGCGGCCGGTAGCGTATGCGCGAACAGCACACCGCCGGACCACACGGATGGGTGCGGTCGGGACTGACGGAGAGGGCTGGAACAGTTATGGAAGAGCCGCGTCGCCTCGGCGGCCGGTACGAGCTGGGTTCGGTGCTCGGCCGCGGTGGCATGGCCGAGGTCTATCTCGCCCACGACACCCGGCTCGGCCGCACCGTCGCCGTGAAGACGCTGCGGGCCGACCTCGCCCGGGACCCGTCCTTCCAGGCCCGGTTCCGCCGTGAGGCCCAGTCCGCCGCCTCGCTCAACCACCCGGCGATCGTCGCGGTGTACGACACCGGCGAGGACTACGTCGACAGCATCTCCATCCCGTACATCGTGATGGAGTACGTCGACGGGTCCACTCTGCGTGAGCTGCTGCACTCCGGCCGCAAGCTGCTTCCCGAACGTACGCTGGAGATGACGGTCGGCATCCTCCAGGCCCTGGAGTACTCGCACCGCGCCGGCATCGTCCACCGTGACATCAAGCCGGCCAACGTCATGCTGACCCGCACCGGCCAGGTCAAGGTCATGGACTTCGGCATCGCGCGCGCCATGGGCGACGCGGGCATGACGATGACGCAGACCTCGGCGGTGATCGGCACCGCGCAGTACCTCTCCCCGGAGCAGGCCAAGGGCGAGCAGGTCGACGCCCGGTCCGACCTGTACTCCACGGGCTGTCTGCTCTACGAGCTGCTGACGGTCCGCCCGCCGTTCGTGGGCGACTCGCCGGTCGCGGTGGCGTACCAGCATGTCCGTGAGGAGCCGCAGCCGCCCAGCAACTTCGACGCCGAGATCACCCCCGAGATGGACGCCATCGTCCTGAAGGCGCTGGTCAAGGACCCGGACTACCGCTACCAGTCGGCCGACGAGATGCGCGCCGACATCGAGGCGTGTCTGGACGGTCAGCCGGTCGCGGCGACCGCGGCGATGGGCGTGGCCGGCTACGGCGGCGGGTACCCGCCGGAGGAGCAGCCGACCACCGCGCTGCGCCACGCGGACCCGGCCGGGCAGACGTCCATGCTCCCGCCGGTCAACGCGGACGACGGCGGCTACGGCTACGACGACCGCCCGGACCGGCGCCGGCAGAACAAGTCGAACCTCTCGACGATCCTGCTGGTCCTGGCGGGCATTCTCGTACTGGTCGGCGCGGTCCTGATCGGCAAGGCCGTCTTCGGGGACACCGGGGACGACGGACCGCGTCAGGTCGATGTGCCACAGCTGGTCGGCAAGCCCCTCGGCGAGGCCCAGCGGGACGCCCAGGACGTGGGCCTGAAGGTCGTGAGCGCGGGCGCGGAGCCCTGCGGCCAGCCAAAGAACGCCATCTGTTCCCAGGACCCGGCCTCCGGCACGCTCAACGAGGGCGAGACCATCCAGGTCAAGGTCTCCGAGGGCGCCCCCAAGGTCGAGGTCCCGGACGTCACCGAGAAGTCCGAGGACAGCGCCAAGGACCTGCTCACCACCAAGGGCTTCAAGGTGGAGGTCAAGCAGGAGGAGTCCGACCAGGAGCCCGGCGAGGTCCTCAACCAGGACCCGCGGGGCGGCAGCCAGGCCGAGAAGGGGACCACGGTCACCATCACGGTGTCCAAGAAGATCCAGGCTGGTGTGCCGCAGGTGGTCGGCAACCAGTTCGCCAACGCCGAGGCGCAGCTGAAGACCCTGGGCTTCCAGGTGAACCGGACCGATGTGGACTCCGAGAAGCCCGCCGGCGAGGTCGTGAGCCAGGACCCGCAGGGCGGCGCGCGGGCCGACAAGGGCAGCACGGTCACCCTCCAGGTCTCCAAGGGCCCGCAGCAGCAGGCCCAGGTACCCAACCTGTTCGGCCAGCCGCTCGGCCAGGCCAAGCAGCTGCTCGGCCAGGCCGGTCTCCAGCTGGGCAATGTCGACGGCCCGAACGACGACAACGCCCGGGTGATCGCGCAGGACCCGGCGGCGGGCAGTGCCGCCCAGCCCAATCAGGCGATCAACGTGAAGACCTTCGCCGGCGGTGGAAACGGCAACGGCAACGGCAACAACGGCGACCCCGGGGAGGAGGACGGCGGCCTCTTCGGCGGCGTCTCCGGTATCGCCTTCCGTACCGAGGACTGACCCGGCGCGGAGCAGGACACCGAGAGAGCCCCAGCACCCCACAGGGTGCCGGGGCTCTCTCCGTACGGCGCGGGCCCCGGGAAGCGGCCCCCGGGCATGGCCGCCGGCGCCTGCCGGGGTGTACCGGGAACGCGGGGTCCGGGCCCTAGCGCAGCTCGGCCGGCGGCGTGCGGCGGCCGTCCACCTTCTCCGTACGCTCCAGCTCGCCCCACACGACGTAGCGGTAGTCCGAGGTGTACATCGGGGTGCAGGTGGTCAGCGTGATGTAGCGGCCGGGCCCGGTCCTGCCGGACTCCTTGGGGACCGGGTCCAGGACGCGCACGTTGAACTTCGAGGTCTCGGGAAGCGTCTTGTAGACCTTGTAGACGTACCAGGTGTCCTTGGTCTCGAAGACGATCGCGTCGCCGTTCCTCAGCCGGTGGATGTTGTGGAACTTCGCCCCGTGCCCGTCCCGGTGGGCGGCCAGTGAGAAGTTGCCCCGCTTGTCGGAGGGCAGGGCGGAGGCGACCGGGTCGGTGTAGTAGCCGGCGACACCGTGGTTGAGGATGTCGGGGTCGGTGCCCCGCTTGACCAGCACCTCGCCGTTCTTCATCGCCGGTACGTGGAGGAAGCCGATGCCGTCCTTGGTGTCGAGCGCGCCGGGACCGGAGGCGGCCCAGGTGTGCCGCACCTCGTCGCCCTGCTTGTCGGCCTCACGGTCGGCCAGGACGTTGGTCCACCACAGCGAGTAGACGACGAACAGGCCGAGCAGCACTCCGGTGGTGATCAGCAGCTCGCCGAAGACACTGATGACGCCGGCGATCCGGCTGCGCGCACGTGCCACTGCATCTGTCCCGTCTGGAGGTGTCTCAGCCTACGAGCGCGTCCGGTTTCCCCTTGCTGCGCGGGCGTTCCTCGACCATCTTGCCCCACACGATCATGCGGTAGGTACTGGTGAACTCGGGCGTGCAGGTCGTCAGGGTGATGTACCGGCCGGGCCCGGTGAAACCGGAACCCTCCGGTACGGGCTGGATCACCGAGACGTTCGACGGCACGGTCTGCGGCAGGAGCCCGGTCATCTCGTACGTGTAGTACGTGTCCTGCGTCTCGACCACGATCGGGTCACCGGGCGACAGCGTGTTGATGTACCGGAACGGCTCGCCGTGGGTGTTGCGGTGCCCGGCGACCGCGAAGTTGCCCCGCTCGTCGGAGGGCATCGCGGTCTTCAGCGGTGGCTCGGCGTAGTGGCCGACCATGCCCCGGTCGAGGACCTTCTCCTTGTCGATGCCCTCGGCGATCGGCACGACGACATCGAGCTTGGGGATGTACATGATCGCGAAGCCCTGTCCCGGTTCGAAGGCATCCGGTTTCCGGCCGTGTGCCCAGGCGTCCTCGATCTGGCTCTTGGCCCGGTCGCTCTGGAAGCCGGCGCGGACGTTCGTCCACCAGAGCTGGTACGTGACGAAGAGCAGCATCACCAGGCCGAAGGTGATGAACAGCTCCCCGACGACCCTGCTGGCGACGACGCCGGCGCTGTCCTTGCGGGCGCGGGCGGCGCGCCGGGCCTCGACCCGGGAGAGGGGCGCCGCGGCGGCGGGCCGGCCCGCGGCGTGCCGGCGGGCGGGCTCCACCCCGGCCGGGGGCGGGGAGGCGGTGCGCCGGCGGCGGCCGCGACCACGCGCCTTGGCGGCCTTGCGGCGCTCGGCGCGGCCCCCGGTGGGCGGCTGGGGCCCGCCGGCACCGGTGCGCCGTGCGGTGTCCGCCCGAAGGGCCATGGTCTCGTCGTCGGCCGGTGCGGGCGCGGACGCCGGCCCGGTCGCGCCCGGGGGCCGGGGCGCCCGGCCCGCCGGCCGGGCCGGCCAGGGTCCGGGCGCCACCGGGACCGCGGGGTTCGGAAGCTCGGGCTCCTGTTCCGGCAGGTTCGCCGCCCGGAACCAGGGCGAGCCGTGCCGCCCGGAGGCCGCCCCCGCCCCCGCGTCCTGCTCCGGGCGCGCGTCGGTCACGCGACAGCCTTGCCCACCACCGGTGCGAGCCCCGCCGCTCGGCCGACCGCCCCGGTGTCACCGCACTGTTCCAGCCAGTTCGCCAGCATCAGGTGCCCGTGCTCGGTGAGCACCGACTCGGGGTGGAACTGCACCCCTTCCACGGCCCGTTCCCGGTGGCGCAGCCCCATGATGATGCCGTCCTCGGTGCGGGCGGTGACCTCCAGTACGTCCGGCACGTCCGCCGGCTCGGCGGCCAGCGAGTGGTAGCGGGTCGCCGTGAAGGGCGACGGCAGCCCGGTGAAGACACCCCCGCCCTCGTGGACCACCCGGGAGGTCTTGCCGTGCAGCAGCTCGGGAGCGCGGTCCACCACCCCGCCGTACGCCACCGCCATGGACTGCATGCCCAGGCACACCCCGAAGACGGGCACACCGGTGTCGGCGCAGTGCCGCACCATGTCGACGCAGATCCCGGCCTCCTCGGGCGTCCCGGGGCCGGGGGAGAGCAGGACGCCGTCGAAGCCGTCCTGCGCGTGGCCCAGCTCGACCTCGTCGTTGCGCCGGACCTCGCACTCGGCGCCGAGCTGGTACAGGTACTGGACCAGGTTGAAGACGAAGCTGTCGTAGTTGTCGACGACGAGAATGCGTGCGCTCACTGACCGTCCACCGTCACATCGTTGAACGGAAGCAGGGGCTCCGCCCAGGGGAACACATACTGGAACAGCACGTAGACCACCGCGAGGGCCAGGACGAGCGAAATGAGCGCCCGCACCCACGCGTTGCCCGGCAGATGCCGCCAGATCCAGCCGTACATGACGTCCGCCGATCCTTCCCACGAGGTCCCTTCGGTACCGCCACCAGACTAAGGGGCGATGCCGCCGGGGCGGGTCAGCTGTGGAAAGCCGGTGCCCCCGCCCCCGCGGCCGGTCCTCACCGGCCCGTCCCCGCCCGCCGGTACCCGGTGGCCGGGCCCCGGCGAGTCAGTCGCTCACGGGCTTCGCGTGATGCAGGTCCACCGTGCCCGAGTAGCCGGGGAGGGTCACCCCGTCCTGCTCGTCGACCTTCCAGCCGAGCCCGTACGCCTTCACGTACAGCAGGTAGTTCTGCACCGCCGTGGAGCCGTTGAGCGCCCGCTGGAGCTTCCCGCGGTCGCCGACGGCCGTGATCCGGTACGGCGGTGAGTAGACGCGGCCCTGGAGGATCAGGGTGTTGCCCACGCAGCGCACCGCGCTGGTGGAGATCAGCCGTTGGTCCATGACCTTGATGCCCTTGGCGCCGCCCTTCCACAGGGCGTTGACGACGGCCTGGAGATCCTGCTGGTGGATCACCAGGTCGTTGGCCTGCGGCTCGGGATAGCCGGGCGCGGCCCGGGCGCCCACCGGGGCGTCGTTGAGCGTGACGGTGAGGCCCTGGCCGGCGACCTCGGTGGTGCCCGCCGCCTTCTCCAGGGCGGCCAGCTCGGCGTCCTCGGCCTTGGTGGAGCCGTCGTCGCGCCGGGCGAGGGCGTCGACCTCGTCGCGCACCGCCGCCGTGGTCTCGTCCAGCTCGGCGTTCTTCTGGCTGCGCTCGCGGATCAGGTCGGACAGCTTCAACAGCGAGTCGTCCGTACGGATGTTGGTGCCCCGGGCGGTGTTGAAACTGGTCACGAAGATCAGCCCGGCCAGGGCGAAAACGGCAGCGGTGAGCACCCGTCCGGGCCGCCACCTGCTGTGCCGGGCGGGCTCCGGGAGCGAGTCGGCGGAATTGCTCAACGTACCCTTATCTCCTTCAGCGCCGCGGAAGCACTACGCTAACGGACGCCCGGGCGAGGCAGTGGTCCCCCTCGCGCCCAGCCCCGGCCCCAGCCACAGTTCCCTGCGCGGTCACGCAGCGCATCGACAGGAGAGTCCCTCGTGCCGAAGTCACGTATCCGCAAGAAGGCCGACTTCACGCCGCCGCCGGCCGCGAAGCAGGCGACCGCCATCAAGCTCACCAACCGGAGCTGGGTGGCGCCGGTGATGTTGGCGCTGTTCGCCATCGGGCTGGCCTGGATCGTGGTGTTCTACGTCACCGATGGCACGCTGCCCGTCCAGTCGCTCAAGAACTGGAACATCGTGGTCGGCTTCGGCTTCATCGCGGGCGGGTTCGGCGTTTCCACGCAGTGGAAGTAGCCGCGAACCGGTCGACGACGATCGGATCCCGGCAAGCCCTGCCCTGAGTTATCCACAGCGTTGTGCACAGAGGTGGAAAAGGTCAGACGATCTGTGGATAACTCGCATCGTGTTGACGCCGATGTGACTGCGGCGACCCGCTGAACGCGAACCGCCACGCCCCTTGTCCGCCCGGGAAAACCCCAGGTCAGTGGCAAGGGGCACAGTTGTTCCCCCGGAAGGGCGCACCTGGTGCGCAGGATTGGCCACACACTGTGGACAACCATGGGGAAAGCTTTCGCTCAGCTGAGCGCGGCGGTCCTCACAACGACGGTCAGCACCGTCAACACCAGTACCAGGCCACCAGCCGCCCACTGGGTGACCGCCCGCCGTTCGCGCGGGCCGCCGATCATCCCGTACCCGAGGACGGCACCGGCGATCAGCCCGCCGATGTGCGCCTGCCAGGCGATGTTCGCCCAGAAGAAGGTCAGGACCAGGTTCAGCACGAGCAACGCCATGACGGGCCGCATGTCGTACTTCAGCCGGCGCACCAGCACCACGGTGGCGCCCAGCAGGCCGAAGACGGCGCCCGAGGCGCCCAGTGAGAAGCCGTACACCGGGGCGAGCAGATAGGTCAGGGCACTGCCCGCCAGTCCGGACAGCAGGTACAGCGCCAGATAGCGCGCCCGCCCCAGGGCCGCCTCCAGCGGCCCGCCCAGCCACCACACACCGAGCATGTTGAAGCCGACGTGCCACACCGCCTGGTGCAGGAACATCGAGGTCAGCAACCGGTACCACTGGCCGTCCGCGACCCCGACGAAGTCCCCCGCCGAGCCGTCGAACCGCAGCCCGACCAGGCCCAGCCGCACCACGAGCCCCGGGTCGGCGAGCACGGCCAGGAAGACGGCCAGATTGACGCCGATGAGGATCTTGGTCACCAGCTGCGGGTCACCGCCCGTGATGGTGCCACCGGCGATCGTCCTGGGCCGGGACGCGCCGGCGGAGTGTCCCGTACCGGAGCCGCTCCGGACGCACTCCGGGCACTGGAAGCCGACCGACGCCTCCACCATGCAGTCCGGGCAGATCGGCCGCTCGCACCGGGTGCAGCGGACGCCGGTCTCCACAGCGGGGTGGCGGTAGCAGCTCGGCACCTGCTCCATGGGATCCCCTCGTCGTCCTGGGCGCGGGCGTGGCCAACGCGACGCCCCGCCCATCCTTAAAGGACGGGCGGGGCAGAAAGTTCCCCGGGGGCACGCCCAGGCGGCACGGCCCTGGCGGCTCAGCCCCGGCGGCTCAGCCCCGGCGGCTCAGCCCCGGCGGCTCAGCCCTGGCGGGTCTCGATCACGACGGACTCGATGACCACGTCCTGGACCGGGCGGTCGGTGCGCGGGTTGGTCTGGGTGCCCGCGATGGCGTCCACGACCTTCCTGCCGGCCTCGCCGGCCACCTCGCCGAAGATGGTGTGCTTGCCGGTCAGCCAGGTGGTCGGCGAGACGGTGATGAAGAACTGCGAGCCGTTGGTGGCCGGGCCGGCGTTGGCCATGGCCAGCAGGTACGGCTTGTTGAAGGACAGCTCCGGGTGGAACTCGTCACCGAACTCGTAGCCCGGGCCGCCCGTCCCGTTGCCCAGCGGGTCGCCACCCTGGATCATGAAGCCGCTGATGACCCGGTGGAAGACCGTGCCGTTGTACAGCGGCTCCGTGGTCTTCTGGCCGGTCGCGGGGTGGGTCCACTCGCGCTCGCCGGTGGCCAGCTCGACGAAGTTCTTCACCGTCTTGGGGGCGTGGTTCGGCAGGAGCCGGATCTCGATGTCGCCCCGGTTGGTCTTCAGGGTGGCGTAAAGCTGCTCGGCCACGATGTGCCTTCCGTGAGTCTGCTCTGACGTCTGTTGATCCTCGCACGGAAGCCCCGGCCCGGGATCGAGGCGGACCGGTCCGCGCCGAAGCGGCGCGCGGCGAGGCGAACCGTGGCATTGTCGTCCACAAGCGCCCCTTGCACACCGCATTGACCACGGATGTGCCCCGGATGCCCGCTCGCGCATGCCGACGGACGTGTCGGCAGGCATGATTTCGAAAGGGGCGGAAAGGCGAATACCGACCCCGCCACCGAGGAGGAGGATGCCGTGACCCGCATGGACAGCGTGCGCGCCGCGACCGGCTCGGCGAAGGACAGCGTGCTGCACGCCGCGGAAGTGGTGGCGCCCTACGCCGGTACGGCGAAGGAACAGGCCGCGCACTACGCCCAGGAGGCGCGCGCGAAGCTCGCGCCGAAGGTCTCGCAGGCCGCCCAGCAGGCCCGTACCCAGGCCCGCGTGCAGTACGACACCCGTCTCGCGCCACATGTGCCGCCGAAGGTCGACCAGGCCGCCCACCGGGCCGTGGTCCGTACCCGCAGGGCCGCGCGCCAGGCGGCCGACTACACCGTGCCCCGGGTGGAGCAGGCGGTCGCGGCCGCCCAGCCCGTGCGGGAGGAGGCGGTCGCCCGTTCGACCGCCGCCGTGGCCGCGCTGCGCGGCGCGGTGACGGTGAAGGACATCGAGAAGATCGTCAGGAAGCGGCAACGCCGCGCCAGGGCCGGTCGCTTCAGCAAGGGCCTGCTGGTCCTCGGTGTGGTCGCCGGTGGCGCCTACGCCGCGTGGAAGTGGTGGGACAAGCAGGCCAACCCGGACTGGCTGGTCGAGCCCCCCGCTCCCACCGAGGTCTCCGAGGCCGCCCCGCTGACCTCGGTCGACGGGACCTCCGTCGAGGGCACCGTCGACAGCACCGGCAAGGCACCCCTCGACGCCGAGGGTGTGCTCGACCCCGAGGTGGAGGCCAAGCAGGCCGAGGCCGAGGCGGACGCCGAGTCCGTCGACCGCGAGGACCGCCCCTGACCACCGGGGTGGACCGCTAGCCGCGTCAGGCGGTGGAGCGCCGGGAGAGCTGAGAGCTCCCGGCGCTCTACGCTGCCGCGAGCGCGAGGTCGTCCGGGCGATCGGCCGGGTCGCCGTCCATGGGAGCGGCGGCGGGCAGGTGCCGCACCGAGGGGGAGGCCCCGTGCGCCTCGGCGCGGATGCGCTGCTTGATCGTGGGTGGCAGGGCCCGGTCGCGTACCGCCGCGGCGTGGACCGGCTGCGCCGGCAGGGCGGGCACGGACGGCGTCCCGGCAGCGGCGGGGACGGCGGGGGAGCCGGCGGAGGGGCGCGTCAGGCCGAGGAAGCCGAGGAGCGCGGACAGAACGGAGATGACGGCGGTCCGGAACTGCTTGACCTTGTCGGCGGCGGCCATGGCCCCTCGCTTTCGGGTTGAGCGATCTGCATACCTTTCTCATGATGTGTACGCATCTCGGGATTCGGCGCAATGACGCAGCCTCCCGGCAGATCGTCCGATGAACACCACCCGTCCGGCCCAGCCGTGGCCCCCGCGGGCCCCCTCCCGGCGGGCCCGACCCGGGCCCCGCACCGACGACAAGAGGCCCCTCCGATCCTGTTCCCACAGGTCGGAGGGGCCTCACGTGTGGAGCCTAGGGGAGTCGAACCCCTGACATCTGCCATGCAAAGACAGCGCTCTACCAACTGAGCTAAGGCCCCGGGACGGGAGCGACGGCCAGGGCGATGATCGCGTCCGGCCGCTGCCGCAGACCAGAGTACCGGGTGACGGGGGGTGCACCGCAAAAAGTATGGGGACTCCCGGGTGGCGACCACTCTCCGTAAGATGCTGGCGAGGTTCGCAGCAGCGAACCGAAGCGATGGGGAGACGCACATGGATGCTGCACAGCAGGAAGCGACTGCCAGAGCCAGAGAGCTCCAGCGCAGTTGGTACGGGGAGCCGCTGGGTGCGCTCTTCCGTCGGCTCATCGATGATCTGGGCCTGAACCAGGCACGCCTCGCGGCAGTGCTGGGGCTGTCGGCTCCGATGCTCTCCCAGTTGATGAGCGGCCAGCGGGCCAAGATCGGCAACCCCGCCGTGGTGCAGCGCGTGCAGGCCCTCCAGGAGCTGGCGAGCCAGGTCGCCGACGGCAGCGTCAGCGCCGTCGAGGCCACCGCGCGGATGGACGAGATCAAGAAGTCGCAGGGTGGCTCGGTGCTCACCGGCACCAGCCAGACCACCGCCAGTTCGGGCGCGCCGACGGTACGGCGGGTGGTCCGCGAGATCCAGTCGCTGCTGCGATCGGTGGCGGCGGCCGGTGACATCATCGACGCGGCCGATTCCCTCGCCCCCACCCACCCCGAGCTGGCAGAGTTCCTCCGGGTGTACGGGGCGGGGCGCACCGCCGACGCCGTCGCGCACTACGAGTCGCACCAGAGCTGATCGCGGTGTGACGCCGGCACGGGGCCAGGAACCAGGGGACTGGGAGCGGGCGCGGGCAATGGGTGAGGTCTTCGCTGGACGGTACGAACTCGTGGACCCGGTCGGGCGGGGCGGTGTCGGGGCCGTCTGGCGGGCCTGGGACCACCGCCGGCACCGGTACGTGGCGGCCAAGGTCCTCCAGCAGAGCGACGCGCACACGCTGCTGCGGTTCGTGCGCGAACAGGCGCTGAGGATCGACCACCCGCACGTCCTGGCCCCGGCGAGCTGGGCGGCCGACGACGAGAAGGTGCTGTTCACCATGGACCTGGTGAGCGGTGGGTCGCTCGCCCATGTGATCGGTGACTACGGCCCCCTGCCGCCCCGGTTCGTGGGCGTTCTCCTCGACCAGCTGCTGTCCGGCCTGGCCGCCGTGCACGCGGAGGGGGTGGTGCACCGGGACATCAAACCGGCCAACGTACTGCTGGAGGCGACCGGGACCGGACGGCCGCATTTGCGACTGTCCGACTTCGGCATCTCCCTGCGCAAGGGCGAACCGCGGCTGACCGAGACCGACCATGTGGTGGGTACGCCCGGCTACTTCGCACCCGAACAGTTATGGGGGGCCGAACCGGACTTCCCCGCCGACCTGTTCGCGGTCGGCCTGGTGGGGCTGTATCTGCTGCGGGGCCGGAAGCCGGACGCCCAGGCCCTGGTGGAGCACTTCGCCGCGCACGGCACACCGGGTCCGCCGCAGGGCGTCCCCGAGCCGCTGTGGCAGGTTCTCGCGGGCCTGCTGCAACCGGACCCGCAGGCACGTTTCCGCACGGCCACCGGGGCGCGCAAGGCGCTGGTGGGGGCGATGGAACTGCTGCCGGAACCGCTGTTCGACGACGAACCCGTCGAGATCTTCGACCAACTCGGGCCGCTCCCCGTGGGCTTCGGCCCGCAAGGCCCGGAAGGGCGGGTAGGCCCGGAAGAGCGGGCAGGCCGAGAAGGCCGGGGAGGCCCGAGACGCGTGGCAGGCACGGCAGACGCGACCGGCACGGCAGGCCCGACCGGCACGGCAGGCCCGACAGTCCCCGCCGCCCCCGCCGCTCCGGCAGGCCCGCGGGCTCCCGGCGGGTCCGCGGACGGCTCCGGCGCTCCCGGCCCCCATGGCCGCCCCGATGGTCCCGCGGGCGCGGCGACGGCGGCCGGGGCGCCCGCCGGCCCTGCCGCTCCAGCAGGCCCGGCCCCGTCCCCCGGCCGCCCCGAGGCCACGCCGCCACCGCTCCCCGGGCACCCGGCCGCGCCTGGCGGCCCCGCGCCCGGGTACGTCTCCGGGCCGCCCGCCGCCATCTGGCCGGCCGCCCCGGTGCCGTACGAAGCCGCTCCCACCCGGCAGTACACCGCCGGCGCTCCCCGGCCCGCCGCTCCGCCCGCTCCTCCCGTCCGCCACGGCCGTCCGGGGCCGCCCCCGCAGGTCGCGCTCCCGGTGCTGTTCGTCGCGCTCGTCTGCTTCGCGGTCGGCATCTGGGCGCTGCTGCGGATGTGAACCCGCTACCGGGCCGGGCGCCTGCGGGCCAGCAGGGTCCACACGGCCAGCCCGACGACCAGGGCCGCTCCCGTCCCGATCCCGGCCGCCGCGACGACCCGCATGGCGCCGTCCCCCGGTCCCGCGCCACCGTCCTCCCGCCCGACGGCGAAGATGCCGGCCGGGCCGTCGTACGGGGGCGCCGCCCCCGGCGTACCGCTCACCCAGATCCGCAGGGTCAGTCCGTACGGCTTGTCGCCGAAGCGCGGGCCCACCTGGGGGCTGAGGCTGACCCGCAGGTAGTACCAGCCCGCGAACCGCATGCCCGACTCCTTCGGGCCCGGCGCGAACCGGTTCTCGTAGCGCACCGGTGGCAGGGGGTCGATCACGGCCGATCCGCGCCGCCCGTCGTACGACAGTGAGTCGTCGCCGCCGACGGGTCCCCGCGCCGGGTTGTACAGGGTCAGGGAGAGCGCGCCTCGCACGAAGCCCCGGCCGCCCGGTGAGCCGGCCAGGTCCACGCCGGCGGAGATCCGCTGCCCCCAGTCCACCGGCACCCGGTAGAAGCGGGAGCGGCCGGGCTCGACACGATCCGTCCACAGACCGCCGGCCAGCGCGGGCGCGTCGGAGAAGCCGCTGCCGCCGCTCCGTTCGCTCGCGCTCCCGGCCGGGGCCGGGCCGACCGGGGCCGTCGCCCCGGACGGTCCTGCCGCGTCCCCCGCGTCCGTACCGTCCGCCGGGCCTCCCGGGGCGGTCGGGGCGGCACCGGACCAAGTGCCGGGCGGGGAGGTGTTCCTGAGCCTCGGCTCATGTACGTGCCGGAGCTCCAGCGCCCACGGCGCGGCGCCCGCGCCGCCCCCGGAACCGCGCTCCACGACCACGTAATGGGGACCGGACCGCTGGCACGACGGGGCTCCGGTGCCCAGCGTCCGGTGCGCGTAGGCGGCCAGCGGCCTGGGGAAGGCGGCAGCGCCGAACCGGGACTCGCCGGCTCCGCAGACGACGCCGCCCGCGTCCCGCAGGGACACCTTGAGGCCGTCCGCGAAGGAGACCGTGGCGCCCTGCCCGGGAACGGCCACGGCGGAAACATAGGCGTGCCTGTCGGCGGCCAGGTCCACGCGGTAGACCAGCCTGCCGCCAACGCCGAGGGAGTCCCGGTACGTGGCGTCCGCCGCCAGCCGGGGCGCGTCACCGGTGGCGGCGGCCCCGCGCACGGGGCGGATGTCCTCGGCGAAGGCGTACGCGTACGAACCGTCGTCCCCCGCCGCCCCGCCCACCGCCCCGGCGCACAACGCCAGGGTCGTGAGCGTCCCCGTGCCCCACCGGAGCCTCCGCCGCCTGCTCACGCGCTCCCCCTCGTCCGCGGGTTGCCGTACACAGCCGGTCCATCCTGCCGCGCCCGCCGCGCGCTGTCCGCAGGGACAGCCGAATACCGGACTTCGCGAATGCGATCTTTTTATTCGCGATGGTGAAGGGGATGGCCGACGGGCGGCGGCCCGGACAGCACGAGGCCCCGGCCGCTTCTCAGCGGCCGGGGCCTGTCGGCAGACTTTTCCGTCTCACACACCCGAACCTGCGGGCACGGAGTCGGTCGCCTCCGTCCACAGATCCTGCTCGGCGCGATCCGCCTGGATCTGGCGGTACACGAGGAGCCCGCCGATGGCGGCCAGTGCGACCAGGAGGAGCTTCTTCACCGCGCGACCTCGTCTTTCCTTGACGTAGGAGACCTTCTGGCGCCCGACTATACACACCGACCGATACCGATCGGTGACCTACGTCCCACCCAGCGGGCACCCTCCCGGAGAACGCGATCGGCCCGGACGGAGAGTCTCCGTCCGGGCCGATCGTGTCACTGTGGGGCTAACAGGATTTGAACCTGTGGCCTCATCCTTATCAGGGATGCGCTCTAACCAACTGAGCTATAGCCCCTCCGCGCTGCGCGCTGACCTCTGAAGATTAGCGCACAGGGCGTCGAGTACCAAAATCCAGGTCACTCGTCCTCGGCGAGGGTGAGCTCCACGCCACCCACGAATCCGGCGGACAGGTTGTAGATGAAGGCACCGAGCGTCGCCAGGGCGGTGGCCAGCACCACATCGATCACCGCGATCACCGAGGTGAAGATCAGCACGCGCGGCAGCGACAGGAACGACTGGATGTCGAAACCGTTGCCCTCGTGCGACCCGGTGGCATCGCTGATGGTGCCGCCGACCGCCGAGAAGACGCCCATCGCGTCCATGACCATCCACAGCACCGCCGCCGCCACCACCGAGCAGATGCCCAGCGCGATGGAGAGCAGGAAGCTCACCTTCATCACCGACCACGGATCGGCCTTGGCCACCCGCAGCCGGGCCTTGCGCGTCCGGGGCATCGTCTTCGCGCCCGTGCGGGGCAGGCGCACCGCGGACGCGTCCGTACCCCCGGCGGACGCCGGGCCGGCGGCCGTGGCCGTGGCACCGTCCTTGCCGGTGTACGCCTGCGGCGGGTGGTAAGGCTGGTCCGCCTTGGTGGACTTGGGACGCTTGCCCGGCAGCGGGCCGTCCTCGTACGTGGTCACCGTTACCCCCTGGGAGTCCGTGGCAGGGCCACGGGCACCGTTCGCTCCGGAAGCGGCCGATCCGGCGCCCGTGGCTCCACTCACGATCTACTCCTCGTGCTCCCCGGCCGAGGACTCCGTGTCCTCGGCGGCATCAGCCGCGGCGCCGCCCACCGTGGCGGCGTCCCCGGTCCCTGCGAGACCTCCGGTACCTTCCGTACCCTCGGTCTCCTCCGTCGCTTCCAACGCGTCGGCGCCTTCGACCTCTTCGGCCTCGGCACCGGCCTCGGCGTTGCGGGCGATACCGACGACGGCGTCGCGCTTGCCAAGGTTGATCAGCTGGACGCCCATGGTGTCACGGCCCGTCTCCCTGACTTCACTGACTCGCGTGCGAATCACACCGCCGGACAGCGTGATGGCGAGGATCTCGTCGCTCTCCTCCACCACCAGCGCGCCGACGAGCGAACCGCGGTCCTCGACGATCTTCGCAGCCTTGATGCCCAGACCGCCACGCCCCTGGACGCGGTACTCGTCGACGGCGGTCCGCTTGGCGTACCCGCCGTCCGTCGCGGTGAACACGAACGTACCTGGCCGCACCACATTCATCGAGAGGAGTTCGTCCCCTTCGCGGAAGCTCATCCCCTTGACCCCGGATGTCGCCCGGCCCATCGGGCGCAGCGCCTCGTCCGTCGCGGTGAACCGGATGGACTGCGCCTTCTTGCTGATCAGCAGCAGGTCGTCCTCGGCGGAGACCAGCTCGGCGCCGATCAGCTCGTCGTCGCTGCCGTCCTCCATCCCCCGGAGGTTGATCGCGATGACACCGCCGGAGCGCGGCGAGTCGTAGTCCTTCAGCGGGGTCTTCTTCACCAGGCCGGCCTTGGTGGCCAGCACCAGGTACGGCACCGCCTCGTAGTCGCGGATCGCCAGGATCTCGGCGATCTTCTCGTCCGGCTGGAAGGCCAGCAGGTTGGCTACGTGCTGGCCGCGGGCGTCCCGGCCGGCGTCGGGCAGCTCGTACGCCTTGGCGCGGTAGACCCGGCCCTTGTTGGTGAAGAACAGCAGCCAGTGGTGGGTCGTGGACACGAAGAAGTGGTCGACGATGTCGTCTTCCTTGAGCTTCGTCCCGCGTACGCCCTTGCCGCCGCGCTTCTGCGAGCGGTAGTCGACGGTCTTCGTACGCTTCACATAGCCGCCACGCGTGATGGTGACGACGATGTCCTCCTCGGCGATCAGGTCCTCGATGGACATGTCGCCGTCGAAGGGCACCAGCTTGCTGCGGCGGTCGTCACCGTACTTCTCGACCAGCGCCGCCAGTTCCTCGCTCACGATCCGGCGCTGGCGCGACTCGGAGGCCAGGATCTGGTTGTACTCGTTGATCTTCTCCTGGAGCTCGTCGTGCTCGGCGACGATCTTCTGGCGCTCCAGCGCGGCCAGCCGGCGCAGCTGCATCTCGAGGATGGCGTTGGCCTGGATCTCGTCGATCCGGAGCAGGCCCATCAGGCCCTCGCGCGCGATCTCCACGGTGTCGCTGCGCCGGATCAGCGCGATGACCTCGTCGATCGCGTCCAGCGCCTTGAGCAGACCGCGCAGGATGTGCGCGCGCTCCTCGGCCTTGCGCAGGCGGAACTTGGTACGCCGGACGATGACCTCGATCTGGTGCGTCACCCAGTGGCGGATGAACGCGTCCAGCGAGAGCGTGCGCGGCACCCCGTCGACCAGGGCGAGCATATTGGCGCCGAAGTTGGTCTGGAGGTCGGTGTGCTTGTAGAGGTTGTTCAGCACGACCTTGGCGACCGCGTCCCGCTTGAGGACGATCACCAGCCGCTGGCCGGTGCGCGAGGAGGTCTCGTCGCGCACGTCGGCAATGCCGCCGATCTTGCCGTCCTTGACCAGGTCGGCGATCTTCTGGGCGAGGTTGTCCGGGTTGACCTGGTAGGGCAGCTCGGTGACCACCAGGCACTGGCGGTTCTGGATCTCCTCGACCTCGACCACCGCGCGCATCGTGATGGAGCCGCGGCCGGTGCGGTACGCCTCCTCGATGCCCTTGCGGCCCACGACCAGGGCACCGGTGGGGAAGTCGGGGCCCTTGATGCGCTCGATCAGCGCGTCCAGGAGCTCCTCGTGGCTGGCCTCCGGGTGCTCCAGCGCCCACTGCGCGCCGGCCGCGACCTCGCGCAGGTTGTGCGGCGGGATGTTGGTCGCCATGCCGACCGCGATACCGGCCGAGCCGTTGACCAGCAGGTTGGGGAACCTGGCCGGCAGGACCGTCGGCTCCTGGTTGCGGCCGTCGTAGTTGTCCGTGAAGTCGACGGTCTCCTCGTCGATGTCCCGGAGCATCTCCATGGCCAGCGGCATCATCTTGCACTCGGTGTACCGCATGGCGGCCGCCGGGTCGTTGCCCGGGGAGCCGAAGTTGCCGTTGGAGTCCACCAGCGGCATGCGCATCGACCAGTGCTGGGCCAGGCGGACCAGGGCGTCGTAGATCGAGGAGTCGCCGTGCGGGTGGTACGTGCCCATGACGTCACCGACGACGCGGGCGCACTTGTAGAAGCCCTTCTCGGGCCGGTAGCCGCCGTCGTACATCGCGTACAGCACGCGGCGGTGGACGGGCTTGAGACCGTCGCGCACGTCCGGCAGCGCGCGCGACACGATGACGGACATCGCGTAGTCGAGGTACGAGCGCTGCATCTCGGTCTCGAGCCCGACGGGCTCGACGCGCATGCCCACACCGGGGACGGGGGGCTCCTCTTCGGGCGTGACGGTGGCAGGAGTGTTCTCGTCGGCCATTGCTGGTCTTCAGTCCTTTCGTACGGTCAGCTGAGACCGACTCAGATGTCGAGGAAGCGAACGTCCTTGGCGTTGCGCTGGATGAAGGAGCGCCGGGCCTCGACGTCCTCACCCATCAGCACCGAGAACAGGTCGTCGGCCTGGGCCGCGTCGTCCAGCGTGACCTGGCCGAGCACCCGGTGGTCCTGGTCCATGGTGGTGATGCGCAGTTCCTCGGCGTTCATCTCGCCCAGACCCTTGAAGCGCTGGATCGAGTCCTCGCGGATGCGCTTGCCCTGCTGCTTGCCCAGCTCGACCAGCGCGTCGCGCTCACGGTCGGAGTACGCGTACTCGAAGTCGTCCCGGCCCCACTTGATCTTGTACAGCGGCGGGCGGGACAGGTACACGTGGCCGGCCTCGACCAGCGGGCGCATGAAGCGGAAGAGGAAGGTCAGCAGCAGCGTGTTGATGTGCTGGCCGTCGACGTCGGCGTCCGCCATCAGGATGATCTTGTGATAGCGGAGCTTGGAGATGTCGAAGTCCTCGTGGACCCCGGTGCCGAAGGCCGAGATCAGCGCCTGCACCTCGGTGTTCTGCAGGATCTTGTCGATCCGCGCCTTCTCGACGTTCAGGATCTTGCCGCGGATCGGCAGGATGGCCTGGAACTCCGGGTTCCGGCCCGACTTGGCCGAGCCGCCGGCGGAGTCGCCCTCGACGATGAAGATCTCGCACTTGGCCGGGTCGTTCGACTGGCAGTCCGACAGCTTGCCGGGCAGCGAGGCCGACTCCAGGAGCCCCTTGCGGCGGGTCAGGTCACGCGCCTTGCGGGCGGCCACGCGCGCGGTGGCTGCCTGGATCGACTTGCGGATGATGTCCGCGGCCTCGTTGGGGTTGCGGTCCAGCCAGTCCGTGAGGTGCTCGTAGACGATCTTCTGGACGAAGGTCTTGGCCTCCGTGTTGCCCAGCTTGGTCTTGGTCTGGCCCTCGAACTGCGGCTCGCCGAGCTTCACCGAGATGATCGCCGTCAGACCCTCGCGGATGTCCTCGCCCGTGAGGTTGTCGTCCTTCTCGCGGAGCAGCTTCTTGTCGCGCGCGTACTTGTTGATCAGGCTGGTCAGCGCGGCGCGGAAGCCCTCTTCGTGGGTACCGCCCTCGTGGGTGTGGATCGTGTTCGCGAACGAGTACACACCCTCGGTGTACTGCGAGTTCCACTGCATCGCGATCTCGACCGAGAGCATGCGCTCGCGGTCCTCGGACTCGATGTCGATGACGGTGGGGTGGATCAGCTCGCCCTTGCGCGAGTTGAGGTACTTGACGAAGTCGACGATGCCGCCCTCGTAGTGGTACATCACCGTGCGCGCCGGGGTCTCCTCCGCCGCCTCGGCGTCGGGGTCGTCCGCGCCGACGGTCGCCTTCGCCGACTCGCGCTCGTCGGTCAGCGTCAGGGTCAGGCCCTTGTTGAGGAAGGCCATCTCCTGGAAGCGGCGCGACAGCGTCTCGAAGGAGTACTCCGTCGTCTCGAAGACGTCCGGGTCGGCCCAGAAGGTCACCGACGTACCGGAGTCCTCGACCGCCTCGTGCCGGGCCAGCGGGGCGGTCGGCACGCCGAGCTTGTAGTCCTGCGTCCAGCGGTAGCCGTCGCGCTTGATCTCGACCGAGACGCGGGAGGACAGCGCGTTGACGACGGACACGCCGACGCCGTGCAGACCGCCGGAGACCGCGTAGCCGCCGCCGCCGAACTTGCCGCCGGCGTGCAGGACGGTGAGGACGACCTCGACGGCCGGCTTCTTCTCGACCGGGTGCATGTCGACCGGGATACCGCGCCCGTTGTCGATGACCCGGACGCCGCCGTCGGCCAGGATCGTGACGTCGATGGAGTCCGCGTGGCCGGCAAGGGCCTCGTCGACGGAGTTGTCGACGACCTCGTACACCAAGTGGTGAAGTCCACGCTCACCGGTGGACCCGATGTACATGCCAGGCCGCTTGCGGACCGCGTCCAGACCCTCGAGGACGGTGATCGCGCTGGCGTCGTACGACGAGGTGACCTCGCCGTTCTCCCCGGCGGCAGTGGACGGAATGTTCTCGTTGGGGTTGCCGGAATCGGCCACGAAGCGCCCTTTCTGGCACAGCACAAGCCGTTGCTCCGGGCACACCGGAGCGGCTGCGTCGTTCGACATGTTCCGCGATGGGCGGGATTACCTACCAGTCTACCGGTAGCACTGACACTGATGGGGGTTTGCCGGTACCTGAGTCCGCATGTGCCGCCCTGAACCGGCGCCGACCTACTCCCCATATCCGGGAAGGGGCTCCAAGAGGCTCACAACGGCACTCAGCGCTTCGCCCTGTCAACCGCCCGCTACGTGACGACCGCCTCACCACGGCGGCCGGAAACCCCTGCGGACGAGGGCGGCCGGGGTCGGGTGGCGGGGGTGCGGGACGGACCACAGGGAGCGGTTCCCGGGAGGGCCGCCGGGGACGGGGGCCGGAGGCCGGCCGACGGGGCGGGGCGGGCGCCGCGTGCCCGTCGGGTGCGGCCCGGAGCCCGGCCGGGGCCGGGGCCGGAAGCGAGCCCGGGGGCCGGGGCGGGCGGTCGCGGTGGGGACGCGGTGCCCACGCGCACCCGGTGCGCACCCTCGCCGTGGGGACGGCGGGATGGGCCCCCGCCCCGGGCTCCGCCGCGTCGGACCGGCGCCCGGGAGCACCGCGCCAACCGGCCGACCGGGCCGGAGCACGCGGCACGGCGGCGCGCGCCGGCGCCCGTGCGATCCACCCGGCCGCCCGGCCACCCGCCTCAGCCGTAGGTGTCGCCCGGCCCCCGGCTGCCCGGGGCGCGCAACGGGCCGTAGCCCCGGCGCGGCGCCCCCGGGCCGAGGACCTTGATCAGCCGTACCGTCCCCTGACCCAGGTCCTCGTTGAGCCGGGCCACCAGCCGGGGCGCCAGCAGCCGCAACTGGGTCGCCCACACCGTGGAGTCGCACTGCACGGTGAGCACCCGCTCCTCCGGGTCCTCGTCGTACCGCAGCGGTACGCAGTGCTTGGCCAGGTCCTCACCGACGATCTGCGGCCAGCGGCCCATCACGCCGCCGACCGCGGCCGGTGTCTCCCAGCCGCGCTCGGTGATCAGCCGGTTGATCGCCGCACCCAGCGGCAGCGGGTCGCGCCCGTCCGCGCGGGCACCGGACCGCAGGCCGCCGCCGCGCCTGGCCTGCTTCTTTAGCTGGGTCGCGGCACCGCGCGCCCGGGCCTGTTCCTTCGCGGCGCGCAGCGCGACCCGCGCGAGGTCGACGCCCGAGGGCTCGGGAACCGGTCCGGGACCCGTCGAGTCGGTCACAGCCGCTCCACCGTCCCCTCCGACACCGCGTACCGCACACCCGCCAGCACTCCCGGTACGTCGTCGTCCACCGCCGCCGTCACCAGGACCTGCTCCCCGGGGGCCACCAGTTCGGCCAGCCGCTCCCGTCGCCGCGCGTCCAGCTCGGCGAAGACGTCGTCGAGCACGAGCACCGGCTCATTGCCCTCCGAGCGGAGCAGGTCGTAGGAGGCCAACCGCAGCGCCAGCGCGTACGACCAGGACTCGCCGTGACTGGCGTACCCCTTCGCCGGCAGCTCGCCGAGCTTCAGCACCAGTTCGTCCCGGTGCGGCCCGACGAGCGTGACGCCCCGCTCGATCTCCTGCTTGCGCGCGTCGGCGAGCGCGGCGATGAGCTGCTCGTACAGTTCCTCGCGAGTGGTGCCGGAGCCGGCGGCGGAGCCCCGGTACTCCAGCGCGACCGGGCCGCCGCCGGGCGCGAGTTGTTCGTACGCCTTGTCCGTCAACGGCTGGAGCGTGGCGATCAGGTCCAGCCGCTGCGCCAGCAGCTCCGCGCCCACCCGCGCCAGGTGCTGGTCCCACACGTCCAGCGTGGACAGGTCCATCGACCGGCCGCCGTGGCGGCGGGCCATGGCGGCCGACTTCAGCAGGGTGTTGCGCTGCCGCAGCACCCGGTCGTAGTCCGAGCGCACCCCCGCCATCCTCGGCGAGCGCGCGGTGATCAGCTCGTCCAGGAAGCGCCGGCGCTCGCCCGGATCGCCCTTGACCAGTGCCAGGTCCTCCGGCGCGAACAGCACCGTCCGCACGATGCCCAGCACATCCCGGGGCCTGACCTGCGAGGACCTGTTGATCCGGGCTCGGTTCGCGCGCCCCGGGTTGAGCTCCAGCTCGACCAGCTGTGAGCGCTCGCCCTGGGTGACGGCGGCCCGGATGACGGCCCGCTCGGCGCCCATCCGCACCAGCGGAGCGTCCGAGGAGACCCGGTGGCTGCCGAGCGTGGCCAGATAGCCGACGGCTTCCACGAGGTTGGTCTTGCCCTGCCCGTTGGGCCCGACGAACACGCCGACGCCCGGACCGAGCGGGACCTCGACCCGGGCGTACGAGCGGAAGTCGGCCAGCGACAGATGCGTGACATGCATGGTGTGCGCCGACCTTCCCCCGGCATGCCGTGCGCCGGAGCGCACAGCCTGTGGATCTACTTCTTGGACTCGACCGCGTGGCCACCGAACTGGTTGCGCAGCGCGGCGATCATCTTCATCTGCGGGGAGTCGTCCTGGCGCGAGGCGAACCGGGCGAACAGCGACGCGGTGATCGCCGGGAGCGGTACGGCGTTGTCGATGGCGGCCTCCACGGTCCACCGGCCCTCGCCGGAGTCCTGGGCGTAACCGCGCAGCTTCTCCAGGTGCTCGTCCTCGTCCAGCGCGTTGACCGCCAGGTCGAGCAGCCAGGAGCGGATGACCGTGCCCTCCTGCCAGGAGCGGAAGACCTCGCGCACGTCGGTGACGGAGTCGACCTTCTCCAGCAGCTCCCAGCCCTCGGCGTAGGCCTGCATCATGGCGTACTCGATGCCGTTGTGGACCATCTTGGCGAAGTGGCCGGCACCGACCTTGCCCGCGTGCACGGAGCCGAACTCGCCCTCGGGCTTGAGCGCGTCGAAGATCGGCTGGACCTTCGCGACGTTCTCGGCGTCGCCGCCGTACATCAGCGCGTAGCCGTTCTCCAGGCCCCACACACCGCCGGAGACTCCGCAGTCCACGAACCCGATGCCCTTGCCGCTGAGCTCGGCGGCGTGCTTCTCGTCGTCCGTCCAGCGGGAGTTGCCGCCGTCGACGACCACGTCACCGGGGGAGAGCAGCTGGGCCAGCTCGTCGATCGTGGACTGGGTCGCGGCTCCGGCCGGAACCATGACCCACACGACCCGCGGACCCTTCAGCTTGCCCACCAGCTCCTCAAGGCTGTTGACGTCGGCGAGGTCGGGGTTGCGGTCGTACCCGATGACGGTGTGACCAGCGCGGCGGATGCGCTCGCGCATGTTGCCGCCCATCTTGCCGAGGCCGACGAGACCGAGCTCCATCAGAGATTCCTCAATCGTTGTGTGCGAGTTGGTACCCGCGTCCGAGCCTACGCCCGGACGCCCGTGCACACCTGTGGGGTCAGCCGCTCAGCCGTACCGGCATGATCAGGTACTTGTACGCCTCGTCCGCCTCGGCGTCGACCGCCGGCCTGCCGCTCAACAGCGCGGGCTTGGTCGAGGTGGTGAAGGACAGCTGGGCGACCGGCGAGTCGATCGCGCTCAGGCCGTCCAGCAGGAAGGTCGGGTTGAAGGCGATCGAGATGTCGTCGCCCTCCAGGTTCGCCTCGACCCGCTCCACAGCCTGTGCGTCGTCGCTGGAGCCGGCCTCCAGGATCAGCACGCCCTGCTCGAAGGTCAGCCGGACCGGGGTGTTGCGCTCGGCCACCAGCGCCACACGCTTGACCGCCTCGACGAACGGCGCGGTCTCGATCACCGCGACCGAGTTGAACTCGGTGGGGAAGAGCGTCCGGTACTTGGGCAGGTCGCCTTCGAGGAGCCGGGTGGTGGTGCGCCGGCCCGCGCCCTCGAAACCGATCAGGCCCTCACCGGCGCCGGAGCTCGACAGGGCAAGCGTGACCGTGTCGCCACTGGTCAGCGACTTGGCGGTGTCCAGCAGCGTCTTGGCGGGCACCAGGGCGACGGCCGAGGCGTCCGGGGACTCCGGCTTCCACAGGAACTCGCGGACCGCGAAGCGGTACCGGTCGGTGGAGGCCAGGGTGACCGTGTCGCCCTCGATCTCGATGCGCACGCCGGTGAGGACGGGCAGCGTGTCGTCGCGGCCGGCCGCGATGGCGACCTGGGCGGCGGCGGAGGCGAAGACCTCTCCCGGGACGGTGCCGGTCGCGGTGGGCATCTGCGGCAGCGCCGGGTACTCCTCCACCGGCAGGGTGTGGAGGGTGAAGCGGGAGGAGCCGCAGACCACGGTCGCCCGTACACCGTCTGTGGAGATCTCCACCGGCCGGTTGGGCAGGGCGCGGCAGATGTCGGCGAGGAGCCGGCCGGAGACCAGGACCGTGCCGTCCTCCTCGACCTCCGCCTCGACCGAGACCCGCGCGGAGACCTCGTAGTCGAAGCTGGAGAAGCTCAGCGCGCCGTCCTCGGCCTTCAGAAGAAGACCCGCGAGTACGGGCGCGGGCGGACGGGCCGGGAGGCTGCGGGCCACCCAGGCCACTGCCTCCGCGAGTACATCGCGCTCCACCCGGATCTTCACCGGAACCGCCTCCTGCTGTTGCTGGCTCGCCCTGCTGGCCTTCCTCTTCCGGCACCGGACCCCGCCGAGGCAGGGAGTCGATGCCGGGAACCAGTCTGACGTACGCCGCCGACACTCGGTGCGGCTCAGGGTCAAGTCGGGCGGGGCGGTGCCGGGCGCTCCGGACGCGAGTTGTGCACAGGCCCCGCTTCGAAGCGGATTCCCCGGTAACTCTTAGTGGGAGTAGTAGTAGGGCCTGTGGAAACCGTGGATAACGTCATCCACGCAGGTCACACCCACTTTTTTGTCCACCGTGCCTGTGGGCGGCACCCGTGGACAACTACCGCTGTCTGTGGACGCGCGAAAGTTCTGCACAGCCGATGCACAGCCCACAGGCACTTCTCCCCAGTCCTGTCCCCAGCTTTACCCAGCTTCCCCACAGCCCAACCGAGCACCTTGGTGTGACGGCTTTCACTCGGCGCGGTGAGGCCGGGTGTTTCGTTGCCGAACAGTGGACAGCGGTGTGGAGAAGCTGTGGACCGGGCGGCGCCGCCTGTGGGCCGACGGTGGACAACCTTGATCACCGCCTGTGGACGAACAAGTTGTCCACAGCCTGTGGAGCACCGTCGGCCACAATTCCACAAGCCCCTGACCTGGCCGGACGAGCTGGAGGGCGGCGACGCTGTGGACAGGGTCTGGACAACTCCTCGCTCCCCAGGCTGTGGATCGCCGAACTCCCCGGTTCCTGTGGAGAACGGCGTGTCCCATCAGCCAATTCGAACAGGCACGGCCGCGCGGCGGGCGGGAACCGGGGAGGGGCGGGGCCGGAGCAGCGGCCGCCGAGCCCCCGGCCGGGCGCTCAAGGAGCCGGCCGACGGCGAAGGGCGCCTCCGGAACCCCGTCCGGGACGCCCTTCGCGTATCGGCCCCGCGCGGTCGCCCGCGCCCGTGTCAGCCGTTCTTGATGCGGTTGGTGAGCTCGGTGACCTGGTTGTAGATCGAGCGGCGCTCCGCCATCAGCGCCCGGATCTTGCGGTCCGCGTGCATCACCGTCGTATGGTCCCGGCCACCGAACTGCGCGCCGATCTTCGGCAGTGACAGGTCGGTCAGCTCACGGCACAGGTACATGGCGATCTGGCGGGCGGTCACCAGCACCCGGCTGCGCGAGGAGCCGCACAGGTCCTCCACCGTCAGCCCGAAGTAGTCGGCGGTGGCCGCCATGATGGCGCTCGCGGTGATCTCCGGGGCCGCGTCCTCACCGCCCGGGATCAGATCCTTGAGGACGATCTCGGTGAGGCCCAGGTCGACCGGCTGCCGGTTGAGCGAGGCGAACGCCGTCACCCGGATCAGCGCGCCCTCCAGCTCGCGGATGTTGCGCGAGATGCGGGAGGCGATGAACTCCAGGACCTCCGGCGGGGCGTTGAGCTGCTCCTGCACCGCCTTCTTGCGGAGGATGGCGATACGCGTCTCCAGCTCGGGCGGCTGGACGTCGGTGGTCAGGCCCCACTCGAAGCGGTTGCGCAGCCGGTCCTCCAGCGTCATCAGCTGCTTGGGCGGCCGGTCCGAGGACAGCACGATCTGCTTGTTGGCGTTGTGGAGCGTGTTGAAGGTGTGGAAGAACTCCTCCTGCGTCGACTCCTTGCTCGCCAGGAACTGGATGTCGTCGACCAGCAGGATGTCCACGTCGCGGTACCGCTTGCGGAAGGTGTCGCCCTTGCCGTCACGGATCGAGTTGATGAACTCGTTGGTGAACTCCTCCGAGCTCACGTACCGCACCCGGGTGCCGGGGTACAGGCTGCGCGCGTAGTGGCCGATGGCGTGCAGCAGGTGGGTCTTGCCGAGACCCGACTCCCCGTAGATGAAGAGCGGGTTGTACGCCTTGGCCGGTGCCTCGGCGACCGCGACGGCGGCCGCGTGCGCGAACCGGTTGGACGACCCGATGACGAAGGTGTCGAAGAGGTACTTGGGGTTCAGCCGGGCGTGCGGCTCGCCGGGGCCGCCGGCTCCGCCACCGGTTCCGCCGCCTGTCCCGGTGCCGTTCCCGCCGCCCGTGCCGCCCCCGCCCGGGCCGGGGCCACCGCCGGGACGGCCGGGGCGGTGCGGGCCCTGCGGGTCGGAGAGGTCGTGGCGGTCGGGGCGCTGCTGCTCGTACGGGGCGTGCTGGCGGTGGTCGGGCCCCTGGGGCCCGCGGTAGTCGTGGTGCGGCTGCTGCGGGCGGGGGCCCGCGTACGGGTCGCGGTCCTGGAACCCGCCGAGGCGCGGCTGCTGCCAGGACAGGTCCTCCTGGTTGCGCGGCCAGGCGCCGGGCTCGGGACGCTGCTGCTGGTAGTCGGGGTACGCGGGGCGCGCGGTCGGCAGCCCGTCGTCGGGCACGGCCCGGTGCCCGTAGCCGCCGTCGTCGTAGCGCGGCTGCTGCTGGGCGGGCGGGTCGCCGGCCGAGTCGTCGACGGTGATCGCGATCCGGATGGGGCGGCCGCACTCCCGGCTGAGCGTCTCGCTGATCAGCGGGGCGAGCCGGCCCTCCAGGACCCGCTTGCCCCACTCATTGGGTACGGCGAGGAGTGCCGTGTCCGCCACCAGGGCCAGCGGCTGGCACCGCTCGATCCACTGTTTGTCCTTCGGCTCGATGCCCTGCTGGCCCTCCCCCAGGAGCTGCTCGAGCACTCGTGGCCACACTGCGGCAAGATCAGCAGGTACGTCAGCCACAAGGCACGCTCTCTCACAGGTCCCACGAATGTGTGCTTCTTGGGACGGGATGGAAGGACAGGCAGGAAACGAATCGGAGTTCAGCCACGGTAGTCGCGGCGGCTCACGTGGTTCAAGTTGTTGTCCACAGCCTGTGCATAGTGGGGTGCCGGCGCACACCCCGCCGGGCCCCGGGCAGGGGGCCGGTTTGACCGGATGGCGTAGCCGTGCGTACCGTAACCAGGTCGAGTTGTCGATGGCTGCTGCCGCCTGCCTCCGATGGGCAAAGATCACGATCAGTGATTGTGAAGCGGTGCACTCGGGCGTATTGCGAGCTACTCGTGGGCGCACGGTGACAGCCAGGCGATGTCCCGCCACCACACGAATCATTTCTGGAGCCCCCGAGTGAGCAAGCGCACCTTCCAGCCGAACAACCGTCGTCGCGCGAAGACCCACGGTTTCCGCCTGCGCATGCGTACCCGTGCCGGTCGCGCCATCCTGGCGAACCGTCGCAGCAAGGGTCGCGCCAACCTGTCCGCCTGATCCTCAACAGGTCATGACGTGCTGCCTACCGAGAATCGGCTGAGGCGGCGCGAGGACTTCGCGACCGCGGTACGCCGAGGACGCCGGGCCGGCCGCCCGCTCCTCGTCGTCCACCTACGAAGCGGTGCAACGGACCCGCACGCGCCAGGGGAGAGCGCTCCCCCGACGCGTGCGGGTTTCGTCGTCAGCAAGGCCGTGGGCGGTGCGGTCGTCCGCAACCAGGTGAAGCGCAGGCTGCGGCACCTGGTGCGCGACCGGCTGCCCTCGCTGCCCCCCGGTAGCCTTGTTGTCGTACGGGCGCTGCCCGGAGCAGGCGACGCCGACCATGCACAGCTGGCCCGAGACCTGGACGCCGCCCTTCAGCGGTTGCTGGGAGGGGGCGCGCGATGAAGTACCCGCTGCTGGCTCTGATCAAGCTGTACCAGTGGACGATCAGCCCACTGCTCGGGCCCGTCTGCCGGTACTACCCGTCGTGTTCCCACTACGGATTCACGGCCATCGACCGGCACGGCGCGGTGAAGGGCACGGCTCTTACCGCCTGGCGCATCCTGCGGTGCAACCCGTGGTCGCCCGGCGGCGTGGACCACGTCCCGCCGCGCAAACGGCCTCGCTGGCACGAGCTGCTGCGTGACGCGCTGCGCGGCGGCAAGGGCGGGCACTCCGCCGAGACGAGCCCGGCCGCTGAGACCTCGCCCAATGCTCAAGGAGCCTGATTAGTGGACACGATTGCCAGTCTGTTCAGCTTCATCACCACACCTGTCTCGTGGATCATCGTCCAGTTCCACAAGCTGTACGGGGCCCTGTTCGGCCCGGACACGGGCTGGGCCTGGGGTCTCTCCATCGTGTCCCTGGTGATCTTGATCCGGATCTGCCTGATCCCGCTCTTCGTGAAGCAGATCAAGTCGACCCGGAACATGCAGGCGCTCCAGCCGAAGATGAAGGCGATCCAGGAGCGCTACAAGAACGACAAGCAGCGTCAGTCCGAAGAGATGATGAAGCTGTACAAGGAGACGGGCACCAACCCGCTCTCCTCGTGCCTCCCCATCCTGGCGCAGTCACCGTTCTTCTTCGCCCTGTACCACGTGCTTTCGAAGATCGCCTCGAACGACACCATCGGCGTGATCAATGAGCCGCTCCTGGCGAGCGCCCAGAAGGCACACATCTTCGGCGCTCCGCTCGCCGCCAAGTTCATGGACGAGCCGGGCAAGGTCCAGGCCCTCCACGCCTCGCTGACCGATGTGCGCATCGTCACGGCGGTCATGATCATCCTGATGTCGCTGTCGCAGTTCTACACACAGCGCCAGCTGATGCAGAAGAACGTCGACCTGTCGGTGAAGACGCCGTACATGCAGCAGCAGAAGATGCTCATGTACATCTTCCCGGTCATCTTCGCGGTGATGGGCATCAACTTCCCCGTGGGTGTTCTCGTCTACTGGCTGACCACCAACGTGTGGACCATGGGCCAGCAGATGTACGTGATCAACCAGAACCCGACCCCGGGCAGCAAGGCTCAGGACCACTACCTGCAGCGTCTGCTGAAGAGCGTGTCCTCCCACGGCCAGGTGCGCGGTCGCCGCCGGCGCGGTGTCGTGCAGGCGATCGTGGCGAAGGGCCCCGACCGCAACGACAACGAGCGCCGCTTCATCACGGCCCTGGCGAAGGCCGGCTTCACCGCTCAGGCCGACGGCACCGTGGCGAAGGTCGACCCGGCCGTCGCCGAGGCCGAGGCCAGCGCCGCGGCCCGCCGTCAGCAGCCCAAGCGGCAGCCCAAGGCCAAGCGTCAGGCCGGTGGCAGCCAGCAGGCGCCGGCCAAGACCTCCCTGGAGAAGACCGACGAACCGCGGGGTGGCGAGCCCGAGCAGTCCGGCAGGCCGGCCCCCGGCACCGCGCGTCAGCCCAAGTCCGGTCAGCGCAAGGGCCCGCAGCGGCCCAAGCACCCGTCGTCCAAGAAGTAAGAAGGAGTCCATCCGTGACGGAAGGCACCACCTCCGCCGCCGAGGGTGTCGACACCCTGACCCGCCTTGAGCAGGAGGGCGAGATCGCGGCCGACTACCTCGAGGGCCTGCTCGACATCGCCGACCTCGACGGTGACATCGACATGGACGTCGAGGCGGACCGCGCCGCTGTCTCGATCGTCAGCGATTCCGACAGCCGTGACCTGCAGAAGCTCGTCGGCCGTGACGGCGAGGTGCTGGAGGCGCTCCAGGAGCTGACCCGTCTCGCGGTGCACCGGGAGACCGGTGACCGCTGCCGGCTCATGCTCGACATCGCCGGTTTCCGCGCCCAGAAGCGCACCGAGCTCGCCCAGCTGGGCGCCAAGGCCGCGGACGAGGTCAAGAGCACCGGTGAACCCGTGCAGCTCGAACCGATGACCCCGTTCGAGCGCAAGGTCGTGCACGACGCGGTCGCGGCGGCCGGTCTGCGCAGTGAGTCCGAGGGCGAGGAGCCGCAGCGCTTCGTCGTCGTGCTCCCTGCCTGACCCCTTCGTCGTGTCGGCCCCGTCTGCTCGCAGGCGGGGCCGATCTTGTCAGCCTGATAGTCACTGATTCTCATCACCCAGCGCGGCAATGCGGTACGGAAGGACGGTTCCCGTGACGGAGGCAGAAGAGCTTCCTCTTGCGCCTGAAGCAGCGCGGACGGTTTTCGGCGAGTTCTTCCCGGAGGCAGTCCGGTACGCGGAACTGCTCGCGGACGCGGGAGTCAAGCGGGGCCTGATCGGTCCCCGCGAGGTGCCGCGGCTGTGGGAGCGCCACCTGCTGAACTGCGCGGTGCTCTCCGAGGTCGTGCCCGAGGGCGTCACGGTCTGCGACGTGGGCTCCGGAGCGGGACTGCCCGGCATCCCGCTGGCGCTGGTACGCCCGGACCTGAAGATCACCCTGCTCGAGCCGCTGCTGCGCCGTACGAACTTCCTCCAGGAGGTCGTCGAACTGCTGGGGCTGGATCATGTGACCGTGGTCCGGGGCCGGGCGGAGGAAGTGATGGGCAAGCTTCCCCCGGTGCATGTCGTCACCGCGCGTGCCGTGGCGCCGCTGGACCGGCTGGCCGGCTGGGGCGTGCCGCTGCTGCGGCCCTACGGCGAGATGCTCGCGCTCAAGGGTGACACCGCCGAGGAGGAGCTGCAGGGGGCCCGGGCGGCGCTCAGCAAGCTGGGAGTGGTGGGCACCTCGGTGCTGCACGTCGGTGAGGGCGTCGTCGAGCCGATGTCGACCGTCGTACGGGTGGAGGTCGGCGAGAGCCCCGGTGGTGTCAGGTTCGCCGCCAAGCGGGCCAAGGCGGCGCGGAGCTCCCGCCGCCGTTGAGTCGGCCTTGTTCCCATGACCTTCGCCCGGTCCGTCCGGACAGACCGATTGCTCGTGGGTTGATCCTCATACGTACGCAATTCGGAGTGTCGTGAGGTTCCGGCTCCTGCGGCGCGTGCATCGTGTTTCACGTGAAACGTCGCTCACTGCTGCACGGAATCATCAGCCGCGGTCGCGCGGCTGCCACGCCGCGCGACCGTACGGCCCCCGTGCGGGCTACCGAGTTGTCCACAGAGGTGGATTCCTCCACAGAACCAGGGACCTCGCTGGTTCACGACCCCGCTGGCATGGCAGGCTCTCATCATCGCGAGCCCGAAGCCGAGGAGAGTGAATCCTTGCGGTCCAACGCCAACATCGCGGGACCGATGACCGATCCGGTCCCCGGTCCCCGCACCGAATCGGCGGGGGAGGATGTTTCACGTGAAACACCGCCTCCGATGGACGACACCCCCATCGGCCGTTCTGCCCAGATGGCGGCAGAGGCTTTGGGCCGGGCCGGTGAGGGACTTCCCCGGCCCGAGCAGACCCGCGTCATGGTGGTCGCCAACCAGAAGGGCGGCGTCGGCAAGACGACCACCACGGTCAACCTCGCCGCTTCCCTCGCACTGCACGGCGCCCGGGTCCTGGTGGTCGATCTCGACCCCCAGGGCAACGCCTCCACGGCGCTCGGCATCGACCACCACGCCGAGGTTCCCTCGATCTATGACGTCCTGGTGGACAGCAGGCCCCTCTCGGAGGTCGTCCAGCCCGTCGTGGACGTCGAGGGCCTGTTCTGCGCCCCGGCCACCATCGATCTCGCCGGTGCGGAGATCGAGCTGGTGTCGCTGGTGGCCCGGGAGAGCCGGTTGCAGCGGGCGATCCAGGCATACGAGCAACCGCTGGACTACATCCTCATCGACTGCCCGCCCTCGCTCGGTCTGCTGACCGTCAACGCGCTGGTCGCCGGTGCCGAGGTCCTCATCCCCATCCAGTGCGAGTACTACGCGCTGGAGGGTTTGGGGCAGCTCCTGCGGAACGTCGACCTGGTGCGGGCCCACCTCAACCCCGGGCTGCATGTGTCGACCATCCTGCTCACCATGTACGACGGCCGGACCCGGCTCGCCTCGCAGGTGGCCGACGAGGTACGCAGCCACTTCGGTGACGAGGTACTGCGGACCAGCATCCCGCGCTCCGTCCGTATCTCGGAGGCGCCGAGCTACGGGCAGACGGTGCTCACCTACGATCCGGGATCCAGTGGCTCCCTGTCCTACCTCGAGGCGGCCCGTGAGATCGCCCTGCGCGGCGCCGGCGTGCACTACGACGCCCAGCAGGCCCACCTGGGCGGCGCCCCCACCGGGACGGCGCCGGTGGACGACCAGAACGACCAGCACACCAAGCACAGCATGTCGGAGGGGATCCAGTGAGCGAGCGACGTAGGGGACTGGGGCGTGGGCTCGGTGCACTGATCCCGGCCGCTCCGCAGGAGAGGCCGGTGCCTTCGGTGGGAGTGGGCTCCACCTCCCCGGGGGCCATCCCGACGCTGACGGCGGAGCGGGGCGTGGCCGCCGCCAAGGTGGCGACGCTGCCCCAGGCTCCGCCGGCCACGGAGGCGGAGCAGCAGGCGCCGGAAACCGAGCCGGTGGCCGAGGCCGACGCGCCGGCCGGGGCGCACTTCGCCGAACTGCCCCTGGACGTCATCACGCCCAATCCCCGGCAGCCACGCGAGGTGTTCGACGAGGACGCGCTGGCCGAGCTGGTCACCTCCATCAAGGAGGTGGGACTGCTCCAGCCCGTCGTGGTCCGTCAGCTGGGTCCTGAGCGGTATGAGCTCATCATGGGTGAGCGCCGCTGGCGGGCCTGTCGTGAGGCGGGACTGGAGCGGATTCCGGCCATCGTCCGCGCCACGGAGGACGAGCAGCTGCTCCTGGACGCGCTGCTGGAGAACCTGCACCGGGCGCAGCTGAACCCGCTGGAGGAGGCCGCGGCCTACGACCAGCTGCTGAAGGACTTCAACTGCACGCACGACCAGTTGGCGGACCGGATCGGCCGCTCACGGCCGCAGGTGTCGAACACGCTGCGCCTGCTGCGGCTGTCGCCGCCCGTACAGCGCAGAGTGGCCGCCGGTGTGCTCTCTGCCGGACATGCCCGGGCCCTGCTGTCGGTGGACGACCCCGAGACCCAGGACACTCTGGCGCGTCGCATCGTGGCCGAAGGGCTCTCCGTCCGTGCGGTCGAGGAGATCGTGACGCTGCTGGGCTCCGAGCCCAGCAGCACCCCGAGGGCGAGGGGGCCGCGCGCCGGAGCCCGGGTGACGCCGGCACTCAGCGATCTCGCCTCCCGGCTCTCCGACCGGTTCGAGACGCGGGTGAAGGTCGATCTCGGACAGAAGAAGGGAAAGATCGTCGTGGAGTTCGCCTCGGTGGAGGATCTTGACCGGATCCTCGGCACCCTGGCTCCCGGCGAGGGACGGGTCCTGCGGAAGCTCCTCTCCGAGCAGGACGCCCAGGACCGGGACTGACCCGCCGGGGGCGAAGCCTGGCCCGTCGGGGACGGGCGGGGCAGATCCGCCCCTACGCGGAAGAGCAGGGCGGGCCGTGTCCGGTGTTCACCGGGATACGGTCCGCCCTTTGGCTCTTTCCGGTATGTGTGTCATCACACGATCGATACGATGCGTCTGGGTATGCCCATCCGCCTGTTCCACTCGGAGGGAGAGCCGGGCCATGCGAGAGGTGAGCCGCAGCCAGCTGCTGACAGCAGGACTCGGACTCGGTGTGGTCGGTGGGTTCATCGGCAGCCTGCTCCGGGAACGGAGTGCGCTGACAGCCGCTCTCGGGGCGGCAGGCGAAGGAAGTGAGGATCAGCCTTCATGGGGCGTCGGCTCGTACCGCTCACGTTGGACAATCTTCCGGACCTCCCCCAACGGTGCCGCTCGTGTGTCTTTTGGGAACTCGATCCGGTCAGTGGGGAAGCCGCGGTGAAGGCGGGCACCCCGGAGCTGGAGAAGGAGGCCTGGATCTCGGCTGTCCTACTGGACTGGGGCTCCTGCGGCCGGGTCGTCTATGTGGACGACATCCCGGTGGGATACGTCCTGTACGCCCCACCGGCCTATGTGCCGCGCTCCACGGCGTTCCCCACCAGCCCGGTGTCCCCTGACGCGGTACAGCTCATAACGGCGTGGATCATGCCGGGTTACCAGGGACAGGGGCTCGGCCGGGTGATGGTGCAGACCGTGGCCAAGGACCTGCTGCGCCGGGGCTTCAAGGCGATCGAGGCGTTCGGCGATGCGCGCTGGAAGGAACCGGCCTGCGTGCTGCCCGCCGATCATCTGCTCTCGGTGGGTTTCAAGACCGTACGCCCGCACCCCGCACATCCGCGCCTGCGTCTGGAGCTGCGTACCACGCTGTCCTGGAAGGAGGACGTGGAGCTGGCTCTCGACCGGCTGCTGGGAGCGGTGCAGAAGGAGCCGGCGCTGCGGCCGCTGTGATCCGGTCCCCCGGGTCTCCGGCGCAGGTGGAACGACGAACGGCCCGTCCCCACCCGGGGACGGGCCGTTCTGGTGTTCCAGCTGCGTCGCTGCTGTTTCACGTGAAACACCGGCTCCCGGCTCGGGAGCCCGGGACTAGTTGCCGAGGAAGGGCTCCAGGTCGCGCACGATCGCGGCCTTCGGCTTGGCGCCGACGACGGTCTTGACGACCTCACCGTGCTGGTAGACGTTCATCGTCGGGATGGACATCACGCCGTACTTCGCCGCCGTGGTGGGGTTCTCGTCGATGTTGAGCTTCACCACGTCGATCTTGTCACCGTGCTCGGCGGCGATGGCCTCCAGCGACGGAGCGATCTGGCGGCAGGGACCGCACCAGGCGGCCCAGAACTCCACCAGAACCGGCTTGTCGGCCTTGAGGACTTCCTCGTCGAAGGAGTCGTCGGTCACGTTCTTCAGGGCGCCGGCCACGGCGTCCTCCTCACTTGGTGAAAATGCGGGGGTGGGGATGGCGGTCGGGTCGGGTCAGACCACGGGGGTCTTCTCCGGCTCGGCGGTCTTCTCGCTGTCGGCGAGCGCGGCCAGGTAGCGCTCCGCGTCCAGCGCGGCGGAGCAGCCGGTACCGGCCGCCGTGATGGCCTGGCGGTAGGTGTGGTCCACCACGTCTCCGGCGCCGAACACACCGGTGAGGTTGGTCCGGGTCGACGGCGCCTCGACCTTCAGGTAGCCCTCGTCGTCCAGCTCGAGCTGGCCCTTGAACAGTTCGGTGCGCGGGTCGTGGCCCACGGCGATGAACAGGCCGGTCACCGGCAGCTCGCTGGTCTCTCCCGACTTGGTGTTGCGCAGAGTCAGACCGGTGAGCTTCTGCTCGCCGTGGATCTGGGCGACCTCGCTGTCCCAGGCAAACTTGATCTTGGGGTTCGAGAACGCCCGCTCCTGCATGGCCTTGGAGGCCCGCAGGGTGTCGCGGCGGTGGATGATGGTGACGGTCTTGGCGAACCGGGACAGGAAGGTCGCCTCCTCCATCGCGGTGTCACCGCCACCGACCACGGCGATGTCCTGGTCCTTGAAGAAGAAGCCGTCGCAGGTGGCGCACCAGGAGACGCCGCGACCGGACAGCGCGTCCTCGTTCGGCAGGCCCAGCTTGCGGTGCTGGGAGCCGGTGGTGACGATGACGGCCTTGGCCCGGTGCACCGTACCGGCGGTGTCGGTGACGGTCTTGATCTCACCGGTCAGGTCGACGTTGACGATGTCGTCCGGAATGAGCTCGGCTCCGAAACGCTCCGCCTGGGCCCGCATGTTGTCCATCAGGTCCGGGCCCATGACACCGTCGGGGAAGCCGGGGAAGTTCTCCACGTCGGTCGTGTTCATCAGCGCACCACCAGCGGTGACGGCGCCTTCGAAGACCAGCGGCTTCAGCGACGCCCGCGCCGTGTAGAGCGCGGCCGTGTAGCCGGCGGGCCCGGAGCCGATGATGATCACGTTTCGGACGTCGCTCACGGGTTTCTTCCTCGTCTCTGCAGACTGCCTACTGCCTATGGGGCTGGGTCAAGGATCTCACCCCACCCAACGGATCCCGGGGGGCGGGCATTCCCGGGAGGCCCGGGCGCCATGGCGGCATCCGTCAGGGACGAGGATAGGCGTGCTTCAGCAGGACATCCGCCTTCGCGGAGCTCCCGGTCGTGGTGCAGGCCGCGTCCAGTACGTACGCCTCCACCTTGGCCGCGTCCGAGAGGTGCGGCAGTACCACCAGGTACGCCCGCTCGCCCTGGTACTGGCCGGTTTCCGCGGCGAGTGCCGCGTCCGTACGGCCCGTACCCGCCCGGATGCACGGCGGGAGGTCCACCTCGTGCAGCTTCTCGCCCTGCAGCGAAGGAGCCTGCTTCGTCCTGGGCGCGGGCTTTTCCGCCTCGGCGGCCAGCAGTGTCTCCACCCGCCCGCGCAGGTCGGTGCCGGAGAACGTGCTGTCCTCGGCGGCACTGACGGTCGAGTCGGCCTTCCTGGCGGCGGTGTCGTTCTGGGCGGGCCGCCCGGTCTGGAGGAACAGCACGCTGACACCGACGGCCGCGGCGCCGAAGACGGCGCCGAGGACGGCATTGCGGCGGCGGCGCAGTGCGGTGCGCCGGCCAGGGCCCGTGGCGGCGCGGGGACGACCGGCGGGACGGTCGGAGCGACCGGTGGCCGCAGCCAGGGGGGCGGGCGCGGTTTCACGTGGAACAGCGTCCGGGCCGGTGGAGGTGGTCGCGTCGAGCAGCGCCTCTGCGGCCAGCGCGGCATCGATGCGGCCGGCCACGTCCGCCGGCATCCGCGGTGGCCCGGGCAGGGTGCCCAGCAGCCCGCGGATCTCCTCCAGGGAGGCGAGCACATCGGCGCACAGGACGCAGCCGTCCAGGTGGCGGCGCACATCGGCCGTGTGCGACGGGGAGAGCAGCCCTTCGGTCAGGTCGGAGATCTCCGAGACGTCCGGGTGCTGAGTCGTGTCGGACGTGGATGTCACGCGCGCCCACCTCCGCCCTTCACAGCAGCAGGATCACTCGGTCCTGGATCTCTTGGCTCCGACGCCGGTGGGACGGATGTCCCTGGCGTCCGGTTCCTTCCCCCGTCCTGACCGCTGCTACCCCCGCCGTCCCCACGCAGATGAGTGACCAGGGGAAGGAGCCGTGCCCGTCCCCGGGCGCAGCGGCTTTTGATCGTTCCGGCCGGCACGTCGAGGATGCGGGCCGCTTCCGCCACCGGATAGCCCTGCATGTCCACCAGGACCAGGGCGGCGCGCTGGTCGCCCGGAAGCTTGGCGAGAGCGGCCAGCAGCTCGCGGTGGAGGTCGTGCCGCTCCGCCGGTGCCTCGGCCGACTCATGGGGTTCGAGGAGCTGCTCCAGACGCTCGGTGTCCTCCACGGGTGAGGTCCTGCGGGAGGCCGCCTTGCGGATCCGGTCCAGGCAGGCGTTGACGGTGATGCGGTGCAGCCATGTCGTCACCGCGGACTGTCCGCGAAAGGTGTGGGCGGAGCGGAAGGCGGACACCAGCGCGTCCTGTACGGCGTCGGCCGCTTCCTCCCGGTCGCCCAGGGTGCGCAGGGCGACCGCCCAGAGCCGGTCGCGGTGCCGGCGCACGAGCTCCCCGAAGGTGTCGGGGTCACCGGCGACATGGCGGGCCAGCAGTTCTTGGTCGCTCGCGTCGCCGAGTGTGGCGTCGTCCACCTGGAGCCCCCTCCCGCGTCCCCGCGTCAGCCGGTGAAGGCGACGTCGGTGATGGCCTGCTTGTGGCCCGCGCTGCTGTACCCGTCCTGGGGGGCTTGCGGCATCGCGGTCATCCACAGCAGCACGTAACGGCTCCGCACGGGCTTCTTCGCGGTGAGCTTCAGCGTCGTCGCGCTGGTCCGGCCGGACGCGATCTCCTGCATGGAGTCGACCGAGCCGGACGGCGACAGGGCATCGGCGGCGTACAGGGTCACGGTGGTGTGGTCACCGTGGTAGCGCAGCCCTATCGAGGCGGTGGAGACGTCCTTGAGCGCACCCAGGTCGTAGACGATCCCGACGCCGCGCTTCACCGAGGGCACCAGATCCGGTCCCTCGATGTAGCTCTTCGTCCGCCAGAAGGAGGAGCTGTCGTCGTCGTAGGTGTTGCCGACCGTTTCCACGCTCTGCGGGGAGCCGTCCGGGGCGTACTCCCTGGCCTCCTGGATCGCCAGCGGCACCGGTGGCGGCTTGGGCTTCTGGTCATCACCGGTGGTCGTGGTGGTGGTCTCCGAGGTCTTGGGGTCCTCGGCGCCCTTGTCGTTGTCGAGCAGTCTGTCCGCCACCTGCCAGCTGCCCAGCCCCAGCGCCGCGATGAGGAGCGCGGAGACGGTCCACTTCAGGACCTTGCCGGTACGGCTCTGGAGAGGCGCCGGGGGCAGGGGCGCCACCTGGGTGGCGCTCGTGCCGGGCCGCGGCTGGGGGCGGCCGTAGGTGCCCTGCTGGTATGTCGTGCGCTGGTAGTCGGGGGCCGAGGGGAACTGGGGCTCCGGCGGACGGATCCGGGGCATGGCCGCGACGGCCTTGGCCAGCTCGTCGGGGGTGGTGCAGGGCGGTTCCTGGCGGGAGGCGGTGGCGCCGTCGTTGACCAGGGCGCGCATGGCGAGCTCGGAGAGCCCCCGGTGCACACCGGCCCGTACCTGGTCGGGGGCGATCAGACCCACGTCCTTGGGCAGCCCGGTCAGGCCGTGGGCGTCGTTCTCGTAGGGCCAGCGCTGGGTGAGCGCCGCGTACAGCAGGGCGCCGATGGACTCGGTGTCGGCGCGCTGGGGGCGTTCGGCGCTGATGCCGCGCAGGGCGGCGTTCACGGCGAGCCCGCGGATGCGGTACTGGCCGGTGGAGGTGCGCAGGACCGCGCCGGGGGTGAGGCGGAGGTGGGCGAGGCCCTCGCGGTGCGCGGCGGCCATGGCCTGGGAGACCTGGCTGACGAGCTGGTAGGCGTCGTGCGGCTCCAGCGGCCCGGCGGCGAGCAGGGCGGTGAGTTCGGTGGCGTCCGGCAGCCATTCGTGGACGACGTAGACGAGGTCGTTCTCCTCGACCGCGTCCAGCACCTGGACGAACCGGGGGTCGCCGAGCAGCGCCGCTGAGCGGGCCGCGGCGAGCACCGAACGCGCTCGGGGGTGGTGGGCGGGGAGCAGGTGGACCCCCACGGCACGCCGCAGCTTCTCGTCGACGGCACGCCAACTGCTGAATCCGTCCAGACGGGTGACGCACTCCTCGAGCCGGTAGCGTCTGGCCAGTTTGTGGCCACTGTGGAGCTCGGGTGCCGTGATCGCGGTCTGCTGGCCGGTCCGCCGTTCGCCGTCGGTTTCCTGGGCGGATGTGTCCGCCGTGTCCTGCGCTTCCGCCACCCCGTCGGTCGCGGCCGAGTCCGCCTTGGCGGTCAGCGGGTCGTCACCGCTGTTGTCGGCCACGTCGACGGCGGCTGTGCTACGTTCCGCCACCGTCGTTCCTGCCTCCCCATCCGTTGCGCCATATCCAACAGCCATGCCAATTGTGCCCACAGTCCGCCACCATGCACGACACGCGGTGGCCCACGATGGTTGTGCGGGACCGGCGCCGACTAGCGGCCGAGGCGGCCGCGGACCATGCCGACCATGGCGTTGAGCTCCTCGATCCGCATCTTCTTCGCCGCCAGGTAGAAGACCGCGAGCAGCGCGATTCCACCACCGACCAGGGCCGCCAGGGAGCCGAGGGCGTCCTCGCCGAGCACCTTGAGGATCCCGAAGCCGGCCACCCCGCCGACGACCGCCGCCGGGACGGACGCCATGCACAGCCGTGCGTAGGTACGGATGACATGGGCGCCGTCCAGGTCGCCGCCCAGCCGGTTGCGCAGCCGCCGCCAGGCGATGCCGACCCCGACCGCGTAGGCGAGACCGTACGAGGCGGCCATGCCGACGACCGCCCACTGGGCCGGCAGGACGACGTAGCAGGCCGCCGACGCCGCCGCGTTGACCGCGGCCACGATGACCGTGTTGTAGAACGGGGTGCGGGTGTCCTCGTACGCGTAGAAGCCCCGCAGGACGACGTACTGCACCGAGTACGGGATGAGTCCCAGGCCGAACGCCATGAGGATGAAGCCCATGCCCCGGGCGGCCTCCAGGCCGCTGGAGGCGTACAGCAGGGTGCACATCGGCACACCGAGCGCCAGGAAGGTGAAGGCGACCGGGACGATGGCGACGGCGGAGTTCCGCAGGCCCTGGGAGATGTCGTCGCGGACCGCCCCGGGGTCGTTGTCGTGCGCGGCGCGCGAGATGCGCGGCAGCAGCGCGGCCATGACCGACACGGTGATGATGGCCTGCGGCATGCCCCAGATGAGCTGGGCGTTGGAGTAGGCGATGAAGCCGGCGCCGTCCTTGCCGGAGGCCTTGCCGGCCGCCGTGGCGAGCTGGGTCACGACGACGACACCGGCCTGGTTGGCGAGGACGAACAGGACGGTCCACTTGGCGAGCTTGACCGTCTTGCCCAGCCCGTGGCCCTTCCAGTCGAACCGGGGCCGGAAGCGGAAGCCCGCCTCACGCAGGTACGGGATCATCGCCAGCGCCTGGACGACCAGGCCGAGGAGGGTGCCGATGCCCAGCAGCCGGATGCCCTCGTCCGGGATGGTGGTGACTCCCATCCGGGACTCGGCGGAGGAGCCGTAGACCCAGATGAACATCCCGAAGGTGAAGATCATGACGATGTTGTTCAGGACCGGGGTCCACATCATCGCGCCGAACCTGCCGCGGGCGTTGAGGATCTGCCCCATGACCACGTGCACGCCCATGAAGAAGATCGTGGGCAGGCAGTAACGGGCGAAGGTGACGGCGACACTGTTGGCCGCCGGATCCCCGGCGATGGTGTCCGACATCGCGTGGATCAGCAGCGGGGCGGCGAAGACGGCGATGGCGACGATGCCGCCCAGCGCGACCATGACCAGGGTCAGCAGCCGGTTGGCGTAGGCCTCGCCACCGTCCTCGTCGTTCTTCATCGCGCGGACGAGCTGCGGTACGAAGACCGAGTTGAGACCGCCGCCGACGGTGAGGATGTAGATCATCGTCGGCAGGGTGTACGCGATGGTGAACGTGTCGCCGAGCAGCGCGGCTCCCAGCGCACCGGTGATCACCAGGCTGCGGACGAAGCCGGTCAGGCGGGACACGAGGGTGCCGGCCGCCATCACGGCGCTGGACTTGAGCAGGCTGGAGGCCCGGCCGCCCGGCTTCTTGGGCGCGGGCGCGGCGACCGGCTCCGGTTCGGGTTCTGGTTCGCGCGGCGCGGGCGGCCGGCCCTGGGCCTGCTGGTCCCGGTAGAGGTGCGCGAACGCGTCCGGCTCGGGCTGTTCCTCACCGGCGCGGGTCACCAGTTCGTCCACGCCGGTGAACTGCACGGTTCGGGCGTCGTCCCCGTACGGAAGGTGCCGGAAGGGGCCGTCGGGCTCGGGCGGCGGGGTGTTCGCCCAGACGCGGGGGTCCGGGGCGTACTGCGGCGCGGGGGGCTGCTCGTAGAGCGGCTGCGGCTCGGGGTAGGTGCCGGGCGGCGGCGGGGGGTGCGCGGCACGGTCGTAGAGCACCTCGCCGACCGGGTCCTGGGCGGCGAGGTCCCGCTCCTGGTACGGGTCGTACTCATAGGCGTGCTGGAGGTACGGATCGGGGGCGGGCGGGGGTGGCGGCACCTGGCCCGGCTGTCCGGGCGGGGGCGGGGGCGTCCCGCCGGAAGGCGCAGTGCCGCCGCCCGCGTCCTGGCCGCGGTCACCGTCGTACGGCGCGTTCATGGTTTACCCCACCTCATCGTCCCCGGCCGGCCGGCCACGACATCGCTCAACGGTCCACTTTCTCACCCGGGGCCGACGGGCCGCCGCTTTGCGCTCCGGTGTCCGGTGTCGGGTCACTCGGCTGCTGCGGTTCGTCACTCCGCCCGGTGCCCCCGCCCGTGGCGGGGGACGGCGTCCCGTTCTCCTCGGCCCCGTCGTCCCCGGCCTCCGCCGTGGGTTCCTCCGCCGGGGGCGGCGCCAGGGCTCCGCCGACGGACTCCGACGTGGCCGCGGTCCCGTTCTCCGCCGCGTTCTCCGTGGCGGCCTCCCGAGCCGCGGCCCGCTTGCGCTGGGAGTACATCCGGATGCCCGCGAGGACGAGCAGCAGCACACCGCCGGCGATCACCAGCATCACCGTCGGGGTGATCTCGGAGACCTTGACGGTGAAGTGCATCGGCTTGCCGTACGGCCTGCCGTCCTCCGTGTACAGCTGGGCCGTCATCGGGACCGGGCCGTTGGCGTTGGCGGAGGCGGTGAACTTGACCGTCTGGCGGTGGCCGCCGTCGATCCTGATCGGGTGCTGGGCGATGACGTCGTCACCGTTGAGCTTCAGGCGGGTCGGCTTCGTCGACGTCAGCCGCAGCACCAGGTGGTCGACCCCCTGCACCAGGGTGTTCTGCACGGTGACAGGGATGGTCGCGCTGCGGCCGGACAGCGTCAGGTCCGATTTGTCGATCAGCTGGACCGCGGTGGTCAGGCCCTTCAGGTGCTCCAGCACGCTGACGCGGTACGCGGTGGCCTCCTCCGGGCGGCCGCGCCACGAGGTGGACATCTCGCGGTTGATCGCGTTGCCGAACGGAGTGACCACCCGGTAGGCCGCGGTGAGCACCACCTTGAAGTTGTCCAGGGCGTCCTGGGTGGCCTGCATGTCCTGGAAGGCCTGGACGGACAGCTCTTGGCGGCGCAGCTTCTTGGGGTACTCGGCCGCGCCGGGCACCCGGGTGGTGGCGTCCGGGTCCGGCTTGGCGGCTGCCGCGGCGACCAGGTCGACGGGCTGTGTCCACCGCTGGGCGTTCAGGGTGCGCAGCGCGCTCGCCATGGACTCGGCCTGGGCGGGGGTCGGCATCCGCTGCGGGGCCACGACGACGCTGCGCTGCTTGCCCGGCTGCTGCTGGGTCACGGCCAGGGTGTGGGCGAGGAACTGCTGGACGGCGAGGGTGGAGCGGTTCGCGCCCGTCAGGTCGCCGTGGAAGGCGGTGGACAGCCCGGCGTCGGCGACCACCGCCGTGGTGCCGCCGCCGATCGGCCGTGCGGCGTTGGGGCTGTAGCGCAGCTCGTCGCGCATGCTGTCGCTGCGGGCGATCACCTTGTCGGCACCCGCGGAGGTGGCGACGTCCACGATCGACGGGTCGACGGCGCCCTCGACCGGCCAGGCGAAGTCCACCGACGGCTTCACATGGAGGATCGTCTCCACGGTCGTCTCGGCGACCTCGGTGGCCGGCTGGAGGTGGCTGAGGGAGCCTGGCACGTCCTTGCCGCGGTGGGCGAGCGAGGCGAGATCCGGATCGGCGTAGGGCAGCGCGATCACCTTGCGGCCGTGCACCGCCTTGTCGAGGGCGTCCAGCCACCGCTTGGCCACCGCCTGGTTCCGGCCGGGCACATCGGTGTCACCGTCCTTGACCCGGTAGTTCCGCGTCATCGCGTCCACCGTGGCCAGCAGGTCGGGGTCGATGACCCAGGTGACGGGGAGCTCCGAGCCGAGCGAGACCATGCGCTCCAGCCGTCCGCCGGGCGCGAGCTCGGCGGCCAGAGCGTCGTCCTCGAAGACCGGGGTCTGCTGGTCGTCCGAGCCGGTCTCGGCGGACAGGTGCGGTGAGGAGATCAACGGCCAGAGGTAGGTGAACTGGGTCCTCTTCTCCGCGGCCTCGGGCTGCCAGGGCAGGAAGGTGCGCTCGATTCCCAGCACCTGGTCGTACGGATCGCTCGGCGTCCGCCCCGACAGGGCGACACCGAGCTGGTAGACGCCCTCCTCGTCGAGGCCGAGCTTGTCGACCGGCACGGCGACGGTGAAATCCGTGCTGAGGCCGGCGGCCAGCTTGGGGAGCTTGACGCTGTAGGTGGTGTCGACCGGGGCGCCGTCGGTGGCCGGGGTGAAGCCGCTGCGCCTGGACACCTCGTCGATGGCGCCCCGGCTGGACAGCCGGGACCCGAGGCGCAGGTCCACATGCGCGTCGCTGACCGTCTCCTTGCCCTGGTTGGTCACGGTGCCGGTGATGGTGAGGGTGTCGCCCTCCACCGGAGCGCTGGGCGCGAGCGTGTCGAGCGACACATCGACGGTCCGGGCGTCCGCGGCCTTCTCGACGGCCTCGGCGGACGGCGCCACCGGGCCGTACACCAGCCCGGCGAGGAGCGGCATGCCGACGAGGAGAGAGGCTGTCCGCCGCAACCACCGGGCAGGAGAGGGACGTGTGCCCTGGAAGTCTGCCGCCTCGGCCACGCGCTCGCCCGTCCCTCGTCGTCTGTTGCCGTTGGTGGTTGTCGGTTCCTGCGTCCACGCATGGTAACGATGCGCGCCGGGGCTGAGTGCCGCGGACTGCTCCACATGATCGGCGGGGCCCGGCCCGCCGGCGGGGTGGACCCCGGTGCTGTGGCGATCACCCGGGGCACCAGGGGCGCGGGGGGCGCCGGGAAACCGGGGCGCCCGCGTGGGCCCGGGCACGTACCCTTTTCTGTTGTGCCGAACGCCAATGAAGACAACCCGACTGCACTGAGCCAGGTGCAACGCCGCGCGGTCAGTGAACTGCTGCGCGTGTCCCCCGTCGCCGACGACCTCGCCCGCCGCTTCCAGGAGGCGGGGTTCAGGCTCGCGCTGGTCGGCGGCTCGGTCCGGGACGCGCTCCTCGGCCGGCTCGGCAACGACCTGGACTTCACCACCGACGCCCGTCCCGAGGACGTTCTGAAGATCGTCCGGCCGTGGGCGGACTCGGTGTGGGAGGTCGGCATCGCCTTCGGCACGGTCGGGTCGCAGAAGGCGGGATACCAGATCGAGATCACCACCTACCGCTCCGAGGCGTACGACCGGACCTCGCGCAAGCCCGAGGTGTCCTACGGCGACTCCATCGAGCAGGACCTCGTCCGCCGTGACTTCACGGTCAACGCGATGGCCGTCGCGCTGCCGGAGAAGGAGTTCATCGACCCGCACGGTGGTCTGGAGGACCTGGCCCAGCGGGTGCTGCGGACGCCTGGGACGCCCGAGGAGTCCTTCTCGGACGACCCGCTGCGCATGATGCGTGCGGCCCGCTTCGCCGCTCAGCTCGGCTTCGAGGTGGCTCCGGAGGTCGTGGCCGCCATGAAGGCGATGGCCGAGCGGATCGCGATCGTCTCCGCCGAGCGCGTCCGCGACGAGCTCAACAAGCTGATCCTCTCCGCCCACCCGCGCGAGGGCCTGGCCCTGCTCGTCGACACCGGCATCGCCGATCATGTGCTGCCCGAGCTGCCCGCACTGCGGCTGGAGAGTGACGAGCACCACCGGCACAAGGACGTCTACGACCACTCGCTGATCGTGCTGGAGCAGGCCATCGACCTGGAGGAAGAGGGGCCCGACCTGGTGCTGCGGCTGGCGGCGCTGCTCCACGACATCGGCAAGCCGAGGACCCGGCGCTTCGAGCCGGACGGCCGGGTCTCGTTCCACCACCATGAGGTGGTCGGCGCCAAGATGACCAAGAAGCGGATGACCGCGCTGAAGTACTCCAACGAGATGATCAAGGACGTGGCCCGGCTGGTGGAGCTGCACCTGCGGTTCCACGGCTACGGGACCGGGGAGTGGACGGACTCGGCCGTACGCCGCTATGTGCGGGACGCCGGGCCGCTGCTCACCCGGCTGCACAAGCTCACCCGCTCGGACTGCACGACGCGCAACAAGCGCAAGGCCGGCGCCCTCTCCCGTGCCTACGACGGACTCGAAGAGCGCATCGCGCAGCTCCAGGAGCAGGAGGAGCTCGACGCGATCCGCCCCGACCTGAACGGCAACCAGATCCAGGAGGTTCTGGGCATCGGCCCCGGCCCCGCCATCGGGCAGGCGTACAAGTTCCTGCTGGAGCTGCGGCTGGAGAACGGTCCGATGGGGCACGACGCCGCTGTCGACGCGCTGAAGAAGTGGTGGGCGGCTCAGCCGTAACGCGGCGCGGTGAGCAGCGGTGAGCGATGGCCGTCCTCGGGGTCGTGTTTCACGTGAAACACGACCCCGAGTCGTTGTGCGCCCCCTTGGGAAGCGATGTTTCACGTGAAACAGCGCGGGTCACGGCCGGCGGCTCCCCATCCCACGACTCAGGCCGACGGCGACGGCGGCGTGGCAGAGCGCGACCATGACGACCAGCGGGGCCGACCGGCCGTCCGGGGGCAGCATCAGGGCGGCGACCCCGGCAGCGCCCACGAACGCCACGTTGAACAGCATGTCGTAGAGGGAGAAGACCCGGCCGCGGCAGGCGTCGTCCACCGCCGTCTGCACCACCGTGTCCGTGGCGATCTTCGTGCCCTGGGTGGTGAGCCCCAGCACAAAGGCGGCGACCAGTGTCGGCACGAGGGTGAAGGGCAGTCCCAGGGCCGGCCCCAGCACCGCCGCCGATGCGGCGCACGCCGCCATCCAGCCGAACGGGCCCAGCCGGCCGACCCCCCACGGCGCGATGACCGCGGCGGCGAAGAAACCCGCTCCCGAGACGCCCACGGCCAGTCCCAGCAGTGCCAGGCCCTCCCGCTCCGTCACCGACCAGGCGTACCGGCACAGCATCAGCACCATGACCGTCAGCGCGCCGTAGCAGAACCGCAGCACGGTCATCGCTGCCAGCGCCCCGGCCGCCTGTCGCCGCATCGCCAGGTGGCGCAGCCCTTCCAGTAGCCCCCGGGCCGTCGAGGCCAGCGCCGCGCCCAGCCGGGGCTGTACCTGATCGGGGTCGGGCCCGAGCAGCGCCCGGTCCATGCGCAGGGCGGCGAGCGCGGAGCAGAGGTAGAGGGCGGCGCCCAGCAGCACCACCGCGGCGTCGGAGTCGGCGGCCACCAGCCGCACCCCGAAGGCCAGGCCACCCCCCACGGTCGCGGCCAGGGTGCCGGCGGTGGGGGACAGGGAGTTGGCCATCACCAGCCGGTCGGGGTCCACGACCCGGGGCAGGGACGCAGAGAGCCCGGCCAGGACGAAGCGGTTGACGGCGGTGACCGCGAGGGCCGAGGCGTAGAAGAGCCAGTCGGGCACGGGCGCCAGGATGAGTACGGCGGTTCCGCAGGCGAGCAGGGCGCGGAGCAGGTTGCCGTGGAGGAACACCTGGCGGCGCTGCCAGCGGTCCAGCAGGACACCGGCGAACGGGCCGATGAGGGAGTACGGCAGCAGCAGTACCGCCATCGCGGCGGCGATCGCGGCGGGCGAGGCCTGCTTCTCCGGGGAGAACACCACGTAGGTGGCGAGCGCCACCTGGTAGACCCCGTCCGCGCACTGGGAGAGCAGTCGTACGGCGAGCAGGCGGCGGAAGTCCGAGAGGCGCAGGAGTACGCGAAGATCACCTACGACAGGCATGGCCCAAGGGTCACATACGGCGAAGGCCCCCGGGCAGATGCCACGGGGACCTTCGAAGGCCGCGGGGACGAGCTTTAGCGCTCGACCTCGCCGCGGATGAACTTCTCGACGTTTTCGCGGGCCTCGTCGTCGAAGTACTGGACCGGCGGGGACTTCATGAAGTACGAGGACGCGGAGAGGATCGGGCCGCCGATGCCGCGGTCCTTGGCGATCTTCGCCGCGCGCAGCGCGTCGATGATGACGCCGGCCGAGTTCGGGGAGTCCCAGACCTCGAGCTTGTACTCCAGGTTCAGCGGGACGTCGCCGAAGGCGCGGCCCTCGAGGCGGACGTACGCCCACTTGCGGTCGTCGAGCCAGGCCACGTAGTCGGACGGACCGATGTGGACGTTGTTCTCGCCCATGTCCCGGTCGGGGATCTGCGAGGTGACGGCCTGCGTCTTGGAGATCTTCTTGGACTCCAGGCGCTCACGCTCGAGCATGTTCTTGAAGTCCATGTTGCCGCCGACGTTCAGCTGCATCGTGCGGTCCAGGACGACACCGCGGTCCTCGAACAACTTCGCCATGACGCGGTGCGTGATGGTGGCGCCGACCTGCGACTTGATGTCGTCACCGACGATCGGGACGCCGGCCTCGGTGAACTTGTCCGCCCACTCCTTGGTGCCGGCGATGAAGACCGGGAGGGCGTTGACGAAGGCGACCTTGGCGTCGATGGCGCACTGCGCGTAGAACTTGGCGGCGGCCTCGGAACCGACCGGCAGGTAGCAGACGAGAACGTCGACCTGCTTGTCCTTGAGGACCTGGACGATGTCGACCGGGGCCTCGGAGGACTCCTCGATGGTCTGGCGGTAGTACTTGCCCAGGCCGTCCAGGGTGTGGCCGCGCTGGACCGTCACACCGGTGTTCGGCACGTCGCAGATCTTGATGGTGTTGTTCTCGCTGGCGCCGATGGCGTCCGCGAGGTCGAGGCCGACCTTCTTGGCGTCCACGTCGAAGGCGGCCACGAACTCGACGTCCCGTACGTGGTACTCGCCGAACTGGACATGCATCAGCCCCGGCACCCTGGCCGCCGGATCGGCGTCCTTGTAGTACTCGACGCCCTGCACCAGCGAGGCGGCGCAGTTGCCCACGCCGACGATGGCTACGCGAACCGAACCCATTCCGGTTGCTCCCTGTTTGTTCTCGACGAAGCCCTGCGGATGGCAGAGCCTCACTTGGCGGTGTCGTCGGACGGATCCGGCCGGGTGCTGCCCCCGTGCCGGGGCAGGCCGCCCGTCTCTCCAGATGTGTTGTCCTGCTGAGCGGCGTCCCCCGGGGCCGTGGAGCCGGACCGTCGCTGGTCCCGTCCCGCCCGCTCGCTCTCGATGAGCTCGTTCAGCCAGCGCACTTCGCGCTCCACGGACTCCATGCCGTGCCGCTGCAGCTCAAGCGTGTAGTCGTCCAGACGTTCGCGGGTGCGGGCCAGAGAAGCGCGCATCTTCTCCAGGCGCTCCTCCAGGCGGCTGCGACGGCCCTCCAGCACGCGCATCCGCACCTCGCGCTCCGTCTGCCCGAAGAAGGCGAAACGCGCGGCGAAGTGCTCGTCCTCCCAGGAGTCCGGCCCGGTATGGGACAGGAGCTCCTCGAAGTGCTCCTTGCCCTCCGCCGTCAACCGGTAGACGATCTTCGCCCGCCGGCCCGCGAGGGAGGCGGCGAGAGCGTCCTCGGGAGCGCTGCCCGGCTCCTCGACCAGCCAGCCGTTTGCGACCAGCGTCTTGAGGCAGGGGTAGAGGGTGCCGTAGCTGAAGGCCCGGAAGATCCCCAGCGAGGTGTTGAGCCGCTTGCGCAGCTCGTAACCGTGCATCGGCGCCTCGCGGAGCAGGCCGAGGACGGCGAACTCGAGGATGCCGGAGCGCCTGCTCATTCGTCGCCTCCTCCGCCGCCGCCAGGACTGCTTATGCCGTGCTGATGTATCGACTCGATACATCAGCACGATAGAGCGGCACCCCGGCCGCGACAAGTGCGCGGGTGGTGACCGGCGTCACATCGCCAAATCGCAGTAGGTGACATGCCTGATTTGGGGTGAACTTCGGTGCTGAGGAGGTTTTGGCCGTGCGTAGTCTGTGCGGCATGCACACCACCGGGAACCGCCAGACGCCAGGGGGCGTCCTTGTCCCGAGTGCATGGCGGATGAGCCCTGATGCGGGCTTGTCCGTGGTCATTTCGGGGGGACCGGAACTCAGCTGCCGCTTCCAGGCGTACTCGCCTGCCCGAGGAGTAGTCGTTCGATGAGCGAGCACCGTCGCAAACCGCCGCAGCCGCAAGGCGGCGGACGTGCCGCGGCCAGACGAGCCGCCCAGCAGCCCGCGGGGCGCCGGGCGGCTCAGGCGCGGGGAGCCCACACCGGATCCCCCGTGGGGGCCCACGGTCAGGAGCGCCCGCACACCAGCCGTGCCGAGGCCCGCAGGGCCGCCCAGCGGGGCGGCCGGGGCCGCGGCGCCGGAGCCGGGCACCCCGGCAAGAAGCGCCTGATCGACTATCCGCGCCACGACAAGTACGGGTGGCGCCGCTGGATGCCCTCGTGGAAGCTCGTGACGGGGCTGTTCCTCGGCTTCATGGGCGGGCTCATGGGGGCGGCGACGATCGCGTACGCCACGGTCGAGGTACCGGACCAGGCGCTGAGCGCCACGGCCCAGAACAATGTGTACTACTGGGACGACGACACCCAGATGGCCGCGACCGGTGGTGAGATCAACCGCCAGATCATCGGGATCGACGCCATCCCCGACGACATGGAAGCAGCGGTCAAGTCCGCCGAGAACAAGTCGTTCGACAAGGACCGGGGCATCGACCCCATGGGCATCGCGCGTGCCCTGGTCAACATGGCGAAGGGGCAGCAGACCCAGGGTGGCTCCACCATCACCCAGCAGTACGTGAAGAACGCCATGCTCGACGACCAGCGGCAGACGCTGAGCCGGAAGTTCAAGGAACTCTTCATCTCGATGAAGGTCGGCAACGAGATGAAGAAGGACGAGATCATGGAGGGGTATCTCAACACCTCCTACTTCGGGCGCGGCGCCTACGGGATCCAGGCCGCCGCCCGCACGTACTTCAACAGCGACGCCAAGAACCTGAACGCCAGTCAGTGCGCGTTCCTCGCCACGCTCCTCAAGGGCGCCACCTACTACGACCCGGCCGGCGCCACCGAGATCGACCCGGCGGCCACCCCCGAGGCGAACACCAGGGCGGCCACCAAGCGGTGGAGCTGGATCCTCGACGAGATGGTCAAGGACGGGCACCTGAGCGCCACCGAGCGCGCCAAGCACACCAGCTTCCCGAAGCTCCAGCCGCTGAAGAAGAACGCGCAGCTGAGCGGCCAGACCGGTTACCTGGTGGACCTCGCCAAGGCCTACGTCATCAACAACAACGACTCGGGCATCACCGCGGAGAAGCTCTCCAAGGGCGGTTACGAGATCCACACGACCTTCAACAAGCACAAGGTCAGGCACCTCAAGGAAGCCGTCGAGAAGGTCTACAAGGCCAACATCGACCCCGAGAAGCGCCCCAGGACGGACACCCACGTCCAGTTCGGTGGTGCCTCGGTCGACCCCAAGACCGGCGCGATCGTCGCCATCTACGGTGGCTCGGACGCCACCAAGCACTTCACCAACAACGCCGACCAGACCGGCGCCCAGGTGGGGTCGACCTTCAAGCCGTTCGTGCTGGCCGCCGCGATGAGCGAGGGCGTCCGCAACCGCCATGGCGAGCGGAGGATCATCGACCCGGACACGGCGATCTACAGCGGCAAGAACAAGCTCAAGATCAGGAACTTCGACGGCACGATCTGGCGGGACGAGAACGACAAGGAGTGGCTCCAGGTCAACGACGGCGACGAGTCGTACGGGAACATCAACCTCCGTGAGGCGATGATCCACTCCGCCAACTCGCCGTTCGTGCAGCTGGGCATGGACGTCGGCATCCCCGAGGTGCGGGAGGCGGCCATCGCGGCCGGCCTGCGCGAGAGCAGCCTGGCCAAGGCGAACGTGCCGTCGTTCTCGATCGGCATCTCCGACCCGAGCGCCATCCGGATGGCCGGTGCCTACGCGACGTTCGCGGCCAACGGCGAACAGCGTGACCCGTACTCGGTGAGGCAGGTCCGCCACAAGGGCAAGGTCATCTTCAAGCACGAGGACACCGCCAAGAGGGCGTTCTCCTCCGCCGTCGCCAGCAATGTGACCGATGTCCTCAGGGACGTCGTCGAGGACCCGGAGGGCACCGGCCGCAACGCCGCCATCCCGGGCCGTCAGGTCGCCGGCAAGACCGGTACCACCGACGGCAACAAGTCCGCCTGGTTCGTGGGCTACACGCCGCAGCTTTCGACCGCCATCGACATGTACCGGATGGACGACAACGCGGAGAACAAGAACCGCTCGTTCCTGGAGATGTTCGGTACCGGTGGCCAGGACAAGATCCACGGTTCGTCGTTCCCGTCCGAGATCTGGCAGAAGTACATGTCCACCACCCTGGAGGGCCAGCCGGTCGAGAGGTTCCCCGCGCCGGGGGACCTGGGAGCCGAACCGCTGTGGGGCGGCGGTGCGCCCAGCCCCAAGCCGACCCCCTCGGTGGAGCCCTCCAAGACCCCGTCCCCGTCGGTGTCCTCCGCGTCCCCGTCCCCGTCCCCGTCGACCTCCCCCAGCCGCCCCAAGCCCAGCGAGTCCTGCGGCCCGCTCGACTGGGACTGCGAAGCGGAGAACGGCGGTGGCCAGCAGGGCGGTCAGAACGGCGGCGACGAGACCGGCGGTGGGGGCGAGACCGACACCGGCGGTACCACCGAGGGCGGAACGACGGGAGACGTCAGTACCAGTCCCTCGACGCCCACCGGCGGAGGCACCAACGGCAACACCAACGGCGGCAACAACAACGGCGGCTGGTTCGGCGGAACGACGGGCTAGCGCCCGCCCCCGGACCGGCACCCGGCAGCGGTGACAGGGCCGCCGCACCCCCCCCCGCGCACCCCGTGCGCGTGCGGGGTGCGGCGGCCCTCGGCCGTCCGCCGCGGGATCGTCCGGCTCCGGCGCCCACCGCGGGGCCGTCCGCGTCCGGGCGTCCGCGGCCGGGCGTCCCGTCCGGGCGTCCCGACCGGGCCTCCCTTCCCGGCGCCCCTCCGCGGGCCCCTCCACGAGCCCCTTGCCGGGCCCTGACCGGGTTGCCGCTGCCGGGTCCCCCGCCGGGGCCGCTGCCGGGTTGTCCACAGCCCCGTACGGGCCCACAGGCCCGTACGGCAGGATGAGGGCCATGAGCAGAGCGAGCGTCCAGGAGCCCGTGCCCCCCACCCGGCGGGACGAAGTCGCGGCCGCCGGCAGTGAGCTGATCGGCGGGCCCATCGGCCGCTGGGCGCTGCTCGGCGGAAGCCGCCTCACCCCCGTACGGGTCGTCGTACTGGTGGCGATCGGCATGTTCGCGCTGGGCATGGTGCAGAAGCTGCCCTGCTACAACTGGGCCTGGTTCCGCGGCTCCGGCTCGCAGTACACCCACGCCTGCTACTCGGACGTGCCGCACCTGTTCATCGGGCGTGGTTTCGCCGACGGGCTCGTGCCGTACTTCGACCGGCTCGCCGGGGACATGCAGTACCTCGAGTATCCGGTGCTGACCGGCTTGTTCATGCAGGTCGCGGCCTGGCTCACCCCGGGCGGCGGCGACCTGCAGCACCGCGAGCAGATGTACTGGATGGTCAACGCCGGGATGCTGCTGGTCTGCCTGGCCGTCCTGGTGGTCTGCGTCGCCCGTACGCACCGCCACCGCCCCTGGGACGCCCTGCTGGTCGCGCTGGCGCCCGCCCTGGCCCTCACGGCCACCATCAACTGGGACCTGCTGGCGGTCGCCCTGACGGCCGCCGCCATGCTCCTGTGGTCGAGGGGCCGGCCCCTCGCGTTCGGGCTCCTCCTGGGCCTCGCCACGGCCGCCAAGCTGTATCCGGTGCTGCTGTTGGGGCCACTGCTGGTGCTGTGCTGGCGGGCGGGGAAGTGGCGGGAACTCGGCGCCGCGCTGCTGGGGACGGCGGGCTCCTGGCTGGTGGTCAACCTGCCGGTGATGCTGATGGCGCCGGAGGGCTGGAAGAAGTTCTACACCTTCAGCCAGGAACGGAACGTCGACTTCGGATCCTTCTGGCTGATCATCACCCAGCGCACCGGCGAGGGCCTCGACGTCGCCGACGTCAACACCTACGCGAGCCTGCTGATGCTGCTGGCCTGCGGTGGCATCGCCGCGCTCGCGCTCACCGCGCCCAGGCGCCCGCGCTTCGCGCAGCTCGCCCTCCTGGTGGTCGCCGCGTTCATCCTGACCAACAAGGTGTACTCGCCGCAGTACGTCCTGTGGCTCGTCCCGCTGGCCGCCCTGGCCCGCCCGCGCTGGCGGGACTTCCTGGTGTGGCAGGCCTGCGAGGTCATGTACTTCCTGGGGATCTGGATGTACCTCGCGTACACCACCAGCGACAACAAGCAGGGGCTGCCGACCGAGGGGTACCAGTTCGCGATCGCCCTGCACCTGGCCGGGACGCTGTTCCTGTGCGCCATGGTCGTGCGGGACATCCTGACGCCCGACCGGGACGGGGTGCGCCGGGACGGCTCGGACGACCCGTCCGGTGGCGTCCTGGACGGCGCCGAGGACGTCTTCGTCCTCGGGCGGGCCGCCCGCTCGTCACAGCACACCGCACACGCCGCTCAGGGGGCGCGTGTGGAGTGGGGTGTACGGGAGTGAGCCCCCGGCCGGGGCCGGGGGCCATGGGGCGGGGAGACCGGCCCTAGCGGTCCACCAGCCGGTCGAACTGGGTGGTGGTGTGCCGCAGGTGGGCCACCAGCTCGTCGCCGACCTTCGGCTCCTGCGCGTCCGACGGGACGAACAGGATCGACACCTGCATGTGCGGCGGCTCGGCGAACCAGCGCTGCTTGCCCGCCCATACGAACGGCGACAGGTTCCGGTTGACCGTCGCCAGGCCCGCCCTGGCCACACCCTTGGCGCGCGGCATCACGCCGTGCATCGCCTTCGGGGCCTCCAGGCCGACCCCGTGCGAGGTGCCGCCGGCGACGACGACCAGCCAGCCCTCGGAGGCGGTGCGCTGCTGGCGGTAGCCGAACCGCTCGCCCTTGGCCACGCGGGTGACGTCCAGGACGGCGCCCCGGTACTGGGTCGCCTCGTGGTCGCCCAGCCACAGCCGCGTACCGATGCGCGCCCGGAACCGGGTCTGCGGGAACTGCTGCTGCAGCCGCGCCAGCTCCTCGGCGCGCAGGTGGCTGACGAACATGGTGTGCAGCGGCAGCCTGGCGGCGCGCAGCCGGTCCATCCAGCCGATGACCTCGTCGACGGCGTCCGAGCCGTCCGTGCGGTCCAGCGGCAGGTGGAGCGCGAAGCCCTCCAGGCGTACGTCCTCGATGGCGGCGTGCAGCCGGCCGAGGTCCTGCTCGCTGATCCCGTGCCGCTTCATCGAGCTCATGCACTCGATGACGACCCGGGCGCCGACCAGGGCGTGGACCCCGTCCACCGAGGAGACCGAGCGGACCACCCGGTCCGGCAGCGGAACCGGTTCCTCGCCCCGCCGGAACGGGGTGAGGACGAGCAGGTCGCCGCCGAACCAGTCCTTGATCCGGGCCGCTTCGTAGGTGGTGCCCACGGCCAGCATGTCGGCGCCGAGACGGGAGGCCTCCTCCGAGAGCCGCTCGTGACCGAATCCGTATCCGTTGCCCTTGCAGACCGGCACCATGCCTGGGAACTGGTCGATCACGGACTTCTGGTGCGCCCGCCAGCGAGCGGTGTCGACGTAGAGGGAGAGCGCCATGGCCGGCCCGGAACCTTTCTGTGGCTGCGGTGTGTCAGGAGTGAGCAGAGGACTGGGAACCGTCAACGCCGGGACATGTACATGTCCAGCGCCTTGTGCAGCAGCTTGTTGAGCGGGAAGTCCCACTCGCCGATGTACTCGACCGCCTCGCCGCCCGTACCCACCTTGAACTGGATCAGGCCGAAGAGGTGGTCGGTCTCGTCCAGGGAGTCGGAGATTCCCCGCAGGTCGTAGACGGTCGCGCCCATGGCGTAGGCGTCGCGCAGCATCCGCCACTGCATCGCGTTGGAGGGGCGGACCTCGCGGCCGATGTTGTCGGACGCGCCGTAGGAGTACCAGACGTGCCCGCCGACGACGAGCATGGTGGCCGCCGACAGGTTCACGCCGTTGTGGCGGGCGAAGTACAGCCGCATGCGGTTGGGGTCCTCGTTGTTGAGCACCGTCCACATGCGCTGGAAGTACGACAGGGGGCGCGGCCGGAAGCGGTCGCGTACGGCGGTGATCTCGTACAGCCGCTGCCATTCGGCCAGGTCCTCGTAACCGCCCTGGACGACCTCGACGCCGGCCTTCTCGGCCTTCTTGATGTTGCGCCGCCACAGCTGGTTGAAGCCCTTGAGGACGTCGTCCAGCGAGCGGTCGGCAAGCGGCACCTGGAAGACGTAGCGCGGCTGGACGTCGCCGAAACCGGCGCCGCCGTCCTCGCCCTGCTGCCATCCCATCCGGCGAAGCCGGTCGGAGACCTCGAAGGCGCGCGGCTCGACGTGGGTGGCCTGCACGTCGCGCAGGCGCTTGACGTCCGGGTCCTGGATGCCGGACTTGATGGCGGCGGCGTCCCAGCGGCGGATGACGACCGGCGGGCCCATCTTCACCGAGAAGGCGCCCTGCTCCTTGAGGTGCGCCAGCATCGGCTGGAGCCACTCGTCCAGGTTGGGCGCGTACCAGTTGATCACCGGGCCCTCGGGCAGGTACGCGAGGTAACGCTTGATCTTCGGCAACTGGCGGTACAGCACCAGGCCCGCGCCGACGAGCTCACCGCTCCTGTCGAACCAGCCCAGGCTCTCCGAACGCCACTCGGTCTTCACATCCGCCCATGCCGGGACCTGGCAGTGACTCGCCGCGGGCAGGCTCTGGATGTACGCCAGATGCTGCTCTCGGCTGATGGTCCTCAGGGTCAGGCTCATGCGGGGCGCTCCTCGGCAGGTGTGTCCCCATGGGTACAGGGGCTCCGGCTCTCGCGCCGAAGCCTACTGGCACCCGAGGAGCGCCCCGACTGGCCGTACGCCGGGAGGGCCTAGCCGAGCAGGCCGCCGAAGAGGCCGCCGTGGGCCATTCCCAGGCCGAAACCGATCGCGGACGCGCCCATGCCGATGATCAGCAGGGTGCGTTCACGGGTGGTCTCGGAGATGTACTGGCCGTACGCGCCCGTGACGATGCCCACCAGGCCCGCCCAGGAGCTGATCAGGTGGAGGCTGTGGAACTGGGCCGTGATGAAGGCGATGACGCCCAGCGCCAGGGTCACCGCCATCAGCGTGTCCTGGAGCGGATGGGGCTTGCCGTCCGAGGCGAAGAGGGACGAGGAGGGGTGACGGTGGAATACCTGGGCCATGAGGTACCTCCTGGCTGAGCCGGAAGGCGGCGCATCGTAGCGCCGCCCGCACCCGATGCGTACAGATTGCGGCCCCTGGCCACCGGATTTCAACCGGAAGCCGGTGTACGGGTAGTCTGTACGGTCTGCACCGGTGTCTGCCCATGCCCAGAACACGGCCCCCGTTCGCCGGGGGTGATTGTCAGTGGCGGCCGATACCGTTGCTCACGCATCACGACCCTCCTGCCACGGAACGACCGTGGCCGCTGAGTCCAAAGGAGGTGGGTTCCACATGCGTCACTACGAGGTGATGGTCATCCTCGACCCCGATCTCGAGGAGCGCGCTGTCTCCCCGCTGATCGAGAACTTCCTCTCCGTCGTCCGTGAGGGCAACGGAAAGGTCGAGAAGGTCGACACCTGGGGCCGTCGTCGTCTCGCTTACGAGATCAAGAAGAAGCCCGAGGGCATCTACTCGGTCATCGACCTGCAGGCCGAGCCTGCGGTCGTCAAGGAGCTCGACCGCCAGATGAACCTGAACGAGTCGGTCCTCCGGACCAAGGTCCTCCGTCCCGAGATCCACTGAGCTCGTAGCTCAGTAGGTCATCGGGTCCGAGTAGCAGCAAGCAGCCAGAAGCAATCCCGCCGAGAGGTTCCCCATGGCAGGCGAGACCGTCATCACGGTCGTCGGCAATCTTGTCGACGACCCCGAGCTGCGCTTCACCCCGTCCGGTGCGGCGGTCGCGAAGTTCCGCGTCGCGTCCACTCCCCGCACCTTCGACCGTCAGACCAACGAGTGGAAGGACGGCGAGAGCCTGTTCCTCACCTGCTCGGTCTGGCGCCAGGCGGCTGAGAACGTCGCCGAGTCGCTTCAGCGCGGCATGCGCGTCGTCGTGCAGGGCCGACTGAAGCAGCGGTCCTACGAGGACCGCGAGGGCGTCAAGCGCACGGTCTTCGAGCTGGACGTCGAGGAAGTCGGCCCCAGTCTCAAGAACGCCACGGCCAAGGTCACCAAGACCACCGGCCGCGGTGGCCAGGGTGGCTACGGCGGGGGCCAGCAGGGCGGCGGCAACTGGGGCGGAGCCCCGGGTGGCGCCCCGCAGAGCGGCGGCGGTGCACCCGCCGACGATCCGTGGGCGACCAGCGCGCCGGCCACCGGTGGCCAGCAGCAGGGCGGCGGCGGAGGCGGCTGGGGCGGCAGCTCCGGCGGCGGCTACTCGGACGAGCCCCCCTTCTAGGGACACCCCGAGGGGCAGCTCGTAACCCCACTTCTTGATCACACAGGAGATACACCATGGCGAAGCCGCCTGTGCGCAAGCCGAAGAAGAAGGTCTGCGCATTCTGCAAGGACAAGACCGCGTACGTGGACTACAAGGACACGAACATGCTGCGGAAGTTCATTTCCGACCGCGGCAAGATCCGTGCCCGCCGCGTTACCGGCAACTGCACGCAGCACCAGCGTGACGTCGCCACGGCCGTCAAGAACAGCCGTGAGATGGCGCTGCTGCCCTACACGTCCACCGCGCGATAAGGGAAGGGTGACCACAACATGAAGATCATCCTCACCCACGAGGTCTCTGGCCTCGGTGCCGCCGGCGACGTCGTCGACGTCAAGGACGGATACGCCCGCAACTACCTGGTCCCGCGCGGTTTCGCGATCCGCTGGACCAAGGGCGGCGAGAAGGACGTGGCGCAGATCCGCCGCGCCCGCAAGATCCACGAGATCGCGACCATCGAGCAGGCCAACGAGGTCAAGGCCAAGCTCGAGTCCGTCCAGGTGCGTCTGGCTGTTCGCTCCGGCGACGCCGGCCGCCTCTTCGGTTCCGTGACCCCGGCTGACATCGCCTCGGCGATCAAGTCCGCCGGTGGCCCGGAGGTCGACAAGCGCCGTGTCGAGCTCGGTTCGCCGATCAAGACCCTGGGCTCGCACCAGGTGTCCGTGCGTCTGCACCCCGAGGTCGCCGCGAAGCTCGGCGTCGAGGTCGTCGCCGCGTAAGCGCAGCTCTCAGCAGTACTGCGTTCAGCAGGGTGAGGGGCCGCACCGGAAGGTGCGGCCCCTTCGCCATGTTTCACGTGAAACGCGGACGGGGCGCTCAGCGCGACGCACCCGTCACCGCCCAGCGCCCCGAGCGCATCCGCAGCCAGAGGGTCAGCATCCGGACTGTCATCATCAGCGCCATGGCCCACCACAGCGCGGTGAGTCCGCCGCCGAGCACCGGTACCAGCAGGGCGACCGGGGCGAAGACCGCCAGCGTCACCACCATGGCACCGGCCAGGTAGGGGCCGTCGCCGGCGCCCATCAGCACCCCGTCCAGCACGAACACCACCCCGGCGATCGGCTGCGAGAAGGCCACCACCAGAAGCGCGGGGAGCAGGGTGTCCTGCACCGTACGGTCCGCCGTGAACAAGGGGATGAACACCGGGCGCGCCAGCATGATCAGCGCACCGAGCACCAGGCCGGACACGATCCCCCACTGCACCATGCGCCGGCAGACCCGCCGGGCCCCATCGGCGTCGTCGGCGCCCAGGTAGCGGCCGATGATGGCCTGGCCCGCGATGGCGATCGCGTCCAGTGCGAAGGCCATCAGGCTCCACAGGGACAGGATGATCTGATGGGCGGCGACGTCGGCGTCACCGAGCCGGGCCGCGACCGCGGTGGCGATCAGCATCACGGCGCGCAGCGAAAGGGTACGGACCAGCAGCGGCACCCCGGCCTGGGCGCTGGCCTTGATCCCCGCGATGTCGGGTCGCAGCGGGGCACCATGCCGCCTCGCTCCCCGTACCACGACGAACAGGTAGGCGGCGGCCATCCCGCACTGGGCGATCACCGTGCCCCAGGCGGAACCGGCGATACCGAGGCCGGCGCCGTAGACGAGTCCCACATTGAGCGCGGCGTTGGCGGTGAAGCCGGCGATGGCGACGTACAGCGGCGTCCTGGTGTTCTGCAGGCCCCGCAGGACCCCGGTGGCGGCCAGGACCACGAGCATCGCGGGTATGCCGAGGCTGGAGACACGCAGATAGGTGGTGGCGTAGGGCGCGGCGGTGCCGGACGCGCCGAAGAGCTCGACCAGCCGGGGCGCTGTGGGCAGGGTGACGGCGACCACGGCGAGGCCCAGGAACAGGGCGAGCCAGATTCCGTCCATGCCCTGGCGAATGGCGGCGGAGAGGTCGCCGGCGCCCACCCGGCGGGCGACCGCCGCCGTGGTGGCGTAGGCGAGGAAGACGAAGACGCTCACGGCGGTGGAGAGCAGGGCGGCGGCGACGGCCAGACCGGCCAGCTGCGGAGTCCCCAGGTGCCCGATGACGGCGCTGTCCACCATCAGGAAGAGCGGCTCCGCGACGAGGGCGCCGAATGCCGGGAGGGCGAGGGCGATGATCTCGCGGTCGTGCTGTCGGCGGACGCTCGTGGGTCGCGGGGAGGCCTGGGTCATGAGCTCAATCCAATCTTCCACAGGTAAGAGATGCAATGCCATTGCAGTCCTTACGCTCAGGCGTGGCGGGGCTTCGGCGGTGCGCTGTTTGCTCTGATCTTGGCCCGGTCGGGAAAGTTTTTCTCCCCCACAGCCGGTGGACGGAAAAGGTGCAGGTCAGGCGGGGTGCGGTGGGTTGGCTATGAGTTTGTCCACACGCCTGTCCCCCGGTCCGTGCACAGGTTCCGAGGGGTTCTCCACAGCATCTGGGTCTTCACCCACAGGCCCTGTGGATAACCAGATTGGCTGACGGTGCCCGCGGGCCTACCGTGGTCCGGCGCTCGACGCGCGCAGAAGCGGAGTTGAGCCTCTCGTTTTGTCAGTGTCGTGCCGTAGAAAGAGTGGCACGGCGAGGTCCGCGGAGCGGACGGGAGGAGGTGGGCCGGTGAGCATTCCTGAGCCCTTGGACGACCCCTGGACCGAGGCCGGTCCCAGCGACCACCTGCCCGTCACCCGTCAGCGCGTCGGCGAGGGCCGGGGCCGCGGCAGGAGCCGTGACGACCAGCACGAGCGGGGCAGTGACGGCGGGCCGTGGGACAGCGGGACGGGCGGCTTCGAGCGGGTTCCCCCGCAGGACCTGGACGCGGAGCAGTCCGTGCTCGGCGGCATGCTGCTCTCCAAGGACGCCATCGCGGACGTCGTGGAGATCATCAAGGGCCAGGACTTCTACAAGCCGGCGCACGAGACGATCTACCAGGCGATCCTCGACCTGTACGCCAAGGGCGAGCCTGCCGACCCCATCACGGTGGGCGCCGAGCTGACCAAGCGCGGTGAGATCACCCGGGTCGGCGGGGCGCCGTACCTGCACACGCTGGTCCAGTCGGTGCCGACCGCTGCGAACGCCTCGTACTACGCGGAGATCGTCCACGAGCGGGCGGTGCTGCGGAGGCTGGTGCAGGCCGGCACCAAGATCACGCAGATGGGATACGCCGCAGACGGCGACGTCGACGAGATCGTCAACTCGGCCCAGGCCGAGATCTACGCCGTCACCGAGCAGCGCACCAGCGAGGACTACCTGCCGCTGGGCGACATCATGGAGGGCGCGCTCGACGAGATCGAGGCGATCGGGTCCCGAAGTGGCGAGATGACCGGTGTGCCGACCGGCTTCACGGACTTCGACTCGCTGACGAACGGTCTGCACCCCGGCCAGATGATCGTGATCGCGGCCCGTCCCGCCATGGGCAAGTCGACGCTGGCACTGGACTTCGCCCGGGCCTGCTCCATCAAGAACAACCTGCCCAGCGTGATCTTCTCGCTGGAAATGGGTCGGAACGAGATCGCGATGCGCCTGCTGTCGGCGGAGGCGCGGGTGGCGCTGCACCACATGCGCTCCGGCACGATGACGGACGAGGACTGGACGCGGCTGGCCCGGCGCATGCCGGACGTCTCGCAGGCGCCGCTCTACATCGACGACTCGCCGAACCTGTCGATGATGGAGATCCGGGCGAAGTGCCGTCGGCTGAAGCAGCGGAACAACCTGAAGCTGGTCGTCATCGACTACCTCCAGCTGATGCAGTCGGGCGGCTCCAAGCGCGCCGAGAGCCGCCAGCAGGAGGTCTCGGACATGTCCCGAAACCTGAAGCTGCTGGCGAAGGAGCTGGAGCTCCCGGTGATCGCGCTCTCCCAGCTGAACCGTGGCCCGGAGCAGCGGACGGACAAGAAGCCGATGGTCTCCGACCTGCGTGAGTCCGGGTCCATCGAGCAGGACGCGGACATGGTGATCCTGCTGCACCGTGAGGACGCCTACGAGAAGGAGTCCCCCCGCGCGGGTGAGGCGGACCTGATCGTGGCCAAGCACCGTAACGGCCCGACCGCGACGATCACGGTCGCCTTCCAGGGCCACTACTCACGCTTCGTGGACATGGCGCAGACCTGACAGTGAGCCGTAGAACCGCAGGTCAGGGGCATCACCCGATCAGGTGGTGCCCCTGAACTCCGCCTGCCCAGTACCTGTCCGGTGCGACCGTCGTCGTGTCGAGCTGAGTGGCCGGCGGGGGTGGATCGTGGAGATCGGACCGGCTGAGGACGTGACGGTGAGCCGCCGTCGTGGATGGATTCCTGCACCAGTTCGCTGAACTCGTCGGACAGGTCCTCGGATCGACGGCAGGCCCTCGTCGACTGCTGGATGCGGCTGGTGCCCGTGAGCTCGGCAGATGCCCGAAGTCGCCTTCTATCGGGTCTTCCGCACGTGGGTGGTCCCGGTATCCAGGGGAGTGCCGTCGGCGCCGGTCGGGACGATTTCCGGTACGGGGGTGCCGTGCTCATCGACCAGGGTGGAGTGCGCTTCGCCGGGAGCGAAGGCGTGGCGTTCCCCCCACTGCCGCATGGTGAGGATGACGGGGAAGAGGTCGCGGCCGGCGCCGGTGAGCACGTATTCCTGACGGCGGCCCGACGGCGCTGTGCGCTGGGCGAGGAGCCCATGAGCGGTGAGCTTGCGCAGGCGCTCGGTGAGGATGTTGCGGGCGATACCGGTACGTCGCTGGAACTCGGTGAACGATCGCGCCCCGTCCATCGCGTCGCGGATGACAAGAAGGCTCCATCGGTCGCCGACGAGGTCGAGTGTGCGGGCGACGGGGCAGTCGGGGTCGGTCCAGTCGAGCTTCGGGGCGCGCGTGGTGGGGCGCGACATGACACCTCTCAATGAGTTGCGAATTGAAACCAGCATGCCCTACCGTCCAAACAGTTGTGATTCGCTACTGATTGGGGTGGGGTGCGATGGACGTGTGGCGACGGCTTCTGCTCGCGGCGGTGTGTGGCGTCGCTGTAGCCAGCATCTATGCCGCGCAGCCGGTTCTCGAGCCGATGGGACGGGATCTCGGTGTGCCGGCGGCGCACACGGGGTGGATCGTTGCGACCGGTCAGTTCGGCTACCTGGCAGGGCTGGTGCTGCTGGTGCCGCTCGGCGATGTGGTCGTCGACAGGCGCCGGCTCATCACCGTGCACCTGGCGATCACCGCAACGGTCATGATCCTTACGGCTTCGGCGTCAGCCGCATGGATGGCGTTCGCGGGGCTCGCGGTGGCCGGGTTGTTCGCGGTCGTCGTACAGACCACGGTGGCTTATGCCGCGTCGATCTCGCCGCCTGCCGAGCGCGGACGAAGCATTGGTGTCGTGACCTCGGGTGTTGTGGTCGGCATCCTGGGCGCGCGGGTCGTCACCGGCACGCTCGCCAATGTATGGGGCTGGCGGAGCATCTATGTCGTGCTGGCGGTGCTCTCGCTCGGGCTCGCGTTTCTCGTTCTCGTCGCTCTGCCGCCGGAGGAACGTCCCAGCCGGCCTGTGGGGTACAGGCAGGCCGTCGTTTCACTTGGCGGGCTCCTCGGTCAGCGCCTGTTGCTGACGCGGGGGCTCATCGCGTTCTTCCTGTTCGCATCCTTCGGAACACTGTGGAGCGGGCTGTCCCTGCCGCTTGCGGACGCACCATGGCATCTGAGCGAAAGCCAGGTCGGGCTGTTCGGCATCGCGGGTCTCGCCGGCGCCCTCGGTGCTGCGCGCGCGGGACGCTGGGCGGATGCAGGACGGGCGACTCAGGTGGCCGGCCTCGCGCTTGTCCTGCTCGTCCTCTCGTGGGCAGCGATCGCGCAGCTTCCTTGGACCCTGGGACTCCTCATCGTCGGAATAGTGGCCCTTGACTTCGCGGTCCAGGCCGTACATGTGAGCAACCAGCACGTGCTCACCACCGCGCATCCGGAGCGCACCAGCAGCGTCATCGGCGCCTACATGGTCTTCTACTCACTCGGCTCCGCCCTCGGCGCCGCCGCGACCACTGCCGTCTTCACCATCCACGGCTGGACGGGCTCCAGTCTCCTCGGGGCAGGATTCGCGGTCTGTGCGCTGGCCGTCTGGGCGACGAACAGGCGAGTTCCCCTCGACATCGCGAGACACGGCAGGTACACAACGTCGGCGCGTGCCACGTGAGGTGATGACCTACAAGTCGACGGGATAGCGGCTCCCGGTGCCGGATCTCATGCCGGACGCCGAGCGCTGCCGGAACCGCCGCCGTGGGAGTGCTCAGGCTCCCGCGCCCGCGCCGGCCGCAAGGCCCTGGTACCGCCTACCTGGGGGATCTCGGGACGGACGAGGAGCAGGAGACCGCCGGCCGGGTGTTCGGCGGGCTGAGCGCCACGGAAGCCGCCACGGACTGACCCGCCGGGCTCCACGCGGTCCGTCCCCGGCCGGCGGACGGTCGGCGGACCGTCGGCGGACGGTGGTCAGCGGGCGGTGAGGACCACCCACACCTGGCCGGTGGCGAAGTTGAGCGGCCGGCCGGCGGGAGTGGTGAACGAGGTGCCGTGATCGGCCGAGGGACGGCTCCAGTGGGCGGCATGGCTCCTGCCGTCGCGCAGGACGAGAGCCTTACCCGAGCCGGTGGTCCGGGTGTAGGGCGAGACGCTGCCCCAGCGGTCCCGGAACGCCGAGGGGCGGACCTCGACGTCCTGCACCACCACCGTGGGCGCGCCCATCCGCCGGCCGTCCGTGGTCCGTGCCGGGGCGCCGTCCATGGACACCAGCCACCGCTTGTCGCCGGCGGACCAGGTGAAGGTGAACCGGGCCGCCGGGAAGCGCACCGTGTGCTCGTCGAGCGGTGTGCCGCCCGCCGGAGCGGGGCCGAAGCGGAAGCCGATGTCCTTGGCCGTGTCCGCCTCCGGAGCGGCGGCCAGGGCGCGGTCGGGGCGCAGGTACAGGTTGTGGGGGGCCGGGCGGCCGGGCTCGCGGAAGAACGCCCGAGGGGCCTTCTCCGGGGGGAGGGCGAACAACGGTGCCGCTCCGATGAGGGGTTTCAGGGCCGACTGGGCACCGGAGTAGGCGAGCGCCGGGCGGCCGAACTGGCGGAGGAGTTCCAGGTCCGACTCACGTGCGCTGCGCACCGGACCCACCTGGGGCGGCTGCCGGGAGGAGAAGACCGCGAGGATGCGGCTCTGTCCGGCTTCGACCTGTTCGACATAGACCAGGTCGGCTGCGTCCAGACCGGTGTGCGGCCGCGCCGGCCGGACGTTGTCGATCTTCACGGCGAGCACCGGGCCGGAACGGGCCGGTAGCCCGGTGAACGGTGAGACGCCCTCCCGGCCGGGGGAAGCGGGGCTCATCCCGTTCGGGCCGGTCGCCGAGCAGCCGACGAGGCCGGCGAGCAGTGCGGCGCACGCCGCCAAGGCGACTGTCGCGCCGCCCGGTCCCGGCCTGCACTTCGCACTCATCGGCCCCGCTCCTCGCCACCAGTGCACCACGGAAAGGGGAGCGGGGACAGTGCCGGCGGACCCGGACTCGACGGGGCTGATCCGCAACGGTAGTCCTGGGGCATGACGTCATCCTTCGAAGAACTCCTCCCGAGCACCGAACGGGCCCTGTGGCACCGGGTGGCCACCGCACAGGCCGAAGGGCGGGCGCCGTCCGTCGTCGGCGCGGTGGCCCGGGACGGCCGCCTGGTCTGGGCGGGGGCACGCGGCGGCACCGACGGGCACCTGCCGGACGCCCACACCCAGTACCGGATCGGCTCCATCACCAAGACGTTCACCGCCGTCCTGGTGATGCGACTGCGGGACGACGGCCTGCTGGATCTGGAGGACCGGCTGGAGACGCATGTGCCCGGGACGGGGGTGGGAGAGGTCACCGTCGCCCAACTCCTCGCACACAGCGCGGGGCTGACGGCCGAGCCACCCGGCCCCTGGTGGGAGCGGATGCCCGGCTCGACGCGTCCGGGAATCTCCGATGTGCTCGGGGAACGGCCGCTGCTGCATCCGGCGGGGCGCCGCCACCACTACTCCAATCCTGGTTACACGCTGCTCGGTTCGCTGGTCGCAGCGGTGCGAGGGGTGTCGTGGGAGGAGGCGTTGCGGGTGGAGGTCCTGGAGCCGCTGGGCCTGGACCGTACGACCACCCAGCCCGTGCCGCCGTACGCCGCAGGCTGGGCGGTGCATCCATGGGCCGATGTGCTGCTGCCGGAGCCGGCCGAGGACCTGGGGCTGATGGCCCCGGCGGGGCAGCTCTGGTCTACGGCGGCGGATCTCTGCCGGTTCGCCTGCTTCCTGGTGGAAGGCGATGACCGGGTACTGGGCGCGCGGTCCCTGCGCGAGATGCGCGCGCCCGCCGTGCCGCCGGATGCGGAGGACTGGGACACGGGCTACGGCCTGGGGATGCAGTTGACGCGCCGGGACGGCCGCACGCTGGCCGGGCACAGCGGTTCCCTCCCGGGCTTCCTCGTCGGGATGTGGGTGAGTGTGGCGGACGGGGTCGCCGGGGTCGCGCTGGCCAACGTCACCTCCGGACTCGTGCCCGGAGCGGTCGCCGGTGACCTGGTACGGATCGTGGCCGACGCCGAACCGCGCCTGCCCGCCGCCTGGCGTCCGCTGCCCGAGGTGGATCCGGCACTGCTGGAGCTGACGGGCCCCTGGTACTGGGGGACGTACTCCTATGTACTGCGCCTGGCGGCGGAGGGTGGGGTGGAGCTCCACCCCCTGCGGGGGCAGGGCCGCCGGTCCCGCTTCCGGGCCCGGCCGGACGGCACGTGGACCGGACTGGACGGCTACTACGCGGGGGAGACGCTGAGGGTGGTACGGCGCCAAGACGGGTCCGTGAGCCACCTCGACCTGGGCTCCTTCGTCTTCACACGGGAGCCGTACGAGGAGGGGGAAGCGGTACCCGGCGGTGTCGCGGAGGGCGGCTGGCGAGGCGGCTCCTGAGGTGTTTCACGTGAAACACCTCAGAGGCCCAGCTTGAACCCCCTGTGGGACGCCACGAAGCCCAGCCGCTCGTAGAAGCGGTGGGCGTCGGTACGGGTGACGTCGGATGTCAGCTGGACCAACTGGCAGTCCTCTCGCCGGGACTCGGCGATGGCCCACTCCACGAGCTCGGTGCCGAGCCCGGTGCCGCGCTCGTCGGCGTGGACCCGTACTCCCTCGATGATCGAGCGAGTGGCGCCACGGCGGGACAACCCGGGGACGATGGTGAGCTGAAGCGTGCCCACCACCCGGTCACCGCGTATCGCGACGACCAGACGCTGATGGGGATCGCCCGTCAGCCGCTCGAAAGCGGCGGCGTACGGCGTGAGGTCGTCGGGCGATTCCCTCTGGGCGCCCAGCGGATCGTCGGCCAGCAGCGCCACGATCGCCGGAAGGTCGGTGCGGACCGCCGGCCGGATCTCAAGATCACTCATGGTGGGCAGGCTAGCCCAGCGCAAGACCCCGCCGCCCCGGGCTGCCCCGGGCCGGGCCCGGCCGGTGGTCAGGCGGGAACGCGCAGTTCCTCGACCGCCCTGACCAGGGGGGCGAGCTCCGGGTTCTTCGCGGCCTCGTCGAGGGCTTCGCGCAGCGCGGCGTCATTGGTCGGCCGGGCCTCGGCGAGCAGGGCCAAGCCGGCTTCGCTGACATCGGTGTAGATGCCGCGGCGATCGGTCGGGCAGAGGTAGCGGGTCAGCAGGCCGCGGTCCTCGAGCCGCGTCACCAGGCGGGTGGTGGCGCTCTGGCTGAGGACGACGGCGTCGGCCACCTGCTTCATCTGCAGGTGGCCACCCGGGCCGTGGTGCTGCCGGCTGAGGACGTCGAGCAGCGAGTACTCGCGCACGCTCAGCCCGTGCTCGGCCTCCAAAGCCTTCTCGATGTGCGACTCGATCCTCCCGTGCAGCAGGGAGAGAGCGCACCAGCCCTGGGACAGGGCAGTGAGTGCCGGGTCTGTCGCTGCCATGAGGTCTCCCCTTCGGTCCGCTTGTCCCAGGATAGACGACCCCTGCAATAGCCCGCGCTTGCATTTAGCCCGCGTCTGCAATTATTGTCGACGCTCGTAAGGCGCAGAAGCAATCTTCTTGGGAAAGGCAACCCTCCATGCCGCTCGCGCTCCTCGCCCTGGCCATCGGGGCGTTCGGTATCGGAACGACCGAGTTCGTCATCATGGGACTCCTGCCCCAGGTCGCCAGCGACTACGGAGTCTCCATCCCCACCGCCGGCCTGCTGGTGACCGGCTACGCCCTGGGGGTGGTCCTGGGCGCTCCGATCATGACGGTCCTGGGCACCAGGTTCTCCCGCAAGCGCATGCTGATGGTCCTGATGGGGTTGTTCGTCGTCGGCAACCTGATGTCCGCGGTAGCACCCGGCTTCGGCCTCATGCTCACCGGCCGGGTGGTCGCCTCCCTCGCCCATGGCGCGTTCTTCGGCATCGGGTCCGTCGTCGCCGCCGACCTGGTCGCCCCGGAGAAGAAGGCCGGCGCCATCGCCATGATGTTCACCGGCCTGACCGTCGCCAATGTCGTCGGCGTACCCATGGGCACCCTGGTCGGTCAGAGTCTGGGCTGGCGGACGACCTTCTTCATCGTCGCCGCCCTCGGTGTGGCCGGCCTGGCGGGGATCGCCAAGCTCGTGCCCGACATGCCGAAGCCCGAAGGCGTTCGGCTCCGCCACGAGATCGCCGCGTTCCGCAACGTCCAGGTCCTCCTGGCCATGGCGATGACCGTGCTCGGCTTCGGTGGGGTCTTCGCCGCCATCACCTACATCGCGCCCATGATGACCGAGGCCGCCGGCTACGCCGAAGGCTCCGTCACCTGGCTGCTGGTCCTGTTCGGGCTGGGCATGGTCGGGGGCAACCTCATCGGCGGCAAGTACGCCGATCGCAGGCTGATGCCGCTGCTGTACGTGTCGCTGGGTGCCCTCGCCCTCGTGCTGGCCCTGTTCACGGTGACCGCGCACCACAAGATCGCCGCAGCGGTCAGCATCACCCTGATCGGCGCGCTGGGGTTCGCGACCGTACCGCCGTTGCAGAAGCGGGTCCTGGACCAGGCGTCCGGTGCGCCCACGCTGGCCTCAGCCGTCAACATCGGCGCCTTCAACCTCGGCAACGCCCTCTCCGCCTGGCTCGGCGGAATCGTCATCGCGGCCGGGCTGGGCATCACCGCCCCCAACTGGGTCGGTGCCGTCCTGGCCGCCTCCGCGCTCGTCCTGGCCGTGCTCTCCAGCCTGCTGGAGCGCCGGGACGGCCGGCGGACCAGCCGGGTGGTCACCAAAGCCGCCCCCGCACCGGCCGCCGAGCCCGCAGCCGCCCACCATTGAGAACGACGTACGGAGACTCACCATGACCACTGCCACCGCCGTGGCCCCGCTGACCACTCGGGACGCGGAAGCCCTCGTGGACACCGCTCGCAGCGCTGCCGAAGCAGCCGGTGCCACCGTCGCCATCACCGTCCTGGACGCGGGCGGCCACCCGCTCGCCTTCCGCCGTGACGACCGCGCCGTGCTGATCGCCGGTGAGACCAGCACCCGCAAGGCGTTCACCGCTCTCCAGCTCAATGCCCCGACCGCCGACCTGGTGGACGCCGTCCAGCCCGGCGGTCCCTTCCACACCCTTCCGACCGCCCTGGACCGTCCGCTGCTCTTCATCGCCGGTGGCGTCCCTGTCCACCGGGACGGTCGCCTCGTCGGCGCGATCGGTGTCGGTGGCGGGGCGCCGGAGCAGGACCACGCCTTCGCCACGGCCGCGGTCGAGGCGCTCGGGTAACGGGTCCGGGCGCTACCGGGGGTCCACCACGGTGCGCCCGGGGTGACGCCTTCGGCTCTCCGCCCCCTGGCCCGGACCAGTTCCGAGCCAGGGGGCGAGTCGTCGTTTCACGTGAAACACAGAGCTGCCGGAGCACCGGGCAGCGCGAAGTACGGGTCGGTGTGCGGCGCGGGCAGTTGGCGCGTTCCGGTACGGGCCAGGGAACCGTGGTCGGAGCTGACCCCGGAACAGGTGGCGCCGGCTTCCCAGGGCGCGTCCTGGCCGGTGGGCATTCCCGAAGTCCGGGCGGACTTCGGGACGGAAGGCGCTATTGCGCGGTCATCTCCCGCTCACCGGACTTCTTCACGCGGTGATTGCTGGAGGGGGCCCATGGCACGCATGGTCCGCGGTGGCCGGCGGTGCCATTCGCCCGGCCGGTGAATCGGGAAGGGATTCCCGACCCCGCCGCCACAGTGAAGATCGGACCGGCTCTGTGCGGAGTTCGGGGTGGAGACGGGCCAGTGCGTCGCCTACGGTGATTCCATGTCCGCTACGAAGATCTCCGCGACGGTGGCGGTCTCGGGGGCGAGCAATGCGGACCACCATCTGTCCCGACTTGCCACCCATATCCATACGGGCGGCGATCTCCGAGAGGTGCATGAACCGGCGAACCGTGGCCGCCAGTTCACGGACGCGGCGGTAAGGCAGCCTAACGGGAATGCGGGCCGAATAGCCGGACTTTCCACACTCGGCCCACGGAGTCCACAATCCTGCCATCCTGCGCTGACGGTCGCCGTTATCAATGTCACAGCCAGTCCGCACTTGTCCCGATTCGTGGCTGCGGTCGAGGTTTAGTGTGGCGGGCAGCGATCACGAGGCAGAGCGGGGATTGAGGTACCTTCCGCGTCGACGGAAGTGCGCAGACCGACCGACCGAAAGATGTTCGAGGCGAGGCACTCTATGGACGCTCCGACCACCACGTCGGCCGACAACGGCACCTCCGGCGACAGCGGCGGGGGTGGCGGCTGGTTCACGCCGCGCAAGCCCGTCACGGCCAGAGCCACGGCCGCTGACGCCGCTCACCGTCCCGCCGAGGAGGCGGCACGCGACGAGGACCGAATAACCGGCCCGCGTCGCCCTCTCACGGCCCTGCGCCTGGTGGGTGCCGGGACGGCTCGTGACCCCGAGCCCGCGGCCCCGGGCGCCCCCGCCGGAACCCCCGCCGGTCCGCCTGCGTCAACGGCCACGGCGACGGCTGCGGAGCCCGTCACCGAGCCGGTCGCCGGACCCGCCGACCCCGACGGGGAGCACCCCGGTCCGGTTTCCGCCGATGAGCGGGCCCAGGGCGAGCGGATCCAGGACGAGCCGGCCCAGGACGACCGCGGTGGGGCCGGCCCCGTCCGGACCGACCGAGACGGCGGGGCACACAGCCCCGTGGACCACGACCCGGAACCGTCACCCGTCGAGCCCTGGCCCGTACGGCCTCCCGTCCCCGGGGCAGCTGGCGACCGGCAACCGGTCTTCGAGCACCGGAACACCTCCGTACCGCCGACCGCCCCGCGCCGGGAGCCCCGGGCCCCGCACGACGCGGACGCCCCCCGCTCCGCGGTGCCCCGCCCGGGCACCACGGCGCCGCCCCAGGAGCCGGCCGGCGCGCAACCGCGGCCCGGTGTCAGGCCCGGGTCGCCCGACGCGATGCTCGTCCGGCGCACCCTCGCCGAGATCGACCCGGTGTCCGACAAGGTCACCGCGTACTTCTACGCCCTGCTCTTCGTCCGCCACCCGGAGCTGCGCGCCCTCTTCCCCGCCGCCATGGACAGCCAGCGCGACCGGCTGCTCAAGGCGCTGCTGACCGCCGCCGAGCACATGGACGATCCCGCCGTGCTGACCGACTACCTCCAGCACCTGGGGCGTGGCCACCGCAAGTACGGCACCGAGGCGGCCCACTATCCGGCCGTCGGCGAGGCACTCATCGGCTCACTGAGCCGGTACGCCGCCAACACGTGGAACGACGAGACCGAGGCGGCGTGGGTCCGCACGTACACCACCATCTCCCAAATCATGATCGACGCGGCGGCCGAGAACGAGCGGCACGCCCCGGCCTGGTGGAACGCCGAGGTCGTCTCGCACGACCTGCGCACACCCGACATCGCGGTCATCACCGTCCGCCCCGACCAGCCGTACCCCTTCCTGGCCGGCCAGTACACCAGCCTGGAGACGCCCTGGTGGCCGCGGATCTGGCGGCACTACTCCTTCGCCTCCGCGCCCCGCTCCGACGGTCTGCTGTCCTTCCACGTCAAGGCGGTGCCTGCCGGCTGGGTCTCCAACGCGCTGGTCCACCACGCCCGCCCCGGCGACGTCCTGCGCCTGGGCCCCCCGGCCGGGTCGATGACCGTGGACCACACCACCGACAACGGCCTGCTCTGCCTCGGGGGCGGCACCGGGATCGCGCCCATCAAGGCGCTGGTCGAGGATGTCGCCGAGCACGGCGCGCGGCGCCCCGTCGAGGTCTTCTACGGCGCCCGCACCGATCACGACCTGTACGACATCGACACCATGCTGCGGCTCCAGCAGTCGCATCCGTGGCTGGAGGTGCGGGCCGTCATCGACGGCAGGACACTGCCGGACGTGGTGCGCGAGTACGGCCCGTGGAACGAGTACGACGCGTACCTGTCCGGGCCGCCCGGCATGATCCGCAGCGGCGTCGACGCGCTGCGGGGCGTGGGGATGCCGTTCGAGCGGATCCGGCACGACTCCCTGGAGGAACTGGTCGCCGCGGCCGACTAGCCGGGCGGCGGCCGTCAGCCCAGATCGGGTGCGTGCATCGCCCGTACGCCCTCGATGTTGCCGTCCAGGTAGTGCCGCAGCGAGAGCGGTACGAGGTGCACGGCGGCGATGCCGACCCGGCTGAAGGGCACCCGTACGATCTCGTACTCGCCCTGCGGTTCGTCGACCTCCGGGCCGTGCCGCCGGGAGGGGTCCATGGACTCCAGCCGGCAGACGAAGAAGTGCTGCACCTTCACGCCCGAGACACCGCCGTCCACGATGTGCTCGACGGTGTCCACGAAACAGGGCACCACATCGGTGATCTTGGCGCCGAGCTCCTCGGAGACCTCCCGGTGCAGCGCGTGGACGACCGTCGCGTCCTCCGGCTCTACGCCGCCGCCGGGAGTGACCCAGTACGGGTCGACCCCGGGCTTCGTACGCTTGATCAGGATCAGGTCGTCGCCGTCGAGCAGGATGGCACGGGCGGTGCGCTTGACCACCGGGCGTTCGGTCATGGCTTGAAAATGGCCCGCCGTGCCCCTCCTGAAACGCCTATCGGGCTTCCTCCAGCGCGCGCAGCACATCCGCGACCAGGTCCTCGGGGTCCTCGGCCCCGACGGAGAACCGGATGAAGCCCTCCGGCACCGCGTCACCACCCCACCGGCCCCGGCGTTCCGCCGTGGACCGCACTCCGCCGAAGCTGGTCGCGTCGTCCACCAGTCGCAGCGCGTCCAGGAAGCGGTCCGCCCGGGCCCGGTCCGGCAGCACGAACGAGACGACCGACCCGAAACGCCGCATCTGCCGGGCGGCCACCGGGTGCGACGGGTCGTCGGGCAGCCCCGGGTAGCGCAGCCCGGTCACGTCCTCGCGCCCGCCCAGTGCCTCGGCGAGCAGCAGGGCGTTGGCGCACTGCCGTTCGACGCGGAGCTGGAGCGTGGCCAGGGACCGGTGGGCGAGCCATGCCTCCATCGGCCCCGGGATGGCCCCCACGACCTTGCGCCAGCGCCGTACCGCCGCCGCCCGCTCCGGGTCCCGGCAGCTGACGTGGCCCAGCAGGATGTCGCCGTGCCCGGTCATGCCCTTGGTGTCGCTGGCGACGGAGAAGTCCGCGCCCAGCTCCAGCGGACGCTGTCCGAGCGGGGTGGCGAGCGTGTTGTCGACCGCCACCAGCGTGCCGCCCCGGTGCGCCTGTGCGACCAGCCGCCGGATGTCGCACACGTCGAGACCTGGGTTGGAGGGGGTCTCGATCCACAGCAGCCGGGCGCCGTCCAGGACGGACAGCTGGGCGTCGCCGCCGGTCGGCGCGGTGCGCACCTCGACCCCGTACGCCTCGAGCCGTTCACGCAGCAGTGGCAGCGCCTGGTAGCCGTCGGACGGCAGGACGACCGCGTCGCCCGACGTGAGCTGCGAGAACAGCACGGCCGAGATGGCGGCCATCCCGGAGGCGAAGACCACGGTCCGCTCGTGCTGACCGGCCGGCCAGGACGGTGCCTCCAGTTCGCCGATGGCCCGTTCCAGGTGGGTCCACGTGGGGTTCTCGTCCCGTCCGTAGGTGTACGGGCCGGTCGGCTCGCCGGGCAGGTGGAAGTGGGCGGCGAACACCGGGCCGGGAAGCGTCGGCTCGTACTTGCGGGGCTCGGGCAGCCCGGCCCGTACCGCCCGGGTGCCGTCGCCGAGGGGCGTTCCGTCCATGACCGGCATCAGTCCTTGCCGTCGGGGAGGACGAGGTCGAGCACCCAGGACACGACCGCGATTATCAGGGCGCCGAGTACGGCGGTCCAGAAGCCCTCGACGTGGAAGTTCAGATCGAGCCTGTCGGCGAGCCAGCTGGTCAGCAGCAGCATCAGCGCGTTCACGACCAGCGTGAACAGGCCCAGGGTGAGGATGAACAGCGGCAGCGTGAGGAGCTTCACCACCGGCTTGACGAGGGAGTTCACCACTCCGAAGACGAGGGCCACCAGAATCAGGGAGAGGGCCTTCTTGCCGGTGCTCTCCCCGGTCAGGGTGATGCCGGCGATCAGCCAGATCGCCACCGCGAGCGCGCCCGCGTTCGCGATCGTCTTGACTAGGAAATTCATCATGTGTCTGATCGTGGCAGACGGGATCGGACCAAGCGCAGGGGCGGGACGGGCGATGAAGGCATTCCGACTGGACGAGCTGGAGGCCGAGCGGGCCGCCAACGACGGCGCGTATCTGCAGTTCCTGCGGGAGCGGAACATGTCGGTGGGCCTGTACGCGCTCGACGCCGGTGAGCTCGACCCCCAGCGGCCGCACAACGAGGACGAGGTGTACGTCGTGGTCAGCGGCCGGGCGTCGGTCACGGTGGGTCTGGAGACGACGCAGGTGGGCCGGGGCAGCGTGGTGTACGTACCGGCGGGCGTGGCGCACAAGTTCCACCACATCACCGAGGACCTGCGGGTGCTGGTGGTCTTCTCTCCTCCGGAGAGCTGACCGGGGGCCCGGGCTTCCCTAGGGGGCGGATCAGGGGAGAGCAAGGGCCGCGGGCCCCCCGCCGACCACCCCCGCGCCCCTAGCATCGAAGGCGTTCACCCATGGACGAGGCCCGGCGTGGCGCACAGAGACGAGGCAGGGACGATGGCAGTGAAGGAGCTTCTCGCGGGGTTGCCGTGGTGGGTCAAGTGGGTCGCCATACCCCTGATCGCGGTGCTGGTCTTCGGTGGCCTGATCGCATCGGTCGTCAGTGCGCTGATCGGTTTCCTGTTCAAGGCTCTGGTGTTCGTGGCGCTGGTGGCCGGACTCATCTACGTCGTCCGGAAGTTCACCGGCGCGTCCTCGTCCAAGAGCGACTGGTGACACCCGCCGGCGTCCGTTAGCCCGGCCGGGGGAACCCCCGACGGAAAGCACACCCCGAATGGCGGCTGCCATTAGAGTGGCAGACCTTCCGCGCGCCCTTGCCGCCAAGGGCTGACGACACGCCCCACCAGCGGTTCTGTACGACTGTTGGAGGGGGCGTCACCGCCTGGGGGTGACCTTTGGCCACAGCTACCCACTCCACCGCTCCGACCCTGATTGGCTCCGTGCAGCGGGCGTTGAGACTGCTGGAGGCGGTGGGCTCGCACGCCGACGGCGCTCCGGCCAAGCAGCTCGCGCGTGAGGCGGGGCTGCCGCTGTCCACCACGTACCACCTGCTGCGCACCCTGGCGCACGAGGGATATCTGCGGCGGGAGAGCGGTGTGTTCGTCCTGGGGGACGCGGCTGGGCGGCTGATGGGTGTCGGAGCTGTGCAGAATCGTCGCAGCAAGATCGAGGACTCGCTGGCGCGCTGGCGGGACGCCATCGGCGTGCCCGTCTACTTCGCGCTCTACCGCGAGGGGGAGATCGAGGTCGTCGCCGTCTCCGACACCCCCACCGCCCCCGCCGTCGATGAATGGGCCGACTTCCGCGAGACCGGACATGCCCACGCGATCGGCCAGTGCCTGCTGAGTCAGCTCGACGACAGGTCCCGGCAGGACTACCTGGACCGCCATCCGGTGCGGCCCGTCACCCCGTACACCGTGCCGGACCGCCGGGCGCTGCTGGAGCGGCTGGGCTCGGTGGAGCGGATGCGGCCGCTGGTCGAGCGGCAGGAGTACGCGCTGGGCACCGTCTGTGCGGCGGTGCCCATCACGGTCGGGTCCGCCGCCGCCACGATGGCCATCTCCCTGCCGCTGCACCAGGAGGAACGGCTGGGGCCGGCGATCGACCGGCTGCGTACCGAGATCGGCTGCCTGGTGAGTTCCTTCGCTTTCTCTATCAGTATCTGAAAAATCACTCCTTGTGATCTGTTAGCGCGACGAGGACGATGTCGTCAAGAGGGCCAGGAGGATCATTCCTGGCCGTTTTCATCTACTGCGGGGTACAAGATGCGCGAGTCGGTTCAGGCCGAGATCCTGATGAGCTTCGTCGTCTCCGAGGAGCTCTCCTTCAGGATCCCGGTCGAGCTGGGGTACGAGACAGCGGATCCGTTCGCGGTCCGGATGACGTTCCACCTGCCCGGCGACGCCCCTGTGACCTGGACCTTCGGTCGTGAGCTGCTGGCGGACGGGATCCAAGCGCCCAGTGGCGAGGGCGATGTGCGCATCACGCCGTCCGGTGAGGGGGAGCACGCGGACGTCAGCATCCGCCTCCAGGTCGCCGGTGAACGCGCGCTGTTCCGCGCGACAGCGCACACCCTGGTGGCCTTCCTCGACCGGACCGACAGACTGGTGCCCTTGGGCAAGGAGTGCACGCTGGGCGACTTCGAGTGCAGCCTGGAAGAGGCGCTCGGCCGGATCCTGGCCGGCTGATCCCCGCCGCCCCTTCCCCAGGCCCCTCCGCCCCGGGTGCTGCGGCCGAAGCCCCTGGCCCACGACGTCTCTCGACCGAGGACCTCCGACCGAAACGCCTCGACCGAAGACCCTGGATCGAAGCCCTGGATCGAAGCCCTTCGGGCAGGGTCACTCCGCCACGGCGGCTTCGGCCGCGGAACGTCCCCGGCCGTCACTTCTTGCGGCGCCGGCCCCGGCCGCCGCGCGACGCCGGACCGGAGGCCCCGGCCGGCGACGGCCGGTCGGCGGAGACCACCAGGGCGGCCAGGGCCGTGGTCACCGGCACCGAGGCGACCAGCCCGATCGAACCGACCAGGGTCCGGACGATCTCCTCCGCCACCAGCTCGCTGTTGGCCACCGTCCCCACGCTGCTCTGGGCGATCGAGAAGAGCAGCAGCAGCGGAAGCGCCGCGCCCGCGTACGCCAGCACCAGGGTGTTGACCACCGAGGCGATGTGGTCCCGGCCGATCCGGATCCCCGCCCGGTACAGGGCGCGCGGTCCCATCTTCGGGTCGGCCTGGTGCAGTTCCCACACCGCCGAGGTCTGGGTGACCGTCACGTCGTCCAGCACGCCGAGCGAACCGATGATGACACCGGCCAGCAGCAGTCCCGACATGTCGATGTCGGGGTAGAGGCCATGGATCAGCCCGGTGTTGTCGTCGGTGTTGCCGGTCAGCGACGCCCAGCCGATGAAGAGCGAGCCCAGCAGCCCGATCAGCAGCAGCGAGATCAGCGTGCCGAGCACCGCGACCGAGGTGCGGGCGGTCAGGCCATGGCAGCTGTAGAGCGCGATCAGCATGATGGCGCTGGCCCCGATGACCGCCACGACCAGGGGATTGGAACCCTGGAGGATGGCCGGCAGGATGAAGAGGGTCAGGACGGCGAAGCTCACGGCGAGCGCCACCAGCGCCATCACCCCACGCATCCGGCCGACCGCCACCACCGCCAGCGCGAAGACGGCCGCGAGCAGCCCCATCGGCACCTTGCGGTCGACATCGGTGACCGAGTACTGGAGATCACGGGGAGCGTCGGGGGCGTACGCCACCACCACGCCCTGCCCCTCGGACAGCTGCCGGGGCGCGTCCGGCTGGACGACCTCGATGAAGGTGCGGCCCTTGTCCTTGCCGCTGGTGACCTCGACCGTCGCCTTCTTGCACAGGCCCTGCTGGGCGTTGACCGCCTCCCGTCCCTGGGGTGTCGTGGTGTCACCGGTGGGCGGGACCTGGGCGGCGTTCACGTCCTTGCAGTCCACCTTGTCGACGCGGACGACCTCGCCCTGCTCGGTCTGCCGGTCGAAGCCGACGCCGGTGCGCTCGTGCGCCGGTGCGCCGCCCGGCCACAGGACGGCGAGACCGACCAGTACCGCCGTGGCGAAGGGGATCAGCACCGCCGCGATCACCTTGCGCAGGTGCTGGGAGACGGGTGCGGCAGGCCCATGACTGTGGCTGTGGGCGTGGAGATGTCCGTCGGGCTCGGGGGTCTGATGGGAGGAAGTCACCGACCGATCATCGCAAGAACGGCGGGGGGCCTCTGTTCAGCGTGGCCGCCAGGACGCTAGCGTGGTGGCACTTTGCACACGCGGGAGCTCGGAGCACCGGGCTGAGAGGGCGCTGACCTCCGTACATCCGTACGGAAGCAGCTGCGCCGACCGCCGAACCTGTTACCGGGTAATGCCGGCGTAGGGAGTAGGTCACGATGACCGTATCGGACGCACGCACGCCTGCCTCGAACCAGAACGACGAGGCCGGGAAGTCCATCGGATGGCACAAGGGATACGTCGAGGGCTCCCGCCCCGACATCCGGGTGCCGGTCCGCAAGGTGCACCTCACCAATGGCAAGGACGTGACGCTGTACGACACCTCGGGCCCGTACACCGACCCGGCCGTCGACACCGATGTACGCCGGGGTCTGCCGCCGCTGCGGGAGAACTGGATCATCGGCCGGGGCGACACCGAGGAGTACGCCGGCCGCCCGGTCCGCCCCGAGGACGACGGACTCAAGCACACCTCGCCGCGCGGCGGGCTGCGCAACCTCGACGCGGTGTTCCCCGGACGGCCGCGCCAGCCGCGCCGGGGCCGGGACGGGCAGGCGGTGACACAGCTCGCGTACGCCCGCCGGGGCGAGATCACCCCGGAGATGGAGTACGTCGCGATCCGCGAGAACGTCTCGCCCGAGGTCGTGCGGGAGGAGATCGCCGCCGGGCGGGCCGTGCTCCCGGCCAATGTCAACCACCCGGAGATCGAGCCGATGATCATCGGCAAGCGGTTCCTGGTGAAGGTCAACGCCAACATCGGAAACTCCGCTGTCACCTCCTCCATCGAGGAGGAGGTGGAGAAGATGACCTGGGCGACGCGCTGGGGCGCGGACACGGTCATGGACCTCTCGACCGGCCGCAACATCCACACCACCCGTGAGTGGGTGCTGCGCAACTCCCCCGTCCCGATCGGGACGGTGCCGCTGTACCAGGCCCTGGAGAAGGTCGACGGCAAGGCCGAGGAACTGACCTGGGAGATCTACAAGGACACCGTCATCGAGCAGGCCGAACAGGGCGTCGACTACATGACGGTGCACGCCGGGGTGCTGCTGCGGTACGTGCCGCTGACCGCGCGCCGCAAGACCGGCATCGTCTCGCGCGGTGGCTCGATCATGGCCGCGTGGTGCCTGGCGCACCACAGGGAGTCGTTCCTGTACGAGAACTTCGAGGAGCTCTGCGAGATCCTCGCCGCGTACGACGTGACGTACTCCCTCGGTGACGGACTGCGGCCCGGCTCCATCGCGGACGCCAACGACGAGGCGCAGTTCGCCGAGCTGCGCACGCTCGGTGAGCTCAACCGGATCGCCAAGCGGCACAACGTACAGACGATGATCGAGGGCCCGGGGCATGTCCCGATGCACAAGATCAAGGAGAACATCGACCTCCAGCAGGAGATCTGCGAGGAGGCGCCGTTCTACACCCTCGGCCCGCTGACCACCGATGTGGCTCCGGCCTACGACCACATCACCTCCGGTATCGGCGCGGCGATGATCGCCTGGTGGGGCACCGCCATGCTCTGTTACGTCACGCCCAAGGAGCACCTGGGCCTGCCCAACCGGGACGATGTGAAGACCGGCGTCATCACCTACAAGATCGCGGCGCACGCGGCCGACCTGGCCAAGGGGCACCCGGGAGCACAGGAGTGGGACGACGCGCTGTCGGACGCCCGGTTCGAGTTCCGGTGGGAGGACCAGTTCAACCTGGCCCTCGACCCGGACACCGCCCGGGAGTTCCACGACGAGACACTTCCCGCCGAACCGGCCAAGACCGCGCACTTCTGCTCCATGTGCGGTCCGAAGTTCTGCTCGATGAAGATCTCGCAGGACATCCGGCGGGAGCACGGCGGCGATCTCGCACCGGAGCTGAAGTCGGACGAGATCGAGGCCGGGATGGCGGAGAAGTCCAAGGAGTTCGCCGCCGCCGGGAACCGGGTCTATCTGCCGCTCGCCGAGTGACGTTGCCGGCGAGGCCGTGCCCGGGGTGAGGGTGGCCGCCTGTTTCACGTGAAACAGGCGGCCCCGTCACCGGCCGGTCAGTCCGGCCGGTGTCCGGGGCCGCCGAAGTCCGGGCTGGAGAAGTCCGGGCTGCTGTACGTCGGCCGGGGACTCCTGCCACCCTCGTTCGGGCTGGAGAAGTCCGGGCCGCTGTACCCGACCTTGGGGATGCGGCCGGCCGCGCGCGGTGGCGTAGCGGAGACCGGTGCGGGGACGGGGCCGGCCAGCGCTTCCCGCAGGAAGGGCAGGAGGCCCCGCTCCAGCAGGGCCTGCCGCCAGGCCTCCCGGGCCCGGGAGACCTCGTCGGCCGGCTCGCCGGCCGGCTCCTCGGCGGAGAGCTGGGTCGGCCTGTTGCGCAGGGCTGTGAGCAGCAGGCCGGTCCCGGCGGCCAGGAGCCCCGCGACCGTCACCGCGGTGAAGAACCAGCCGGCCGTCAGCAGGGGATCCGCGAACGACGGCGGCGGATCGAGCATCTTGAGCACGGCGCCGACGAGCAGGAGGATCACTGCCGATGTGCCGGCGAGGACCGGGGCCAGGACGGTGACCATGGCGCCCAGCCCGGCGCCCATACCCGCCTCCGGCTCGTCCTCCATGGCGGACGGCCCCGAGGCCGGCCTCGATCTGCCGACGGGTGCGCGGGCTTCCTCGCGGACCCGCACGTAGTGGTCGTACTCCGCGGTGGCGGCCGCGGTGATCAGCGCCGACGCGTTCAGGGCCATGGTGCGCAACTGCTCGGTGTTGAGCCGCTGCCCGGGCCCGGTCGGATCCGGACGGTCGTGCGCGGTGCGCAGCGCCTCGTCGACGAGGCGCTCGTACGCGGCGCGGTCCTCGGCCAGCAGGTGCGGAGCGCTGTTCATGTGCATCCCCCGATGCTCCGTAGGGCCTGGTCGCCCGTGTGGACCGGGCAGTTGGGCGGAAACGGAGGAGAGCCTGCTACGGATATGCCGATGGTAGAGCGGCGACGGCGGGGGTTGACAGAGGATTTCCGGAAATCGCCTGTCGGACTCGGTGTCAGGTGGGCAACGGGAGCTGAACGACCAACAGTTTTCCGGCCATGGTCACTCCGCCGTCCATGGCGATGGCCAGTCCGTCCGCGTACACGTGCGGGCCCTCGACCGTGGGGCCGGTGCTGTCCTCACCGTCCTCGGAGCCGACCTCGCCCAGCAGGTAGGGGATGGGGCTGTGGCCGTGCACGACGCGCTGTCCGCCGTAGGCCGCCAGCAGCTCCCGTACCGCCTGGGGGCCCGAGTCGTCGCGGAAGGCGAAGCGCTTGGTGAGCTTGCGGAACAGGTCCCAGCACTCGTCGGCGTCATTGCGGGTGAGGATCTCGTGGACCGTCTCGTTGACGTCCTCGGCGGTGGAGCCGTACTCCAGGTAGGCGGTGGTGTCGGAGTGCAGCAGCAGGTGCCCGTCCTCCTCGACCACCGCGTCCAGCCGGGACATCCACTGCAGGTGGACGTCCTGGAGGCGGTCCATGTCGCTCTTCTGGCCGCCGTTGAGCAGCCAGGCCGCCTGGAAGGTGGCGGTACCGGCGCCGGAGTTGACCGGGGTGTCCCCGAAGCGCTTCGCGCCGATCAGCAGCAGCTCGTGGTTGCCCATCAGGGCCTTGCAGTAGCCGCCGGACGCCGCCGCCTCGGCGGACAGCCGCATCACCAGGTCGATGACGCCGATGCCGTCCGGGCCCCGGTCGGTGAAGTCACCGAGGAACCACAGGCGGGCGTTGCCGGCGGCCCAGCGCCCCTCGGCGTCGATGAGGCCCTGCCGGCGCAGGGCGTCGAGCAGTTCGTCCAAGTAACCGTGCACGTCACCGACCACGTACAGCGGGCCGGGGCCGCTCTCGGGCGCCGGTTCGGTCACCGGCGCCGGGGCCGCGGCCCCGGCGGGGTCGACGGTCACCTGCACGGTGTCGCCCCGGTTGATCACCGGCAGGTCCCGCTCGGTGGGCGTGTAGCCCTCCGGTGGCTCACCGCCGGGGAAGGCATTGCCCGGGTGCGCGAGATCGTTCTGTACGGGTACCTGGGCGTATGGCGGTACGCGGAAGTCGCGCAACGTCGCCGTCCGCACCACGGGTCCCTGACCGGCCCCCTGAGTCATCGACCCCTCCACCACCGTCGCGACGCCCTACACCTCGCGGACCGGCCTGGTCGGGGCAGCCCGCGGTGTCGTGCGCCCATCATAGGAATGCGGGTTGTGCTGTGTGACGCACCAGGGGTGGTGAATCCGGCCGCACCGCCGGTTCGCCGGTTGTTTCGCCCCAATTGACAAGGTATGACCCCGGTCATACCCCTGGTCAGCCGCCCGCCGTGTCTCCCACCCGCTCCACCACGCCCACTCACCGCGGCACCGGAACCGCGACCGGCCGTGTCGCCGGACGGCACGTCGCTGCCCGGGGCGGCCGGGCGCCCGGGCCCCGGCCCGCGCCGGCGGCGGTCCGGCCCCCTCCCCGCGCCGGCGGTCCGGCCCCGCCCACACCCGCGGGCGCCCGCCGGGTCACACCGGCGGACGCGCGGGGGTCACTCCGGCGCCGGTGACCGGGGCGGGCTGACCGTCGTACGCGGAGGACGCCGCTGGGAGGAGGTCCGGACGATCAGCTCCGTCGGTATGACCTGCCCCACCGGCGTGTCGGCGGACCCGCCCTCGATGGCGTCGATGAGCAGCTGGACGACGGCGGTACCGATCCGGCGGGGCTTGAGGGAGAGCGTGGTGACGGGCGGGTCCGTGGCGGCGTACACGGTGGACTCGCTGCAGCAGACCAGCAGCAGATCGTCCGGGACGCGCAGTCCGTACCGCCTGGCGGCGGCGAGCAGGTCGGTGCCGTTGGGGTCGAACAGCCCGTAGACGGCGTCCGGCCGGTCGGGGCGGGCCAGCAGCCGGTCGGCGGCGACGGCCCCGGCACACGGGTCGTGGGCCGGGTACGCCTCGTAGACCGGGTCCTGGCCGACGCGCTCGCACCAGTTGAGGTACGCGGTGGTGGACAGGCGTGTGTACGTGTCGGTGGTGGTGCCGGTGAGCAGGCCGATTCGGCGGGCGCCGGCGGCGGCGAGGTGGTCGAGCAGGTCGAGTACGGCGGCTTCGTGGTCGTTGTCCACCCAGGCGGTGACCGGGAGGGTGCCGGCCGGGCGTCCGTCGGACACGACGGGCAGGCCCTGGCGGATCAGCTCGGTGACGACCGGGTCGTGGTCGGAGGGGTCGATGACGACGGTGCCGTCGAGGGCCACGTTCGACCAGACGTCGTGGCGGGAGGTGGCGGGCAGGACGACCAGGGCGTAGCCGCGGGCGAGCGCGGCGGAGGTGGCGGCCCTGGCCATCTCGGCGAAGTAGGCGAACTCGGTGAAGGTGAAAGGTTCATCCCCGTAGGTCGTCACGGTCAGGCCGATGAGGCCGGACTTGCCGGTACGGAGGGTGCGGGCCGCCGCGGAAGGGCGGTAGCCCAGCCGGTCGGCGACTTCGCGGACATGGCGGCGGGTGGCGTCCGGGAGCCTGCCCTTGCCGTTGAGGGCGTCGGAGACAGTCGTGATGGAGACCCCGGCTGCGGCGGCCACGTCCCGGATGCCCGCTCGTCCTTGCCGGCTTCCCCGGGCCTGTGCCCGGCTCACCTGGTGCTTCCCTGCTGCTGTCATGGCGAGGTGATAGTAGGGCGAGAGAGGGTGGTTGGGCCGGTCGCATATTCACTTGTTGACAGGCACGTTTCTGCATGGCCAGCACCCATAACTGCCTTGCAAAGCACGGAAGTTACCGGGTTTGCCCTGCTGCCGTTACTTGTCATGGCCCATGTGTCGGCCAACTGGGTGAGGTCCCGGGGAGGTCTCAACTCACCTCTACGAGGGACGCGCGCCACGGCGCGAGCCACCGGCGCGCGCCACCCCGGGGAGCGCTCCCCCCGCTGTCGCGCTTCTCCGGACCGCATCGCTCCGGCCCATTCGCACCGGAGCCGAATCCTCATAGGGTGAGCAGTATTGGTGGACGGACGGTCGAGGAGGACCACAGTGAGCGAGACGAGCCAGACGCGCCCCAGGCTGCGTGCCGTGCTGGACGGCATTCCCACCTACAAGCCGGGCAAGCCGGCCGCCGCCGACGACGATGGCCCGGCCGCGTACAAGCTGTCCTCCAACGAGAACCCCTACCCGCCGCTGCCGGGTGTGCTGGAGAGCGCGCTGGCCGCGGCGGCGGAGTTCAACCGCTACCCGGACATGGCGTGCACCGGCCTGATGTCCGAGCTCTCCGAGCGCTTCGGAGTACCGGTGTCGCACCTGGCCACCGGCACCGGCTCGGTGGGCGTCGCCCAGCAGTTGATCCAGGCCACCGCCGGGCCCGGCGACGAGGTGATCTACGCGTGGCGGTCCTTCGAGGCGTACCCGATCATCACGCGGGTCAGTGGCGCGACCCCGGTGCAGGTGCCGCTGACCTCCGGTGAGGTGCACGATCTGGACGCCATGGCCGACGCCGTCACCGACCGGACCCGGCTGATCTTCGTCTGCAATCCCAACAACCCGACCGGCACGGTGGTGCGGCGGGCGGAGCTGGAACGGTTCCTGGACCGGGTTCCGTCCGACGTCCTGGTGGTGCTGGACGAGGCGTACCGCGAGTTCATCCGGGACGCCGACGTGCCGGACGGCACCGAGATCTACCGGGACCGCCCGAACGTGGCCGTGCTGCGGACGTTCTCCAAGGCGTACGGGCTGGCCGGGCTCCGGGTCGGCTTCGCCATCGCCCATGAGCCGGTGGCGGCCGCGCTGCGCAAGACGGCGGTCCCCTTCGGCGTCAGCCAGGTCGCGCAGGCGGCGGCGGTGGCCTCGCTGCGCGCCGAGGACGAGTTGCTGGGGCGGGTGGGCTCCTTGGTGTGCGAGCGCACGCGGGTGTACGAGGGGCTGGTGGCCCAGGGTTGGACGGTGCCCGAGACGCAGGCGAACTTCGTCTGGCTGCGGCTGGACGAGCGCACGGTCGACTTCGCCGCGGCGTGCGAGCGGGCGGGCGTGGTCGTGCGGCCGTTCCCCGGCGAGGGCGTCCGGGTCACGATCGGGGAGAGCGAGGCGAACGACATCTTCCTGCGGGCGGCGGAGACGTACCGCAAGGAGCGGTACCAGTAGGAGACTCCCGTGGTCCGGTGGCCGCCTCAGGCCGGGCGGACCGGGTCGGCGACGAGCTCGACCCGGACCGGGTCGCCGTTGTGGACGGTGGCCAGGTGGCGGGGATCGCCGTCGATCCGGCCGAGCACGTTGCAGGGAGCGGCCAGCCGGCACTCGGTACCGCGCGACACGGGCGTGGGCCCGTACGGCAGTGCCAGGGCGTCGCCTTCGGTCCAGAAGGCGACCGTGCCCGGCTCCACCACCTGCCGGGCGTCCGCCTCCGGGGCGGGGGAGACGGGCGTGGCGAAGTAGACCTCCGCCCCCCAGGTCCGGGCGGTGGAGGTGAAGGGAAGTGCCCCCGCGAGCGCTCTGCTCGTGGGGGTTTCCCCGATGGTGGCGGTGAGGTGCCCGGCGGGCCAGGAGATACGTATCTGCACCCGTCGGATTCAACAATATGTTGAAGTTCTTGGGAAGGGACCCCCCCGGTTCCCGGTACGGATTTCGTGTAGTACATAATTGCTTGTGAATGTGAACGCTTTCACAAGCGCGCCCGGATCATCCGAAGATCAACCGGAATCGGTGGGCGACGGCGACGTCGTAAGGAGAAGATGTCGTGGACCTGGCTCTGGCGCCAGAGACGCTGGCGCGGTGGCAGTTCGGTATCACCACCGTCTACCACTTCCTTTTCGTCCCCCTGACCATCTCCCTCGCCGCGCTCACCGCCGGCCTCCAGACGGCCTGGGTGCGTACCGAGAAGGAGAAGTACCTCAGGGCGACCAAGTTCTGGGGGAAGCTCTTCCTCATCAACATCGCGATGGGTGTCGTCACCGGCATCGTGCAGGAGTTCCAGTTCGGTATGAACTGGTCTGACTACTCCCGCTTCGTCGGTGATGTCTTCGGTGCGCCGCTGGCCTTCGAGGCGCTGATCGCGTTCTTCTTCGAGTCGACCTTCATCGGGCTGTGGATCTTCGGCTGGGACAAGCTGCCGAAGCGCATCCACCTGGCCTGCATATGGATGGTCTCGATCGGCACGATCCTCTCCGCCTACTTCATCCTGGCGGCCAACTCCTGGATGCAGCACCCGGTCGGCTACCGGATCAACGAGCGGACGGGCCGCGCGGAGCTGACCGACTTCTGGGCGGTGCTCAGCCAGAACACCACGCTCACCCAGGTCTTCCACACCATGTCCGCGGCCTTCCTCACGGGTGGCGCGTTCATGGTCGGTATCGCCGCCTTCCACCTGGCGCGCAAGAAGCACATCCCGGTCATGAAGACCTCGCTGCGGCTCGGTCTGGTCACCGTGGTGGTCGGCGGCATGTTCACCGCGATCAGCGGTGACTTCCTGGGCAAGGTCATGTACCAGCAGCAGCCGATGAAGATGGCCGCGGCCGAGGCGCTGTGGGAGGGGGAGAGCCCGGCGCCCTTCTCGGTCTTCGCGGTCGGTGACGTGGACAAGGGGCACAACCGGGTCGCCGTCGAGGTCCCGGGCCTGCTGTCCTTCCTCGCGCACAGCGACTTCGAGTCGTACGTGCCCGGCATCAACGACACCAACAAGGCCCTCCAGGAGAAGTACGGCCCCGGCGACTACCGGCCCAACATCCCGGTCGCCTACTGGGGATTCCGCTGGATGATCGGCTTCGGCATGGCCTCCTTCTCGCTGGGGCTGCTGGGACTGTGGCTGACCCGCAAGAGGTTCCTGCTGCCGGCCCGGCTGCGGGTGGGCGAGGAGGACCTGCCCCACCTGGTGCTCTTCCGGAAGGCCCTCAGCCCGAGGCTCACCAAGGTGTACTGGCTGGTGGCCCTGTGGACCCTGGCCTTCCCGCTGATCGCCAACTCCTGGGGATGGATCTTCACCGAGATGGGCCGTCAGCCCTGGGTGGTGTACGGCGTGCTGCGCACCCGTGACGCTGTCTCCCCCGGCGTGTCCCAGGCCGAGGTGCTCATCTCGATGACCCTCTTCACCCTCCTGTACGCGGTGCTCGCGGTGATCGAGGTCAGGCTGCTGGTGAAGTACGTCAAGGCCGGACCGCCCGAACTCACCGAGTCCGACCTCAACCCGCCCACGAAGATCGGCGGTCACGACCGGGACCCGAAGGACCCGGAACGGGCCTCCGACCGGCCGATGGCCTTCTCGTACTGAGCCCTGGGAGCTGAGGCATGGAACTCCACGACGTCTGGTTCGTACTCATCGCCGTCCTGTGGACCGGCTACTTCTTCCTGGAGGGCTTCGACTTCGGGGTCGGCGTCCTGACCAAGCTGCTCGCCCGCGACCGGGTCGAGAAGCGAGTGCTGATCAACACCATCGGGCCCGTCTGGGACGGGAACGAGGTGTGGCTGCTCACGGCCGGCGGAGCGACCTTCGCCGCCTTCCCCGACTGGTACGCCACGCTCTTCTCGGGCTTCTACCTGCCGCTGCTGGTCATCCTGCTCTGCCTGATCGTGCGCGGTGTCGCCTTCGAGTACCGCGCGAAGCGGCCCGAGGAGCGGTGGCAGCACAACTGGGAGCAGGCCATCTTCTGGACCTCGCTGATTCCCGCGTTCCTGTGGGGGGTGGCCTTCGGCAACATCGTGCGGGGGGTGGAGATCGACGCGTCCAAGGAGTACGTGGGCACCTTCCTCGACCTGTTCAACCCGTACGCGCTGCTGGGCGGGCTGGTCACCCTGACGCTGTTCACCTTCCACGGCACGGTGTTCACCGCGCTGAAGACGGTCGGCGACATCCGGGTGCGGGCGCGGCGGCTGGCGCTCGCGCTGGGAGCGCTCACCGCCGTACTGGCGCTCGCCTTCCTGGCCTGGACGCAGGTCTCGCGCGGTGACGGGACCAGCCTGGCCGTCGCGGCCGTCGCGGTGGTGGCACTCCTCGGAGCGGTGGGCGCGGTGAGGGCCGGGCGCGAGGGGTGGTCGTTCGCGCTGTCCGGTATCACCATCGCGGCCACCGTCGCGATGCTCTTCCTGACGCTCTTCCCGAACGTCATGCCGTCCTCGCTGAACCCGGACTGGAGCCTGACGGTCACCAACGCGTCGTCCAGCCCGTACACCCTCAGGATCATGACCTGGTGCGCGGCGGTGGCCACGCCGGTGGTGCTGCTCTACCAGGGCTGGACGTACTGGGTGTTCCGCAAGCGGATCGGCACGCAGCACATAGCCGACGCCCACTAGGCGTCCCGGCAGCCATCAGTAGGGGATGTTTCACGTGAAACCGATCGACCCGCGCCTGCTCCGCCACGCCCGTGCCACCCGCCTCTTCCTGGCGGCGGTGGTGGTCCTCGGCCTGCTCGGGGCGGTGCTGGTGGTCGCCCAGGCGATGCTCATCGCCGAGGTGGTGGCCGGGGCGTTCCAGCGGGGGCTGGACCCGGCCGGTCTCGGGACACCGCTGGCGCTGCTGGTGGCGGTCGCGGTGGGACGGGCGGCCGTCTCCTGGCTGACCGAGCTGGCCGCGCACCGGGCGAGCGCGACGGTCAAGTCGGAGCTGCGCGGGCGGCTGCTGGAGCGGGCCGCCGCGCTGGGGCCGGGCTGGCTCAGCGGTCAGCGCACCGGGTCGCTGGTGGCGCTCGCCACCCGGGGAGTGGACGCGCTCGACGACTACTTCTCGCGCTACCTCCCCCAGCTCGGCCTGGCGGTCGTGGTACCGGTCGCCGTGCTGGCGCGGATCGTCACCGAGGACTGGGTGTCGGCCGCGATCATCGTGGTGACCCTGCCGCTGATCCCCGTCTTCATGGTGCTGATCGGCTGGGCCACCCAGGCGCGGATGGACCGGCAGTGGGAGCTGCTGTCCCGGCTGTCGGGGCACTTCCTCGACGTGGTGGCCGGACTGCCCACGCTGAAGGTCTTCGGGCGGGCGAAGGCGCAGGCCGAGTCGATCCGGGCGATCACGTCGGAGTACCGGCAGGCGACGCTGCGGACGCTGCGGATCGCGTTCCTGTCGTCGTTCGCGCTGGAACTGCTGTCGACGCTGTCGGTCGCGCTGGTGGCGGTCGGCGTGGGTATGCGGCTGGTCCACGGGGACCTGGATCTGTACACCGGCCTGGTCATCCTGATCCTCGCTCCCGAGGCATACCTGCCGATCCGGCAGGTGGGGGCGCAGTACCACGCGGCCGCGGAGGGGCTGTCGGCGGCGGAGGAGATCTTCACCGTGCTGGAGACCCCGGTCCGGACGGCCGGGGGCGGCGCGGTCCCCGCCTCCTCGCGCCTGGAGCTGGAGTCGGTGACGGTACGGCACCCGGGGCGCACCGCTCCGTCCCTGGACCGGGCGTCGCTGGTGGTGGAGGAAGGGGAGACGGTCGCCCTCGTCGGGCCCAGCGGGGTCGGCAAGTCCACGCTGCTCGACGTGGTGCTGGGATTCGCCGAACCGGAGCCCGGCGGACGGGTGCGCGTCGGAGGGGCGGACCTGGCCTCGGTGGATCCGGAGCGGTGGCGGGAGCGGATCGCGTGGGTGCCGCAGCGGCCGTACCTGTTCGCCGGGACCATCGCCGAGAACGTCCGGCTGGCCCGGCCGGACGCCGACGACAGGGCGGTACAGGACGCCCTGCGGAACGCGGGCGCCGACTTCGTGGACGCCTTGCCGGCCGGCGCCGGGGCGGTCCTGGGTGAGGACGGCGCCGGGCTGTCGGCGGGCCAGCGTCAGCGGCTCGCCCTGGCACGGGCGTTCCTCGCGGACCGGCCGGTGCTGCTGCTGGACGAGCCGACGGCGGCGCTGGACGGCGAGACGGAGGCGGGCGTGGTGGACGCGGTGCGCCGGCTGGCCACCGGACGGACGGTGCTGCTGGTCGTCCACCGTCCGGCCCTGCTGGCGGTGGCGGACCGGGTGGTCGCGCTGCACCCGTCGGACGAGCCTCGTGGTGGGACGGCTCCGGCGCGGAACGGCTCCCCGCCAGCCGCGTCCTCCGGGGGCTTCACGGCTGACGGGGCCGATCTCGATGAGGCCTTCGGGCTCGTGGGCGGGCTCCGCGCGGCACCCTGGGCCGGCGGGAACGGCATGGACGGTGCCGACGGCATGGACGGTGCCGACGGCACGGGCCGCCCGGACGGCACGGGCCGCCCGGACGGCGGGAGCGGCGGGTCCGGCGGGGTGGGAACGGCGGCCATCGGGGTCGCCGGCGGCCCGGTCCGGAGCCCGGGCCGGCGGCCGGACGGTCCACCGGGCACGGGGTTCCCGGACCCGGTCGCCGAAGACACCGCGGCAGCGACCGCCGAGCCGGTCCGCCGGGGCCGGCCGGGGCCGGCATGGGTGCGGGAGACGGTCCGGGGGGCGCGGGGACGGCTGGCCCTGGCACTGGCGCTGGGCAGTCTCGCCCTGGGGTCCGCCGTCGGGCTGATGGCCGTGTCCGGCTGGCTCATCTCCCGGGCGTCCGAGCAGCCGCCCGTGCTGTACCTGATGGTGGCCGTGACGGCCACCCGGGCGTTCGGCATCGGGCGGGCCGTGTTCCGGTACGCCGAGCGGCTGGTCTCGCACGACGCCGTGCTGCGGATGCTGGCCGAGTTGCGGGTCGCCGTCTACCGCGGGCTGGAGCGGATCGCACCGGCCGGGCTGCGCCGCACACGGCGGGGGGATCTGTTGTCGCGGCTCGTCTCGGACGTGGACGCCCTCCAGGACTACTGGCTGCGGTGGCTGCTGCCCGCCGGGACGGCCGTGGTCGTCGGCGCGGGAGCCGTCGGGTTCACCACGTGGCTGCTGCCGGTGGCCGGAGCCGTCCTCGCCGCCGGGCTGCTCGTGGCGGGTACCGCCGTACCGCTCGTCGGCGGAGCCGTGGCCCGGCGCGCCGAGCGGCGGCTCGCCCCGGCACGCGGTGTCCTGGCCGTCCGGGTCGTCGACCTGCTGCGCGGCTGCGCCGAGCTGACCGTGGCCGGAGCCCTCGGGAGCCGTACGGACCGGGCGCGCGCGGCGGACGCCGAGCTGACCCGGATCGCCTCGCGCCAGGCCACCGCCGCCGCGCTCGGCGACGGCCTGTCGGCGCTGGTGACCGGGGTGACCGTCGCCGCCGCCGCGCTCGTGGGCGTCCAGGCGGTGCGGGACGGCCGGCTCGACGGCGTGTCGCTGGCCGTCGTCGTGCTCACCCCCCTCGCCGCGTTCGAGGCGGTCACGGCACTGCCGTCGGCCGTGCGCCACCGCCGGCGCGTCCTGCGGAGCGCCGAGCGGGTGCGCGAGGTGCTCGACGCCCCCGTCCCGGTGCCACAGCCCGAGAACCCGGCACCGGCGCCGGCCGGAGCCTTCCCGCTGGAGCTGCGCGGGGTCACCGCCCGGTACGCGGGGCAGGAGCGGGACGCTCTCACGGGGTTCGACCTGCGCCTGGAGGCGGGCCGGCGGGTCGCCGTCGTGGGCGCTTCCGGTTCCGGGAAGACCACGCTCGCCCAAGTGCTGCTGCGATTTCTGGAGGTCCGCGCGGGCGCGTACCGGATCGGCGGGGCGGACGCCACCGCCCTCGACGGCGACGGGGTGCGGCGCCTGGTGGGGCTGTGCGCCCAGGACGCCCACATCTTCGACAGCTCCCTCCGTGAGAACCTGCGCCTGGCCCGGCCGGGCGCGGACGACGCCGAGCTGCGCCGGGCGCTGGCGCGGGCGCGGCTCCTGGACTGGGTCGACGCCCTGCCCGCCGGGCTGGACACGCTCGTCGGCGAGCACGGGTCCCGGCTGTCCGGCGGCCAGCGCCAGCGGCTGGCGCTCGCCCGCGCCCTCCTCGCCGACTTCCCGGTCCTGGTGCTGGACGAGCCGGCCGAGCACCTCGACCTGACCACGGCGGACGCCCTCACCGACGACCTGCTGCGGGCCACCGAGGGCCGCACCACCGTGCTGATCACCCACCGGCTGCGCGGCCTGGACGCGGCGGGCGCGGTGGACGAGGTGATCGTCCTGGAGGAGGGCCGGGCCGTGCAGCGCGGCCGGTACGCCGAACTCGCCGCCACGGACGGCCCGCTGCGCCGCTTGCTGGAGCGGGAACACGCCGCCGACCTGCTGCGCCCCGACCTGGCAAACAGGACCAACTAGCCCGAACTGACTAGTCTCGGGACCATGACAGCGCCCGACGCGACCCCACCGGACGACCCGAAGGACGCCATCGACGCCGCCACCCAGGCGGCTCGCGGCCTGCGCGGGCTGTCCACCGAGCTGACCGCCCGGGTGCCGCAGCTGCTGGAGGCGATGCGTTCGGTCGGCACCGGTCTGGAGCTCAGTTCCACCCTCGACCGGATCTGCGAGACCGCGGCCGAGCTCGCCGGCGCCCGCTACGCCGCGATCGGTGTCGTCGACGAGACGGGCGAGGGCCTGTCCGCCTTCGTCACCCACGGGGTGGGCGACGAGGTCGCCGAGCTGATCGGCCGCCGGCCCGACGGGCAGGCCGGACTGCTCGGCGCCCTGATCCACGACCCGGAGCCGATGCGGCTCGCCGACCTGACCGCCGACGCCCGGGCCGCCGGGTTCCCGGCCGGGCATCCGCCGATGCGGACCTTCCTCGGGGTGCCCATCCGCGTCCAGGGGAGGATCTTCGGCAATCTGTACCTGGCGGAGAAGCGGGACGGGGCCGAGTTCACCGAGTACGACCTGCACACGGTCCGGGTGCTGGCGACCGAGGCCGGGATCGCCATCGGCAACGCCCGGCTGTACGAGGCGGCCCGCCAGCGCGAGCGGTGGATCGACGGCTCGGTCGCGGTGACCACGGCCCTGCTCTCCGGCGGGGACGCCGACGACGCCCTCTCGGTCGTCGCCGAACAGGCCCGCCGGCTCGCCGACGCGTGCGCCGGGGTGGTGCTGCTGCCCGCGGAAGGCGGTGGTCTGGAGATCGTCGCCGTCTCCTCCGACGACCCGTCGAAGGAACTGGGCGTGGTCGTCCCGCCGGAGAGCCCGGCCGTCGAGCGGCTGCTGGAGGGCGAGGCGGTCTTCGTGGCGGACTCGGCCAGCGACCCCCGGATGGGCACCGACCTGGCCCGGCGGTACGGGCCGAACATGATGCTGCCGTTGCAGAGCGGCGGCCGGGTGCTCGGCGCGCTGGCCGTACCCCGCGCCCCGGGCGCACGGCAGTTCAGCGAGACCGAACGCACCCTGGCCACCCAGTTCGCCTCGCAGGCCGCGCTGGCGCTGATGATGGCGGAGGCGCAGCGGGACCGGGAGCGCCTGGCGGTGTACCAGGACCGGGACCGTATCGCCCGGGACCTGCACGACCTGGTCATCCAGCGGCTGTTCGCCACCGGGATGATGCTGGAGAGCGCCCGGCGCGGATCGGTCGTGCCCGCCGTGCGCGAAGGCGTCGGCAGGGCCGTCGAGGAACTGGACGTGACCATCCAGGAGATCCGTACCGCCATCTTCGCCCTCCAGCAGGGGCCGGCCGAGGCACCGTCCGGGCTGCGCACCCGGGTACTGAGGGAGATCAACATGGCGGCCGTCCCGCTCGGGTTCACCCCCGCGCACCGCTTCGTCGGACCGGTCGACACCCTGGTCGGCGAACTGACCGGCAAGAACCTCGTCGCGGCGCTGCGCGAGGCGCTGTCCAACGCGTTCCGGCACGCGCGGGCGCAGCGCATCGAAGTCGTGGTCGACGCCACCGCGCGGCTCCCGGACGGGGTGGCGGCGGTGCGGCTCACCGTCTCGGACGACGGGGTCGGCATCCCGGCGGGCGGGCGCCGCAGCGGGCTGCGCAACCTGGCGCGGCGGGCCGAGTCGCTCGGCGGGTCGAGCTGGTGCGGGCCCGGACTCGGCGAGGGCGGCGGCGGTACGTCGGTGGTGTGGCAGGCACCGCTCCAGGAGGTGTCCGGCCCGGCCCCCGGTACCGGCCGGCCGGACACCCAATAGCTCTCCCGGGGCCGTGGGGTAGGCCGGTCGGCGGTACCGGAGTGGCCGGCTACCGGGAATCGGGCGTATCGAGCGGGACCATCCCGGCATGTGCTGCCCACACGACCGGCGGCGGCGGCTCGTGCTGGTGCTCGCCGCGCTGCTCGTCCTCGTCCCCGCACCCGGCGCGCCCGCGCGCGAACCCGGTGACGCCAGTGCCGAGGTGGCGCGGCTGTACGAGGAGGCGGCCCGGGCCATCCGGACGTACGAGAGGGGCAGCCGCGCCGCCGCCGCGCAGCACACCCTCGCCGTCCGGCTCCAGGGCGAGCTGACCGTGCGGAGGCGCGAGCTGGCCGCGCTGTACGAACAGGTGGGCGAGGTGGCCAGGGCCCAGTACCGCACCGGCGGCTCCCTCGACCTGGCCGCCCGGGTGCTGCTCGCCGAGGATCCCGACCAGGTGATGCGGGCACAGCGGCTGGCGGGCCAGGCCAACCGGGCGGTGAACCGGCTGATGGTGCGGGCCCGGGGCGCGGAGCGGCGTATGACCCGCGCGCAGGCCAGGGCGCACGCCGCCTGGCGCGACCTGGAGGCGCGCCGCGCACGGCTGGCCGGGATCAGGCGGGACATCGAGCGCAGGCTGGAGCGAGTGCGGTGGAAGCTGCGGGCCGAGGCGGACCGCAGCGTGGCGGACGGCCGGTGCCGGACCCCGGTGCCGCTGGTCAGGCCGGGTGCGCCGGGCGGGCCGGCGCGCGGCCGGGCGGCCTGGGTCGCGCCGGTCGCGGCGAGCGAGGAGTACGCGCTGTCCGCCGGCTTCGCCCAGTCGGGCGCGCACTGGGCGAAGCGGCACACCGGCCAGGACCTGGCGGTGGAGATCGGCACACCGGTGCGGTCGATCGGCGCGGGACGGGTGCGGTCGGTGTCCTGCGGCGGCGCGTTCGGCATCGAAGTGGTGGTGGGGCACCAGGGCGGCTGGTACTCGCAGTACGCGCACCTGTCGGCCGCCGGGGTGCGGGCGGGGGACCGGGTGCTGGCCGGCCAGTGGATCGGCCAGTCCGGCACGACCGGCAACTCGACCGGCCCGCACCTGCACTTCGAGGTGCGGCTCACGCTCTACCAGGGATCGGCCGTGGACCCGCTGCGCTGGCTGCGGGAGCGCGGGGTCCGGTTGCCGGGGGGCCCGTGACGGACCGGTCACGCGCTCGCCGGTCGCCGCTCACGTGCTCGCCGGACATGCCGTCGCCGGTCGCCGGTCGCCGGTCGCCGGTCGCGGTCGCCGGTCGTGGCCGGGGGATCGCGGTGGCCGGTGGGCGGGCCTGGTCAGTGGCTCGCGAGGATGTCCTCGATGACGAGGGCCACGCCGTCCTCGTTGTTGGCGACGGTACGCCCCGAGGCGGCGGCGAGCACGTCCGGGTGTGCGTTGCCCATCGCGTACGACCTGCCCGCCCAGCTCAGCATCTCGATGTCGTTGGGCATGTCCCCGAAGGCGACCACCTCGTCGGCGGAGATGCCGCGCTCGGCGCAGCACAGCGCCAGCGTGCTCGCCTTGGACACACCCAGGCCGCTGATCTCCAGCAGGGCGGTGCTGCTGGAACGGGTGATGTTGGCGCGGTCCCCGGCCGCCGCGCGGGCCAGGGCGAGGAACCCGTCCGGGGTCAGGTCGTCGTGGTGGGCGAGCATCTTGAGGATCGGCGCGCCGTGACCCGGCTCCTCCTCGTGCAGCAGCTTCTCCACGGGGGCGACGGTCGCGCCGGGGTCGAGGAAGAAGGGCAGGTAGTCCGGTTCGTGGTGGAAGCCGGTGGTGAGCTCGACCGCGAAGGCCGTGCCGGGCGCTTCCCTGCGCAGGGCGCGGACGACGTGGAGGGCGGCGTCCCGCTCCAGCGGGCGGACCTCCAGCAGCTCCCCGCCCGCGTGCAGGTCGACGACGGCCGCGCCGTTGGCGCAGATCGCCAGGCCGTGCCCGTGGACGTGGTCGCTGACCACGCCCATCCAGCGGGCCTGCCGGCCGGTGACGAAGAAGACCTCGATGCCCGCCGCCTCGGCGGCGGCGAGCGCGGCGACGGTCCGCTCCGAGACGGTCTTGTCGTCGCGCAGCAGCGTGCCGTCCAGGTCGGTGGCGATCAGCCGGGGAGGGCGCAACGCCGTGGGCCGCGGTCGGGGAGAGGTCGCTGAGGTCACACGGCCATTCTCCCGCACCCCTCCGCACGGGCGTGCGGAGGCACGCACATCTGAGCCACCCGGGCGTGGCCCCGGGGGTGCCGGCGGGGCGGCGTAGGGTCTGCCCATGCGCCTGAGCACCGTGATTCTTCCCGCCCGCCGCTGGCACGAAGGTGGCCGCGACGCCTGGATCCGGGCGGAACGGCTGGATTTCCACACCGCGTACACCTACGACCATCTGTCCTGGCGGAGCTTCCGGGACGGCCCGTGGTTCGGCGCCGTTCCGACGCTGACGGCGGCGGCGGCGGCCACCGCGCGGATGCGGCTCGGCACGCTGGTCACCTCGCCGAACTTCCGGCACCCGGTGACCCTCGCCAAGGAGCTGCTCTCGCTCGACGACATCTCCGGGGGCCGCATCACGCTGGGCATCGGAGCGGGCGGCAGCGGCTTCGACGCCACGGTGCTGGGCCAGGAGGCATGGACGCCCCGTGAGCGGGCGGACCGGTTCGCGGAGTTCGTCCCGCTGCTGGACCGGCTGCTGACCGAGGACTCGGTGACGCACTCCGGAACGTTCTACTCGGCGCGGGAGGCGTACGGCATCCCCGGCTGTGTGCAGCGTCCGCGGCTGCCCTTCGCCGTGGCGGCCACCGGGCCGCGCGGGCTGAGGCTCGCGGCGCGGTACGGGCAGGCCTGGGTCACCACCGGTGATCCGAGGGTGTCCGACGCGGGGACGCCCCAGGATTCGTGGGAGGCGATCCGCGGGCAGGTCGAGAAGCTCGGCAAGGCGTGCGCGGACGCCGGCCGCGACGTGGCGGAACTGGACAAGATCCTCCTGACCGGGTTCACGCCGGACCGGCCGCTGGAGTCCCTCGACGCCTTCGTCGACTTCGCGGGGCGCCACTTCGAGCTGGGTTTCACCGAGATCGTGCTCCACTCGCCGATCCCGGACTCGGTCTTCGCCGCCGATGAGCGGGTCTTCGAGCGGATCGCGACCGAGGGCCTCGCCCAGTTGCGCTGACGGCCGGCGGCGCGCCGTGCCTCTAGTGGGGGAAGCGGAGGTACGCCGGGGGTACGGCGGCGGTGAGCCAGACGCCGTTGGCGCTGACGTGGAAGACATGGCCGTCCCGGTGCATCGCCCCGGCGTCGACCGCCAGCACCACGGGGCGTCCCCGCCGGGCGCCGACGCGGGTCGCGGTCTCCCGGTCCGGTGACAGGTGGACGTGGTGGCGGGCCATGGGGCGCAGTCCCTCGGCGCGGATGGCGGCCAGGTGGGCGGCGACGGTGCCGTGGTACAGGTACGGGGGCGGCGTGGCCGGTGGGAGTCCGAGGTCGACGTCGACGGTGTGACCCTGGTTCGCGCGGATCCGGTCGTCCTCGATCGTGAAGCGTTGTTTGTCGTTCACGGCCACGACATGGTGGAGCTCGGCGCGGGTGATCGGTACGCCGTGTTCGGCGGTGGCGCGCAGCAGGTCCTCGATCGCCACCCAGCCGTTCGGATCGAGCACGAGGCCGATCCGTCCCGGTTGGTGGCGGAGGTGTTTCGCCAAGTACTTCGACACCTTCACGGTGCGTCTGTCGTCCATGCCCACAGCGTGACAGGCATCACATCCGTGTGCCACACATATAAGGGGCGACAGGTTTGATCCACAGGTAACTCGTGTTATCCACAGCGGAATTGGCGACTCTGTGGACAACGTACCTGGCAAGTCAAGGCTTTTGCTCAACTTCTCCGCCTATGTCCGGACTTGCGGCAAGAGAGTCCATTGTTCTTTTCCGCAGCTCCCGTTCGGCGGCCGCGGTGATGAACGCGGCGGCGTCGGCCGGGCCGACCAGGCGGTGTACGGCGCGCATTGTCCCGGCGGGCAGGGTCACCGTGAGCCGCTCCTCGCCCGCGGCCAGGGGGCTCCCGGTGGCCAGGTGCCGCTGGAGGTGCCGGGTGGCGAAGGTCCGCATGGCGCGGGCCAGTTCGGCGTCGACAGCCCGCTGGGCGAGCGGTCGCAGCCGCCGCACCAGGGCGGCCGCCTCCGCCGCCTCGGCGTCCGTCGGCGGCCGGCGCCCGAGGCGGCGGGCGAAGACGTGCTCCGTGGTGAACTCCAGGAAACGGCTGGCCATGTGCTCGACCTGACCACGAAGTTCCCGCAGGTGTCCGGCGATCGCACGCAGGGGGACACCCACCGAGAACAACTCGACCGCCACGGCCAGCTCTTGCGGGCTCGGCACGACGAACTCGTCCTCCCGGCCCGGTACGCGTTCCAGTACGCCGAGCTCGACCGCCTCCCGCACGGCCCGGTCGCCGGGGGCGCCGCCGAACGCCTCGGCCAGCTCCGCACGGGTGATCCGGCCCGCCTCCTCGTCCGTCCAGGGGCCGTTCACCTCGGCGACCAGGCCGAGCACCCCGCCCAGCCCGCGTCCGGCGTCCCAGGCGTCCAGCAGCTCCTTGATGGAGGCCAGGGTGTAACCCCGGTCCAGCAGGTCGGCGATCTGCCGCAGCCGGGTCACATGGGCGGCCCCGTACACATTGGACCGGCCGCGCCGCTCGGGCCGGGGCAGCAGCCCGCGGTCCTGGTAGGCGCGGATCGTGCGCACCGTGGCGCCACTGCGGTGTGCCAGGTCCTCGATCCGGTACTCGGCCCCCGGCGACCCGGGCACGGCCGCGGTGGCGCTCATACCGGCGGCTCCCACCGGGCGAGCGCCCGCGCCGTCCTGGGCGCGAGACGGGAGAGCAGGCGGGCGCCGCGCGCCCCGGGCCCCACCGGAACCACCGCCCGGTTGTCCGCCACCGCCTTCAGGATCGCGTCGGCGACCTTCTCCGGCGGGTAGCCGCGCAGCCGGTACAGCCGGGTCGCCCGCGCGCGGCGGCGCTGCTCCTCCTCCGGTGTCGCCCGCGCGCGGCGGCGCTGCTCCTCCTCCGGTGTCGCCCCGCTGAAGAAGGCGGTTTTGGTGATGCCGGTGCTGACGAAGCCGGGGCACACCGCCGAGACGCCGATGCCCCGGCCGGCCAGCTCGGCGCGCAGGCACTGGCTGAGCATCAGCACGGCCGCCTTGGAGGTGCCGTACACCGGCAGGGCCCGGGTGGGCAGGAAGGCCGCGGCGGACGCGATGTTCACGATGTGGCCGCCCTGGCCGCGGTCGGCCATCCGCCCGCCGAAGAGCCGGCAGCCGTGGATCACGCCCCACAGGTTCACATCGAGGACCTTCCGCCAGTCCTCGGACGTGGTGCCCAGGAAGGCACCGGCCATGCCGATACCGGCGTTGTTGACCAGCACGTCCACCACGCCGTACTCGGTGGCGACCTTCTCGGCCAGCTTCTCCATCGCGTGCTCGTCGCTGACGTCGGTCGTCTCCGCCCAGGCCCCGGGCGCGCCGCGCAACCGGGCCAGCTCCGCCGTGCGCGCCGCTCCCTCCGCGTCCCGGTCCACGGCCACCACCCGCGCCCCCGCCTCGGCGAACGCGAGGGCGGTGGCCCGCCCGATGCCGCCGGCCGCCCCCGTGACCAGGACCAACTGGCCACCGAACCGGTCGGCGTAGGGCCGGGCCGCGGCGACCGGGGCGGGCAGCGCCGCTCCCCGCTCCTCGTGCGCGGTCACGAAATCGGTGATCCAGGCCGCCAGTTGGTCGGGCCGGGTGCGCGGTGCCCAGTGCTTGGCCGGCAGCGTGCGGCGCACCAGCCGCGGGACCCAGTGCGGCAGCTCGTCGTAGAGCCGTTCGGACAGGAAGGCGTCACCGGTCGGCACGATGAGCTGCACCGGCGGATGGGCGTAGGCGTCGGAACGGGGCCGGCGCAGCCGGGCGCGCACGTTGTCCCGGTAGAGCCAGGCGCCGTGTGCCGCGTCCCTCGACAGCGAGGAGGTCGGATAGCCGTCACCGGGCACCTTCTCCAGCCGGCGCAGCATGCCCGGCCACCGCTTGCCGAGCGGGCCGCGCCAGGCGAGCTCCGGCAGCGCCGGAGTGTGCAGCAGGTAGACGTACCAGGACTTGGCGCCCTGGCCGAGGAGCTGGCCGACGCGGCGGGGGGTGGGCCGGGCCACCCGTCGTTTGATCCAGTGCCCGAAGTGGTCCAGTGACGGCCCGGACACCGAGGTGAAGGAGGCGATCCGGCCCTCGGTGCGCGCCACGGTGGCGAACTCCCAGCCCTGCACGGATCCCCAGTCGTGCCCCACCAGGTGGACCGGCCGGTCCGGGCTGACCGCGTCCACCACGGCCAGGAAGTCGTCGGTCAGCTTCTCCAGGGTGAACCCGCCGCGCAGCGGCCGGGGCGCCGTGGACCGGCCGTGGCCGCGTACGTCGTACAGCACCACGTGGAAGTGCTCGGCGAGCCGCCCGGCGACCTCCGACCACACCTCCTTGGAGTCCGGGTAGCCGTGCAGGAGCACGACGACCGGCCGTGCGGCGTCACCCAGCTCGGCCACGCACAGCTCGATACCGCCCGTCCTGACCCAGCGCTCCCGCGCGCCCCGCAACTCCATCGGATGCTCTCCCAACGCCGCGGGTGCGGCAGATCGTCGGCCGGCCGGAACGCGCCCCGCTCGGGGGACCGGGAGCCGGTGGCCACGGACGCCGGTGGCCGGCGGCGCGCCCCGGCCCGGTGCTCCGCCACGTCGGCGAGGAGCCGCCCGGCCACCGGGCCGGGCCCGGACGGACCGGGTACCCGATGCCGTCGCCCGGCCCCCACGCACCGGGGCCGGACGCGGCCACGCGCGCCGCCTCCGGGCCCTTTGCCCGGCCACTCCCGGCCGGGGCCGGGCGGCGCTCGCTTCGGTGGCGCTCGCCCGGGCGGCGCGGCGCACTCCCCGCAGGCCCGGGGAACGCGGCGCCGGGGCCGGTCGTCACCGCCGAGGTCATGCCACCAGTCCGTCCCGGTCGGATGAGCGGTACACGTGCGCGATGTGACACTGATGAATGTGACTGTGCCCGGCGGCTGCGTCAAGAGGAGTGCACGGCCGGTGGAAAACCCTCCCTGGGCGCCACCCTTACGGGTCCCGTACGCCTGGAGTCGGACGCCGATCCAGCCGTCAGGTCTGACGACCGCTGTGGTTCGCGCCACTAGCGTCGAAGCGTGACTGTGATCGCCACCGAAAGCCTCAGCAAGCGGTTCCCGCGGGTGACCGCGCTCGACCGGCTCTCCCTGGACATCGGGCCCGGTGTGACCGGACTGGTGGGTGCCAACGGAGCCGGCAAGTCCACCATGATCAAGATCCTGCTGGGTCTGTCCCCCGCCACCGAGGGCCGGGCCGAGGTCCTGGGCCTGGACGTCGCCACCAGTGGCGCCGCCATCCGCGAGCGGGTCGGCTACATGCCCGAGCACGACTGTCTGCCCCCCGACGTCTCGGCCACCGAGTTCGTCGTCCACATGGCGCGGATGTCCGGCCTGCCGCCCACCGCGGCGCGCGAGCGCACCGCCGACACCCTGCGCCACGTCGGCCTGTACGAGGAGCGGTACCGCCCCATCGGCGGCTACTCGACCGGTATGAAGCAGCGGGTGAAGCTCGCACAGGCCCTGGTGCACGACCCGGAACTGGTCCTCCTCGACGAGCCCACCAACGGCCTGGACCCGGTGGGCCGGGACGAGATGCTGGGCCTGATCCGCCGGGTGTACACGGACTTCGGCATCTCGGTCCTGGTCACCTCCCACCTGCTCGGCGAGCTGGAACGGACCTGCGACCACGTCGTCGTCATCGACGGCGGCCGGCTGCTGCGCTCCAGCTCCACCAGCGACTTCACCCAGCTCACCGCCACTCTCGCGGTCGAGGTCACCGACACCGACAGCCACCCCGACGGCACGGCGGCGCTGCGCGACGCGCTCACCGCCGCCGGCGTCACCCTGCACGCGCGCCTGGAGGACGGGCTGCCGGGCGCCGGGCACGTCCTGCTGCTGGAGGCGACCGGCGAGGAGACGTACGACATCGTGCGCGACTCCGTCGCCGAACTGGGGCTCGGCCTCGTACGGATGGAACAGCGCCGTCACCACATCGCCGAGGTCTTCCGCCCGGAGGCGGAGGCAGCGGCCCAGGCCGCCATGGAGGTGCAGGCCCGGTGAGCACCGAGACCCAGATCCACAACATCGGTTACCGCGACTACGACGGGCCGCGCCTCGGCCGCGCCTACGCGCGCCGCTCGCTGTTCTCACAGTCGCTGCGCGGGGCCTACGGACTGGGCCGCAGCGCCAAGTCCAAGGTGCTGCCCATGATCCTCTACGCGGTGATGTGCGTCCCCGCGCTGATCCTGGTGGCGGTGGCCGTGACGACCAAGATGAAGGACCTGCCGCTGGACTACACGCGGTACGCGATCGTCACGCAGGCCGTCATCGGGCTCTACGTGGCCGCCCAGGCGCCCCAGTCGGTCTCCCGCGACCTGCGTTTCAAGACCATCCCGCTGTACTTCTCCCGGCCCATCGAGCGCGTCGACTACGTGCTGGCCAAGTACGGCGCGATGGCGTCGGCGCTGTTCATCCTCACCGCGTCACCGCTGGTCATCCTCTTCATCGGCTCCCTGCTGGCGAAGATGGACTTCGCCGACCAGAGCGCGGGCTTCGCGCAGGGACTGGTCTCGGTGGCCCTGCTCTCGGTCCTCTTCGGCGGGATCGGCCTGGTCATGGCCGCGCTGACGCCGCGCCGCGGCTTCGGCGTCGCCGCCGTCATCGCCGCCCTGACGATCTCGTACGGCGCGGTCTCCACCGTCCAGGCCATCGCCTGGAGCACCGACTCGCTGGGCGCCGTGAAGTGGCTCGGTCTCTTCTCGCCCATCACGCTCATCGACGGCGTGCAGACCGCTTTCCTGGGTGCCACGTCCTCGTTCCCCGGCAAGGCGGGTCCGGACGCCGCGGCCGGCGTGGTCTACCTGCTGGTCGTCCTGGCGCTCGTCGCCGGTTCGTACGCCGTCCTGATGCGCCGCTACCGAAAGGCCGGGCTGTGACCACCCTGAACATCGACCACACGTCCCGCTGGTTCGGCAATGTCGTGGCCGTCAACGACATCACCATGACCATAGGGCCGGGCGTCACCGGCCTGCTCGGGCCCAACGGCGCCGGGAAGTCCACCCTGATCAACATGATGGGCGGCTTCCTGGCACCCTCCACCGGCACGGTCACCCTCGACGGGCGGCCGATCTGGCGCAACGAGTCCGTCTACCGGCAGATCGGCGTCGTGCCCGAGCGTGAGGCGATGTACGACTTCCTCACCGGCCGTGAGTTCGTGGTCGCCAACGCCGAGTTGCACGGGCTGGGCGCCCAGGAGGCACAACGGGCGCTGGCCACCGTCGAGATGGAGTACGCGCAGGACCGGAAGATCGCGACGTACAGCAAGGGCATGCGGCAGCGCGTGAAGATGGCCTCGGCCCTGGTGCACGAACCGTCGGTGCTGCTGCTGGACGAGCCGTTCAACGGCATGGACCCGCGGCAGCGCATGCAACTGATGGAGTTGCTGCGGCGGATGGGGGCGGAGGGACGTACGGTCCTGTTCTCCTCCCACATCCTGGAGGAGGTCGAGCAGCTCGCCTCCCACATCGAGGTGATCGTCGCCGGGCGCCACGCGGCGAGCGGCGACTTCCGCCGGATCCGGCGGCTGATGACCGATCGCCCGCACCGCTACCTGGTGCGTTCCAGCGACGACCGGGCGCTGGCCGCCGCGCTGATCGCCGACCCGTCGACGGCCGGCATCGAGGTGGACGTCACGGAGGGCGCGCTGCGCATCCAGGCGGTGGACTTCGGGCGGTTCACCGAACTGCTGCCGAAGGTCGCCCGGGCGCACTCCATCCGGCTGCTGACGGTCTCGCCCTCGGACGAGTCCCTCGAGTCGGTCTTCTCGTACCTCGTCGCGGCCTGAAGGGAACCTTCGACTCATGTACAACCCCACGGTCGCCCGGCTCACCTACCGGGCCCTGCTCGGCCGCCGCCGGGCCGCCATCCTGTTCGTCCTGCCCGGCCTGCTGCTGCTCATCGCGGCCGCCATCCGCGGCTTCAACGGCGCCGACGACCAGGTCGCGGCGGACGTCCTGGGCGGGTTCGCGCTCGCCACGATGGTGCCGCTGATCGGCGTCATCGCCGGGACCGGCGCGATCGGCCCGGAGATCGACGACGGTTCGATCGTCTACCTGCTGGCCAAGCCGGTGAAGCGGCCCACGATCATCTTCACCAAGCTGATCGTGGCCATCGCCGTGACCATGGCCTTCTCGGCCGTGCCCACCCTGGTCGCCGGGCTCATCCTCAACGGCAACGGCCAGCAGGTGGCGGTCGCCTACACCGTCGCCGCGCTGGTCGCCTCCATCGCGTACAGCGCGCTGTTCCTGCTGCTGGGCACGGTCAGCCGGCACGCGGTCGTCATCGGGCTGGTGTACGCGCTGGTCTGGGAGGCGCTGTTCGGCAGCCTGATCTCCGGAGCGCGGACCCTGAGCGTCCAGCAGTGGGCCCTCGCCGTGGCCGAGAAGGTCAGCGGCGAGGGGCTGGTCGCCTCCGACGTGGGCCTGCCGCTGGCGGCGGTGCTGCTGGCCGCGGTGACGGTGGCGGCCACCTGGTACGCGGGCCAGAAGCTGCGCGCGCTGACCCCGGCGGCCGACGAGTAGGACGGCGCCGCGAACGCGCGAAGGGCCCCGCACGCGCGCGTGCGGGGCCCTTCGGCCACCGGTCCCAGGCCACCGGGCCCGCGCCCGCCCGCGACGGCGGGGCGGGCGGGCCGGCGGGCTCCGGTGGTCACACCTTGCGGTCACCGGCCGCCAGCAGGCCCACCACCAGCGCCGCCGCGCACACGCACAGAACCAGGCAGATCGGCACCGTCCAGCCGCCGGTCGCCTGATGGACCGCGCCCGCCGCCAACGGGCCAGCCGCGGCCAGCAGATAGCCGACCGTCTGTGCCATGCCGGACAGCCGCGACGCGGTCACCGCGTCCCCGCTGCGCAGCACGATCAACGTCAGCGCCAGCCCCACCGCGCCGCCCTGCCCGACACCCAGCACCGCCGCCCACAGCCACGCGCCCGGCACCGGGGCCACCATCAGCCCGGCGTACCCGATCGCCACCAGTGAGGTCACCAGGGCGACCAGTGAACGCTGGCCGCGCATCCGGCCGGCGAGCAGGGGCACACCGAAGGCGCCCGCCACCTGGACGAGGTTGTTGAAGGCGAAGACGACACCCGCCGTGGAGCGGCTCATGCCGTGGTCGGTGAGGATCGTCGGCAGCCAGGCGATCAGCACGTACGACCACAGGGACTGCAGCCCCATGAAGAGGGTGACCTGCCAGGCCAGCGGCGAGCGCCAGACGGCGCGGCCGGTGCCCGGGGCCGGGGTGGCCCGCGGCTCGTGGCCGGTGCGGCCGCGCGCGATCAGCACCTGCGGCAGCCAGGCCACCGCGGCCACCAGTGCGAGCAGCGACCAGCATGCCAGCGACGCCCGCCAGCTCCCGCCGAACGCCTTCTCCAGCGGCACCGACGCGGCCGCCACGACCGTCGCGCCGGTGATCATGGCACCCGTGTAGACGGAGGTCATCGAGGCGGCCCGGTCCGGGAAGTCCCGCTTGATCAGGCCGGGCATCAGCACGTTGAGCAGGGCGATGGCCGTGCCGGCCAGCACCCCGCCGCCGTACAGCGCGTACACCGACGGCAGCACCCGCACCAGGATCCCGGCGGCGAGCAGCACCAGCGTGCCCAGCAGCACCACCTCGGTGCCGAACCGCCGTGCCAGCGCGGGCGCGACCAGCGCGCCCAGGCCCAGGAAGAGCACCGGCACCGAGGTCACCAGGGAGGTGGCGGTGGACGTCAGGCCGAAGGCGTCGCTGATCTCGCCCACCAGCGGCGACACACTGGCCAGGGCCGCCCGCATGTTCAGTGAGGCGAGCACGATCCCCACCAGGAGCAGCACCGGACGCGCCAGCGACTCCCGTCGCGCGTCGGCGCCCTCCGGCGAGGGCCGGACACCGGCCTCCGCGTCCAGCAGCAACTGATCGGCATCCGGGCGTGACAAGACGAGCACCTTTCTCAACGACACATGGGGGGCTGCGCGACGGCACCGGTACGGCGCCGCCGCACCGCCCCGGCACGGCCGCACCCGTACCGAGTGGCGGCACCGCCACGGCGCGGCGGCACCGGTATCCAGCGGGATCAGCGGCCGACGATGGCCCTGACCGTCTCCATCGGGACGCGCAGCAGTTCGCGGACCGCGTTCGCCGCCGCGTCCGGGTCACCCGCCTCGACCGCCGCCACCAGCGCCTCGTGCGCCGCCAGGTCGATGGCCGGCATGGCGTGGTCACCGAGCGAGTCCACGAGGCTCTCGTGCACCTGGACGGAGAAGAACCGGTACACCTCGGTGAACGCGGCGTTGTGGGTCGCCTCGACCACCGCGCGGTGGAAGGCGATGTCCGCGTCCGCGTCCCGGTCGCCCTCCTCGCGCAGGGTCGTCAGCGCGGCGCGCAGCCGCAGCAGGTCATGGGTGTCCCGCCGCACCGCCGCCAGACGTGCCGCCTCGGCCTCCAGGGCGATCCGCAGTTCCAGGACGTCCAGGGCGCCCGCGGCCCGTACCCCGCGCAGCACGGCCGCCGGGTCGGCGGTGGAGCGGACGAAGGTGCCGTTGCCCTGGCGGGACTCCAGCAGGCCGGCGTGGACCAGGACGCGGACCGCCTCGCGGACGGTGTTGCGGCCGACACCGAGCTGACCGGCGAGGTCGTGCTCGGTGGGGATGCGGTCCCCGACCGCCCATGTGCCGTCCGCGAGCTGGCCGCGAAGCTGTTCGACCACCGTGTCCACCAGGGAGGTCCGTCCCGCCGCCCGCAACGCCATCCGCCGGTTCCTCCATCGGTCCTGAAACATCCGGTTGCCCAGTCATCCTACAACTTGCCCGGACGATTACTGTGGGCTGGTCTGCGACCACACGCTCACAACCTCGGGAGTAAGCCATGTCAGACCGCTTCGACGTCGTCGTACTCGGAGCAGGCCCCGGCGGCTACGTGGCCGCCATCCGCGCCGCCCAGCTCGGCAAGCGGGTCGCGGTGGTCGAGGAGAAGTACTGGGGCGGTGTCTGCCTGAACGTCGGCTGCATCCCCACGAAGGCGCTGCTGCGCAACGCCGAGCTGGCCCACCTCTTCACGCACGAGGCCAAGACGTACGGCATCAAGGTCGACGGAGAGGTCTCCTTCGACTACGGCGAGGCGTTCCGGCGCAGCCGCCGGGTGGCGGACGGGCGGGTCAAGGGCGTCCACTACCTGATGAAGAAGAACGGCATCACGGAGTTCACCGGCCGGGGCACCTTCCTGGACGCCCACACGCTCCGGATCGCCCAGTCCGACGGCAGCAGCTCCACCATCACGTTCGACAACTGCGTCATCGCCACCGGCGCCACGCCCCGGCTGCTGCCGGGCACGCGGCGCAGCGAACGCGTCGTCACCTACGAGGAGATGATCCTCACCGAGGAGCTGCCGCGGTCGGTGGTGATCGCGGGCGCGGGCGCGATCGGCATCGAGTTCGCGTACGTCCTGCACAACTACGGTGTGAAGGTCACGATCGTCGAGTTCCTGGACCGGATCGCGCCGATGGAGGACGCGGACATCTCGGCGGAGCTGGCGAAGCAGTACCGCAAGCTCGGGATCGACGTCCTGACCTCCACCCGGGTCGAGACGATCGACGAGTCGGGTGAGCAGGTGCGGGTCACCGTGACCGGCAAGGACGGCGAGCAGCGGGTGCTGGAGGCCGACAAGGTGCTCCAGGCGATCGGCTTCGCGCCCAATGTCACCGGCTACGGCCTGGAGGCCACCGGGGTGCGGCTCACCGAGCGCGGTGCCATCGACGTCGACGGCCGCGCGCGGACGTCGGTGCCGCACATCCACGCCATCGGCGACGTGACGGCGAAGCTGATGCTCGCGCACACGGCCGAGGCCATGGGCGTCATCGCCGCCGAGACCATCGCGGACGCCGAGACGATGGAGCTGGACCATGTGATGATCCCGCGCGCCACCTACTGCCAGCCGCAGATCGCCAGCTTCGGCTGGACCGAGGCGCAGGCTCGGGAGAAGGGCTTCGACGTCAAGGTCGCCAAGTTCCCGTTCACGGCGAACGGCAAGGCGCACGGGCTGGGTGAGACGACCGGCTTCGTGAAGCTCATCAGCGACGCCAAGTACGGCGAGCTCATCGGCGCCCACCTGATCGGCCCGGACGTCACCGAGCTGCTGCCCGAGCTGACCCTGGCGCAGCAGTGGGACCTCACGGTCCACGAGGTGGCGCGGAACGTCCACGCGCACCCGACACTCGGCGAGGCGGTCAAGGAGGCCGTGCACGGGCTCGCCGGCCACATGATCAACTTCTGACCCGTACGGGCCGGGCGGCGCGGCGCCGCACAGGGCACCGCGCCGCCGGACACCGGCGGTGCGGGCGCGTCAGCGCCGCAGCAGCTCCTCCAGCACGACGGCGATGCCGTCGTCCTCGTTGGAGGCGGTGATCTCCTGGGCAACGGCCTTCAGTTCGTCGTGGGCGTTGGCCATGGCCACGCCGTGCGTAGCCCAGGCGAACATCGGGATGTCGTTCGGCATGTCGCCGAAGGCGATCGTGTCGGCCGCCCTCAGGCCCAGCCGGCGGGCCGCGAGGGACAGGCCGGTGGCCTTGCTGAGGCCCAGCGGCAGGATCTCCACCACGCCCGCGCCGGCCATGACCACGTCCACCAGCCCGCCGACCACCTCGCGGGCCACCCGGGTCAGGGTGTCGTCGTCCAGCTCGGGGTGCTGGATGTACACCTTGTTGAGGGGGGCGGCCCACACGTCGTCCGGGTTCTCGAACGGCACGGACGGCAGCGGGCCCTCGTGGACCCGGTAGCCGGGGCCGACCAGGACCTCCCCGTCGAGACCGTCCCGGCTGGCGGCCAGGGCCAGCGGACCGACCTCGGCCTCCAGCTTCGCCAGGGCGACGCCGGCCAGCCGGCGGTCCAGGGTGACCGAGGTCAGCAGCCGGTGCTCGCCCGCGTGGTAGACCTGCGCGCCCTGGCCGCAGACGGCGAGGCCGTCGTAACCCAGGTCGTCGAGTATGTGCCGGGTCCAGGGGACGGCGCGGCCGGTGACCACGATGTGCGCGGCGCCCGCCGCCGTCGCGGCGGCGAGCGCGTCACGCGTGCGGGACGAGACCGTGCCGTCGGAGCGCAGCAGCGTCCCGTCCAGGTCGGTCGCGACCAGCTTGTAGGGGAAGGAGGTCACGGGGAAAGGGGCTCCAGGACCTCGCGTCCGCCCAGGTAGGGGCGGAGGACCGGCGGTACCCGCACGGAGCCGTCGGCCTGCTGGTGGTTCTCCAGCAGCGCCACGATGGTGCGCGGCACGGCGCACAGGGTGCCGTTCAGCGTCGCCAGCGGCTGCACGGCCTTCTTGCCGTCGCGGTCCTCACGCATCCGGACGGACAGCCGGCGCGCCTGGAAGCTGTCGCAGTTCGACGCCGACGTCAGCTCGCGGTACTTGCCCTGCGTGGGGATCCACGCCTCGCAGTCGTACTTGCGCGAGGCGGAGGCGCCCAGGTCGCCGGTGGCCACGTCGATCACCTGGAACGGCAGTTCCAGGGAGGTCAGCCACTGCTTCTCCCACTCCAGCAGCCGCTGGTGCTCGGCCTCGGCCTCCTCCGGAGCGACGTACGAGAACATCTCGACCTTGTCGAACTGGTGGACGCGGAAGATGCCACGGGTGTCCTTGCCGTACGTACCGGCCTCGCGCCGGAAGCACGGGGAGAAGCCGGCGTAGCGCAGCGGCAGCTTGTCCGCGTCGACGATCTCGTCCATGTGGTACGCGGCGAGCGGCACCTCGGACGTACCGACCAGGTAGAAGTCGTCCTTCTCCAGGTGGTACACGTTCTCGGCGGCCTGGCCGAGGAAGCCGGTTCCCTCCATGGCGCGCGGCCGGACCAGCGCCGGGGTGAGCATCGGGACGAACCCCGCCTCGGTCGCCTGCGCGATGGCCGCGTTGACCAGGGCCAGCTCCAGCAGCGCGCCCACGCCGGTCAGGTAGTAGAAGCGCGAGCCGGACACCTTGGCCCCGCGCTCGACGTCGATGGCGCCCAGCGCCTCGCCGAGCTCCAGGTGGTCCTTGGGCCGGAAGCCCTCGGCGGCGAAGTCGCGGACGGTGCCGTGCGTCTCCAGGACGACGAAGTCCTCCTCGCCGCCGACCGGCACGTCCGGGTGGACCAGGTTGCCGAGCTGGAGCAGCAGGCGCCTGGCCTCGTCGTCGGCCTCGTGCTGCTCGGCGTCGGCCGCCTTGACGTCGGCCTTGAGCTGCTCGGCCCGCTGGAGGAGCTGCGCGCGCTCCTCGGGAGACGCCTTGGGGATGAGCTTGCCGAGCGCCTTCTGCTCGGAGCGCAGTTCGTCGAAGCGGACGCCGGACGACCTGCGCCGCTCGTCGGCGGAGAGCAGGGCGTCGACGAGGCCGACGTCCTCTCCACGGGCGCGCTGGGAGGCGCGAACACGGTCGGGGTCCTCACGGAGCAGGCGAAGGTCAATCACCCCACCAGGCTACCGGGGCGGGTTCGGCGCACCCCACCCGATATCGCTGTGCGTGTCGTTTTGACCGAAATGCCGGAATGGCAGAAGGGTGTCGGTGATTCCCCCCGCCGCCGGTCGGCAAAGGCCGTCGTCACCGCCGGAAAGGGCCACCGTCAAACGGGCCGCGACTCCAGTGCCCTTGTCCCGCCGGGAACTTGGCGGAGGTTGTCCACAGGGGGATGGATGGCCCATAAGTTATCCACAGGCTGTGTGAAAGATCTGTGGACTCCGGAATTGATCATTACGAGGGTGGGTGCGGGGCGCGGAATTCGCCGCCCAAACCCACCCCACCCACTCATTCGGGTGGGAAATCCCCACTCCATGGAGTTGATCGCGGGAAACGGGGTGACGTGCGGGGCCCTCTCCGGCTGGTGGGCGCCGGGCGGTGAGCGGGTGCGGGATGGGCGCTTTGTCGACTTCGCCGGTTCCCGTCCGCCTGCGGTGTCGACTTGTCCCCAGGTCGAGAAGCCGCCCTGTGGATAACCCGGGGGCGGGTTTCCGGTGGCAGTGGGCGGAGTGAGCCGGGTACGCCGGCCCCGCCCCCTCCGGCGCCCGGCGCCGCACCCGCACCGCACGGCCGGCACCACCGCCGGGCGGCCCGCACCGCGGGGCGGACGGCCCGCACCCGGCCGGCTCGCCACCAGGTCCCGCGGCTCCCGCGGGTCGCTCAGGCCCGGCCGTCCAGGCACCGGGCCAGCCAGTCGGACGCGGCGGTGAAGGCCGGGTCCGACGTGCCCGGGCGCGGCTCGCGCAGGTCCTCCGGCGCGACACCCGCCCGCGGATAGGACCCCAGGAAGCGCACCCTGGGGCACATGCGCTTCAGGCCCATCAGCGCCTCGCCGACGCGCCGGTCGGAGATGTGGCCCTCGGCGTCCACGGCGAAGCAGTAGTTGCCGATGCCCTCACCGGTCGGCCGGGACTGGATGAGCATCAGGTTGACGCCCCGCACCGCGAACTCCTGGAGCAGTTCCAGCAGCGCGCCCGGGCGGTCGTCGCCCAGCCAGAGGACCACCGACGTCTTGTCCGCGCCGGTCGGGGCGGAGGGCCGGGCGGGCCGGCCGACCAGCACGAACCGGGTCTCGGCGTTCTGGGCGTCGTGGATCTCGGTGACCAGCGCGCGCAGTCCGTACGTCGCCGCGGCGAACTCCCCGGCGAAGGCGGCGTCGAACCGCCCCTCCTGCACCAGCCGCGCGCCGTCCGCGTTGGACGCGGCCGACTCCCACACCGCCTCCGGCAGGTGCTCGCGCAGCCAGTTGCGCACCTGAGGCTGGGCGACCGGGTGCCCGGTCACCGTCTTGATGTCCGACAGCTTCGTCCCGGGCCGCACGAGCAGCGCGAAGGCGATCGGCAGCAGCACTTCGCGGTAGATCATCAGCGGTTCGCCCGAGGCGAGTTCGTCCAGGGTCGCCGTCACCCCGCCCTCGACCGAGTTCTCGATCGGTACGAGGGCGGCGGCGGCCTCCCCGTTGCGCACGGCGTCCAGCGCCGCGGGCACCGAGACCATCGGTACGAGTTCCCGTGTCGCGGCTTCCGGGAGCGTACGCAGGGCGGCCTCGGTGAAGGTGCCCTCGGGACCGAGATACGTATAGCGAGTGGCCGACATACCGGTCACCCTAATGCGCCGGCGCGGCGGCGCGCCGCGTTATGACTCCAGCAGCCGCTGACCCACGTACTCGCCCTCGGCCGGCCCGCCGGGGACCGCGAACAGGCCGCTGGCCTCGTGCCGGATGAAGGGGGACAGGGCGTCGCCCCGGTCGAGCTTGCGCTGCACCGGTACGAAGCCCTTCAGCGGGTCCGCCTGCCAGGCGATGAACAGCAGCCCGGCGTCCGGGGTCCCGTCCGCGGCCGTCCCGTCGTGGAAGGAGAACGGGCGGCGCAGCATCGCCGCCCCGCCGTTCTGTTCGGGTGCGGTGATCCGGGCGTGGGCGTTGTCGGCGATGACGAGCCTGCCGTCGGGCCCGGTCGCCTCCAGGTCGGGCTCGGTGGTCTCACCGCCCCCGGTCAGCGGCGCCCCGTCGGACTTCCGGCGCCCGATGACCTGCTCCTGCCGCGCTCGCGGCAGCTTCTCCCAGTCGTCCAGCAGCATCCGGATCCGGCGCACGACGGCGTACGAACCGCCGGCCATCCACGGCTGCGCCCCACCCGACGGCACGAAGATCCGCTCGTCGAAGTCGGGATCGGACGGCTGGGGGTTGTTGGTGCCGTCGACCTGGCCCATCAGATTGCGGGTGGTCATCGGCCGGGCCGTGGCGCCCGGCGAGCGGTTGAAGCCGTTCATCTCCCAGCGCACCCTCGCCGCGGCCCCCGCCTCCCGCTGGATCGCGCGCAGCGCGTGGAAGGCGACCAGCGCGTCGTCGGCGCCGACCTGGACCCACAGGTCGCCGTTGGACCGCTTGGGGTCGAGCCGGTCGGACGAGAAGGCGGGCAGCGGGTCCAGCTCCGCCGGGCGCCGCGCGACCAGACCCGTACGGTCGAAGAAGGAGGCGCCGAACCCGAAGGTGACGGTCAGGGACGAGGGGCCGGCGTCCAGGGCGACCCCGGTATCGCCGTCGGCGCCGCCGGCCGGTTTCCCGGCCATCAGCAGCGCGGCGGCGGCCGACCAGCGGCGCATCAGGGCGACCGCCTCCTTGCGGCCCGCGCCGGGCGCGAGGTCGAAGGCGACCAGGTGGCCGCGCGCCTGGAGGGGCTGGGTGATCCCGGCCTGGTGCGGGCCGTGGAACGGCACGCTGGTCGAGCCGACGGTCGCCAGCGCCGTACCGGGGGGGCCGGCGACGGCCGCGTGGCCCGCCGCGCCACCGGCGGCGCCCAGCACCAGGCCGGCCGCGCCGGCCGCGCCCACGGTGCCCAGCAGCCGCCGTCGGGAGATCTCGAGGTCGTCGGTCGTGTCGCTCACGGTCAGGTCAGCCGATCTTCACGTTCTTGTCGATGGTCGTCTGGTCGATGTCGGAGGTGCGCACGGTCACCCGGATGCGCCAGTCCCCCGGCATCGGGATCTGGAGGCGCGGACTGCTCCAGTGCCCGGCGGCGACCCGGTCGGGTGTCACCGGCAGCGGACCGATGGCCTGTGCCTCCAGGGTGAAGGACACCTTCAGCTCGGGGACGTCCAAGGGCCGCCCGCCGGCGCCGTCCACGAAGACGTGCAGCGCGTTGGCGCCGGAGCGGCCGGGGTCGAGGGTGAGCCGTACGGTCCCCTTGCCCCGCCCCCCGGCCGCTCCGGTGTCGAAGGGCAGCCGCAGGTCGACGGGCCGGTCGGGCACGGCGGCCTGCGAAGCGGCCTGGGTGCGCCCGGCCTCCTCCTGGGTACGGCCCGGCTCGGTCGCCGTCAGGACGGTCGTCACGGCGAGCAGCACCACCGCGACGGACGCCTCGGCCAGTACGGACCGGCGCAGCCCGGCCCGCTCGGCGTCGGCGTCCCGGGCGCGCCTCTTGCGGGCGGTGGCCATGACGGCCCGCTGACGCGCGAGCTGGGCGGCCCGCTCGCCCGCCACGCCGGCGGCCGGCTCGTCCGGGACGGGGGGCGCGGCGTCCGTGTCCTCCCCGGGCACGGTCACGCCCGCCGTCTCCGCCAGCCGCCGCGTCCAGCGCCGGGAGGCCCACGCCACGCCCACCAGGACGGCCACCAGCGCCACCTTGGCGAGGAGCAGCCGCCCGTACGACGTGCCGGTCAGCGCGGAGAGGGAGCCGACCTGGCGCCACGACTGGTACACCCCGGTCGCGGCCAGCACGAGGACCGACCCGAACGCCACCCGCGAGAACCGCCGTACCGCGGACCCCTCGATCGACGGCTCCCGGTACAGCGCGACCAGCAGCGCGGCCAGGCCACCGAGCCAGGCGGCCATCGCCAGCAGGTGCAGGATGTCGACCGGCATCGCGACGCCGGGCTGCACGCCGGTGGAGGCGTGCTCGGAGAGCGCCCAGGTCGCGGCGATGCCGGTGGCGACCACACCGCCCCCGACCGCCAGCCCGAAGGTGAGGTCCCTGGGGTCCTCGTCGTCCCCGCGCCGGGCGTAGGCGCCGAAGAGCACCGCGACGAAGAGCGCCGCCGCGCCGAGCAGCAGCAGCCGCGAGGTGAGCGCGGCGCCCGTCTTGGTCTCCAGGACGGACCTCAGCGCGCCCAGGTCGAAGGCGTCACCGAGCTCGCCCGACCCGGTGTACGGGGCACGCAGCAGCAGCAGGGCGAGCGTCGCCGCGGTCAGCGTCAGCCAGCCGCGGACGACGAGCTGTTGCAGCGGCCGCACCGCCGCGCCGCGCCGCCAGCAGGCCAGCACGAAGGCGGCACCGCCCACCAGCAGGACGAACCCGGCGTACGAGGCGTAGCGCCCGACCCCGTACAGCACCCCGACCAGGCCGCCGCCCGTCGGCTGCTCGGGCAGCGCGACAGTGGTCGTGGACGGGGCGCCGATGGAGAAGGTGAACGCGCCGGACACCGGGTGGCTGTCCGCCGAGACGGCGTGCCAGGCGACGGTGTAGGTGCCGTCGGGCAGCCCCGCGCGCAGGTCGACGCCGTACCTGATGACCGAACCGCTGCACATGTCGCGCACCTCACCGGTGTCGGCGCGCCTGCCGCTCGGCTCCAGTACCCGGATCGCGTCGTCCCCCAGCGCGATCTGCTCGGAGAAGGTGAGCGTGACGCGCTGGGGCGCGGTGGCCACCACCGCCCCGTCCTCCGGGTCGCTCCCGGTCAGCGCGGCGTGCGCGGACGCGGGGGCCGCCCCGGCGAACAGCGCGCCGAGGAGCGCGCCCACCAGCGCGAGCAGGGTGGCCAGGCGCCGCGGCCCCGGCCGTGCCGGAGCGGTGCCGGGGCCCGGGCGCGGGACGCCGCAGAGGTGCGGGGCGGTGGCCGTCATGGTGTGTCAGTTCCCCATGCCTAGTGCTTCGCCGGGTTGTGGTTGCGGGCTTCCACCGGAAGCTCGACCTTGATCGGGTCGGACTTCTCGAAGTGCAGTTCCACCGAGACCTTCTCGCCCTGCTTCGGCTTCTGCTTGATGTTCATGAACATGATGTGGTTGCCGCCGCGTTCGAGCCTCAGCTCACCGTTGGCGGGGACGTCGAAGGACGCCACCTGCCGCATCTTCTGGTCCTTCGTCTCGTGTATCTGGACGTCGTCGGAGAGCGGGCTGGTGACCGAGGTCAGCTTGTCGGCGGTACCGCTGTCGTTCCTGATGGTCAGGAAGCCGCCCGCCATGTCCGACACGGGCTGCGGCATGAAGGCGCCGCTGACCTTCAGCTCCGGCTTGCCGGAACCGTCGTCGGACGAGGAGGAGCAGCCCGCCAGCGCCAGGCCCCCGGCGAGGGCGACGGCGGAGGCGGCGGCGGTCAGGGTGGTGCGGCGGTTCACGGGTTCTCCCCCTTGATGATCTTCGGCAGGTCCTTGGCGTACTCCTCGGCGGTGGTGTCCTCGCCGTACAGGACATAGCCCTGGTCGGTCCTGGGCGAGAACGCGATCACCTGAGCGCCGTGCATGGAGACGACCGTGCCGTCCTTCTCCTTCTTCGGCGGGTCGATGCTGATGCCGAGCTGGCGCGCGCCCGCCTGGATGGTGGCGAACTCGCCGGTGAGACCGGTGAAGGAGGGGTCCCCCGCGGAGGGCAGCCAGGTGGCGAGCGAGGCGGCGGTGTCCCGTTCGGGGTCGGTGGTGACGAAGACGACCTGGAGCCTGTCCTGGTCGGCCTTGGGGAGCTTCTTCTTGGCGATGGCGATGTTGCTCATCGTCAGCGGGCAGACGTCGGGACAGTGGGTGTAGCCGAAGTAGACCAGCGTCGGCCGGCCCTTGGTGCGCTCGCGGAGGTCGTACGGGCGGCCCTTGGTGTCGGTGAGGACCAGATCGGGCTTCTCGAACGGGCGGTCCAGGACCGCCCCGGGCTTCTCGCTGCCCGGGGCCACGGACACATCGGCGACCGGGCCGGCCTTGGCGCCGTCGTCACCGCCGCAGGCGGACAGGGTGAGGGCCGACGCGGCGACGAGCGCCGCCGCGATCAGCGGGGTGCGCCGGGCGCGGCGGGGCCGCGCGGCGCGCATCAGGTTGCGCATGGGGTTTCTCTCTCGGATCTGGGTTGCGGCGGCCCGTCAGGCCGACCGGCGGCGCCCGGCCAGGACGCCGAAGGCGACGCCGGCGGCGCCGACCAGGATGCCGACGACGCCGAGGACACGGGCGGTGGTGTCGCTGGCATCGGCCGGCGCCGCGCTCTTCTGCTGCGTACCGCCGCTCTTGGCGGGGTCGTTCTTCGCGGTGCCGGCGTGGTGGTCGTCGGCCGCCTCGGACAGCTTCAGCACCGGCGCGGGGGTCTCCGGCTCCGGGGAGCCCTCCTTGGGCTCCTCGATCCAGCGCACGACCTCCTTGTTGTCGTACGTCTGCAGGGCCTTGAAGACGAGCCGGTCGGCGTCCTCGGGCAACCGGCCCATCGACACCGGGAACTGCTGGAACTCGCCGGTGCCGATCTTCGAACCGGCCGCCGTCCAGGTGATCTTGGAGGGGGCCTCGGTGATCTTCTTGCCGTGCACCTCGAGCGGCTCGGCCAGCTTGGTCTTGGTGACCTCCACCTTCCAGCCCGGCACGGGCTGCGGCATGACCGAGGCCAGCGGGTGCTCGGCGGGCAGGCTGACCTCCAGCTTCACGGTCGAGTCGTTGTCGCGCTCGTTGGGCACCTTGAAGTTGACCGTCGCGTACCCGCCCTTGGCGGCCTCGCCCTGCGGCTGCACGCTGACGTGCGCGAAGGCGGTGCCGGAGAGCAGGAGGACGCAGGAGGCGGCGAGGCCGCCGGCGAGGGCGACACGCGGGACGGCACGGGAAACGCTCATGACAAACACTCCATGGGGAGGAAGGGGGCGAGTGCGCCGGCGCGCGTACGGTCGCGCGCGGGCACCGCGGCACCACTCCCGTCGAGCGGGCCGCGTCAGGCTGCGAGGTGGAATACGGCCGGGGGGCCGCGCCTGATCACCGCGTGCTGGAGTGTCTGGTTGCCGGCGGGCGGCGGCTGGTCGTCCCGGGCGCGCGAGGCGCGCGGACCGGGGACGGGCAGCACCTGGAGCCCGGCCACCAGGGCGCGCGCCAGGACGAGGGCGGCGCGCAGCGAGCGTACGAGAGCCGCCTCGGTGACCTCGGTGGCGCCGCGCGCCGACAGGCCGGCCAGCTTCAGCAGCGCCAGGTCGCCGCGGCGCAGCAGCCAGCCGGTCGCCAGGGCGGCCAGCAGGTGCCCGAGCACCATGGGGAGGCTGGGCCACAGCCCGGCGGCCGGTCCGGCGCCGTGCCCCGCGTGCCCGGTCACGGCGGTGGCCGGGTCGAGCCCGGCCGCGGTGAGGATCCGGTGGGCGTCGGCGGGGCTCAGCGAGGAGGCACCCGCGCCGCACACCAGCTTGGCCGCGGTCCGGACCAGTGCGTCGTCCGCCTGGACGCCGACCGTGAGGCGCGGGTTCTGCCCGAGCGCGAACAGGACGTGCAGGCCCAGTTGGCCACCGGTCAGCGCGGTGATGATCACCGGAAGCGACCGTTCCCGCCCGGCGAGGGCCGCCGCGACGCCGTAGACCGCGACGAAGCCGACGGCGAGCGTCCACCACGGGACGGTCTCGCAGCCGGCGAGCACATGCCCCAGCGCGGACAGCACGACACAGACCGCGGTGAACACCGCGGCCCTCAGCAGCCGTGGACCAGCGAACGGGGCAGACATGGCCGGGCCATCATCGCACTGCCCCCCGCACGCCCACACGGCAGGTCCGGAAGATCACCCTTTGCGGCATACACCGGCGTACGAGGTACGCGCGTCCGCCGAACGAGCGCTCCGGGGTCAACGCGGCGCTTACGGCCCACGGCAGGGGGCAATACGTATCGGTATGTCGAGCCGCAGCCAGGAGGCTGGAGCATGAGCATCTGGTGGTCTCTCCATTTGCGGCGCGAGGCTGCGAGTGTGCCGCTCGCCCGCCGCCTCCTCCTCGGCACCATGGAGACCGCGGGGGTCGACCCGGACATCTCCTACGATCTGTCGCTCGCCCTCAGCGAGGCATGCGCCAACGCGGTCGAGCACGGCGGGCGGACCGGGTCCGGGGAGGCCTGCGCGGAGTTCCGGGTGACCGCGTACCTGGACGGCGAGAAGTGCCGCATCGAGGTGGCGGACTCGGGACCGGGCTTCCCCGCGGGCCGGGTGCGCACCGTCCGCAGGCCCGTGCCCGCCGAGGCGGAGAGCGGCCGGGGCCTGAGTCTCATCGAGGAGCTGGCCGACCACGTCCACATCGGGAACAGGTCCGGCCGGGGCGGCGCGGTGGTGAGCTTCGACAAGATCGTCAAGTGGCGGTCGGACGCGCCGCTCGCGGTCGGCTGACGAAGGAGGGCCCCGCCCCGGAACCGGGTGCGGGGCCTTCGCCGACTGCCGGGCGGGATCAGCCCTTCAGGCCCGCCATCCACGCCTCGACCTCGTCGGACCGGCGCGGCAGCGCGGCCGACAGGTTCCGGTTGCCGTCCTCGGTGACCAGGATGTCGTCCTCGATGCGCACGCCGATGCCCCGGTACTCCTCCGGCACCGTGAGGTCGTCGGCCTGGAAGTACAGGCCCGGCTCCACGGTCAGGCACATCCCCGGCTCCAGCACCCCGTCCACGTACGTCTCGGTGCGGGCCACCGCGCAGTCGTGGACGTCCATGCCGAGCATGTGGCCGGTGCCGTGCAGGGTCCAGCGGCGCTGGAGACCCAGCTCCAGGACGCGCTCGACCGGACCGTCGACCAGGCCCCACTCCACCAGCCTCGTGGCGAGGACGCGCTGCGCGGCGTCGTGGAAGTCGCGGAACTTGGCGCCCGGCCTCACCGCCGCGATGCCGGCCTCCTGCGCCTCGTACACCGCGTCGTAGATCTTGCGCTGGAGCTCGGTGAAACGGCCGTTGATCGGCAGCGTCCGGGTCACGTCCGCCGTGTAGAAGGTGGTCGTCTCCACACCGGCGTCCAGCAGCAGCAGCTCGCCGTCGCGCACCGGGCCGTCGTTGCGCACCCAGTGCAGCGTGGTGGCGTGCGGGCCGGCCGCGCAGATGGAGCCGTAGCCGATGTCGTTGCCCTCGACGCGGGCGCGCAGGAAGAAGGTGCCCTCGATGTAGCGCTCGCTGGTCGCCCGCGCCTGGTCCAGCACCTTGACGACGTCCTCGAAGCCACGGGCGGTCGAGTCGCAGGCGCGCTGGAGCTCGCCGATCTCGAACTCGTCCTTCACCAGGCGGGCCTCGGAGAGGTGGACGCGCAGCTCCTCGTCGCGCTCGGCGGTGACCTTGTCGCTCAGCGCCGCCTCGATGCCGGCGTCGTGCCCCCGGACGTTGCGGACGGGGCCGGTCGCCTCGCGCAGCAGCGCGGGCAGCTCGCGGACGTCCTCGGCCGGGATGCCCAGCCGCCGCTCCGCCTCAGCGAGGGAGTACCGGCGGCCGACCCACAGCTCGCCCTGGCCGTCCAGCCAGAACTCGCCGTTCTCCCGGTCCGAGCGCGGCAGCAGGTAGACCGTCGCCCGGTGGCTGTCCCGCTCGGGCTCCAGCACCAGCACGCTGTCGTGGGTGTCGTCGCCGGTGAGGTAGGCGTACTCGGTGGAGGGGCGGAAGGCGTACTCGGTGTCGTTGGAGCGGGTCTTGAGGTTCCCCGAGGGGATCACCAGGCGCTCGCCGGGGAAGCGGCGGGACAGCGCGGCGCGCCGGGCGGCGGTGCGGGCGGCCTGCGGAACGGGCTCCAGGTCGCGCAGCTCCGTGTCGGCCCAGCCGGACTTCATGTTCTCCGCGAGCTCGTCGGACACGCCCGGGTACAGGCCGTTCTTGCGCTGCTTGATCGGCTCTTCGGACTCTTCCGGGGTCTCCGGGGTGAGCTCTTCGGCCACGGTCCGCCTCCTGTTGGTACGACCTGTTCGGTACGACACTGAACCGTCACCATCGTACGGTCGTACGGAAGAGGCCCACAGGGGCGTAAGTCACTCGAACCGGACAGCCAGCAGCACCACGTCCTCCGCGCTGCCGGTGTCCTGCGGCAGCACCGCGCGCAGCACGTGGTCGGCGACGGCGGCCGGGTCGGACCGGTCGGCCTTCGGTACCGTCGCCGCCGCCGCGTGCAACCGCGCGAAGGCCCGGTCCATGGGCTCGCCGGTGCGCCGCAGCAGGCCGTCCGTGTAGAGCAGCACCGTTTCTCCGGGTTCGACCGCGAGGTCGACGCTGGGCGCCTCCCAGCACGACAGCATGCCCAGCGGCGCCGACAGGGACGTCTCCACGTACTCGGTGCGCTGCTCCCCGGTGACCAGCGGCGGGCAGTGCCCGGCCCCGGCCAGGACCACCTTGCGCCGTGCCGGCTCGGCGTAGGCGAACAGGGCGGTGGCGGAGCGGGCGGGCTCGGTCAGCCGCAGCAGCAGTTCCAGGTCCGACAGGACGGCGACCGGGTCCTCGCCCTCCATCACGGCGTACGCCCGCAGCGAGGCCCGCAGCCGCCCCATGGCGGCCAGCGCGCTGGGCCCCGTCCCGGAGACCGAACCGACGGCCAGTCCCAGCGCGCCCTCCGGCAGCGGCAGCGCGTCGTACCAGTCCCCGCCGCCGCGCGGCGAGGTGCGGTGCCGGGCGGCGAGCTGGACGCCGGGGACCCGGGGCAGCCGGCTGGGCAGCAGTTCCTCGGCGATGGTGGCCATCGTCGCGCGGTTGCGGGCCAGCTCCAGCAGGCGGGCCAGGTGCTCGGAGGCGTACCGCCCGTAGAGGCCGACCAGGTGGCGGCGGCGCGGTGCCGGTTCGGCCGGCTCGTCGTACAGCCAGACGGCGGCGCCCAGTCCGCCGGCCGCGTCGGTGACCAGCGGCACGGCGTAACTGGCGGCGTAGCCCAGGAGGGCGGCGACCTCCCGGTGGCGCGGGTCGAGGTCCTCGTCGCGGAACAGGTCCGGGACGGCGACCGCGGCGGGCAGGCCTTCGAGGACGGGGCCGTACGGGCCGGCGCCGCGCGGCACCGTCTCGATGTGGCCCAGCTCGGCGTGGGCCAGGCCGAGGCCGACGGTGGTGGCGGGGCCGTGGCCGTCGGCCGGTTCGAGGACGGCCATGCCCCGGCGGGCGCCCACGAGGGCGGCGCCGGCGTGCAGCAGTTCGCGCAGGGCGTCGTCGAGGCAGTCGGTACGGGCGAGACGTTCGGTGAGTTCGTGCAGGGTGGTGAGGTCGGAGACCCAGCCGGCCAGCCGGTCCTGGATCATCACACCGGGCGCGGCCGACGCGGCGGGGATGCCCGGGTGGGGCGTCGCAGTGTGCGCGGGAGCGGGAACTGTTGGATCGATTCCAGCCACTTTCGGCACCTGGGGGGCGCTCATGGCTGCCGGCTTTTCGACGGGTGCGTTTCGCTCAATAGCATCGCAAACCCCCATGTCATTCTGCGCCGCTGTCACTGCATCCACATGTACACGCAGAAGTAAGGGGATGTCCAGCATTGTCACGGGAGGGCGCGCGGTGTTTACGTGCGGCCTAACTTGGCTCAAAAATGCCTCCTATGGACGCGATTTGCGATCGACTGAGCCCGTTCGAAAAGGGGCACCACCCGGGGCGGCGTCGTACGACGGGGTCCTGGGCGGGGTCCCGGCCGGCGTCCCGGGGCACCCCGGAGCCGTCTTCCGGGCCACCTCCCGGGCGGCGCGTCATCCCGGGCCGGCTGGGTACGTAACCGGTGACGGCCGGGGGCGGTTGGGGCGGGCCCGGAACCCGGAGGGGCGCCCCGGCGTCCTTGTCGCCGAGGGGCGGGCCCCGGCCCCGTGGGGCGGGGACATGCTCACGGGGACGTGACCGGCGGGACGGCGACGGTACGGCGCGAGCGACGAGCGCACCACCCCTCGCCATGCGCCGAATGAACCACGGCTCAGGACGACGGCTCAGGACGACGGCCCACGCTCGGCCCCACGCGGTGCTGTCCGCCGTGGCGGACGAGGGCCGGCCCATGCCACTGGCAAGGGCGGTGATGCTCCAGCTTGTACGCACAGTGAAGAACCACCCATGTGTCATCACGTGTGGTGATGTGGACCCTCGGCGTTCAACGGAAAGGAACGAGCGCTCATGCGCGAGATCCTCGGAAGGCGACCCAGGCTCCGGTTCCGGCGCAGGAGGGGGCCTGCCCAGCTCGACGCGGCGCTCACCTGCGCCACCGAGTGGCACTGGCCCGTGCTCCCCGGCGCCGGGCTGAAGGCGGCCGGCGGTCGTGGTGACCGGGGCCGCGGCTGTGCCTGCCCCGACCCCGAGTGCGTCGTACCCGGCGCACACCCCTTCGACCCCGGGCTGCTCGCGGCCACCACGGACGCGCGCATGGTGCGCTGGTGGTGGACCAACCGTCCCGACGCGCCGGTCGTGCTGGCCACCGGAGGACACGCGCCGTGCGCGGTCAGCCTGCCCGCCGTCGCCGGAGCGCGGGCGCTGACCGCGCTGGACCGGGCCGGCCTGCGTCTGGGCCCCGTGGTGGCGACGCCCACCCGGTGGGCGCTGCTGGTCGCGCCGTACACCCTCGAACGGCTCGGCGAGCTGCTGTACGTCAAGGACAGCGTGCCCAGCTCGCTGCGGTTCCACGGGGAGGGCGGCTATCTGGTGCTGCCGCCCTCATGGACCGGCCCCGGCCAGGTGCGCTGGGAGCGCGCGCCGTCCCCGGGCCGCCGGCTCCGTACGAGCGGCGGGCAGCGGGTCGCCGCCCCGGCGTCGCCGTGGCTGCCGGACGTCGAGGCGGTGGTGGACGCCCTGGTCGAGGCCAGCACGTCCGCCCCGGACGGCGGGAGCCGGCTGCGGTACTGAGGCGGCCGGGGCACCCGGCCGGGGCTGGCGCCGCGGTGCGCGGTGCGGTGAGCGGTGCGGGGTTCGGTCCGGGGTGCGGGCCGCCGCCCGGGGCCGGTCCGGCGGCCACTGTCACTCGTACGGGTTGAGCTGGGACCGGTTGCGGGGAATTGGGCGCGCGGGTCACCGGGCGCCCTTCCTTCGCCGATATCTTCGGGCCACCATCAGGAATTCCCGGGCAGTTGGCAGGTGGGACCCACCATGAATCTCCGCATGATCGGGCTCGGGGCGGTGGTGGTGTTCACCGCGCTGCTGCCGCTGGCGGCAGCCGCGGGACCGGCCGGAAGCCCCGGCAGCGAGGACGACGCGGGACCGGGGCCCTCGGCGCCCGAACGGGTCGTGCGAACCGCACCCGGGCGGGCCGCTCCCGAAGGGGCCGCTCCCGCGCTCCCGGTCGCGGAGCGGGCCGGCTCATCGCAGCGATCCTCCCGGCCGGGACTTCTGGCCGGATCCGACGCACCCTCGGCGGCCACCGCACGCTGCGGGCCCGAGCTGGCCTCGCCGCACGGCGTGGAGGCCCAGACCTGCGTACTGACCGAGGGGCCCGACACCTGGGCGCGGACGTACTACCGCAACGCGACGGGCGGCGGGCTGACCGCCGTACTCACCCAGATGGGCCCCGGCGGCCGGACCGTGCAGACGCGTTGCGCCGTGCCGGCGGACGACGAGCCGGGGACGTGCGAGACACCGCGCGAGGCGACGCGGGGTCCGGCCGGCGCGTACACGGCGGTGGCGGAGTTCGCGGCGAGCGGCGGGCGCGCCGGGAGCGTCGCCGACGCGGAAAGCCCGCTGCTGCTGAGGTCGGGGAGCAACTCACCCGACGCGGTCTCTCGTTGAGCGGCCCTCCGGAAGATCTCATTCCGGAGAAAGTGAAGGGCCCGGTCGCTGGCGACGGGGGATGCACCAGCGACCGGGCTTCCAGAACCGTAACAAGAGATCGGCGGTTCGCAAATTCGATCTGTCTTATTCGGACAGGGATTTACCTGCGGTATGCGGTTTTGTGGCCGAGGTCACCGACCGGTCGGGATGGCCGCTCGGTTCAGCTCAGCGTCACCTGGCGGTTGGTCAGCCCGCCGCGGGCCCGCCGCTCCTCCGCGGTGAGCGGGGTGTCGACGTCCAGCGCCGCCGCCAGCCGCTCGGCGAACGCGGCGGCCGGCTTCTCGCAGCCCTCGGCGCCCATCGTCCGGGGCAGGTCCCAGACCGGGACCACCAGGCCGTGCGCCCGGAAGGACCCCACCAGGCGGGTGTCCTCGCCCAGCGACGAGCTGCCCGCGGCGTGCAGCCGGGCGAGCGCGTCCAGCAGCCGCTCCTCGGAGTGCGGCATGACCCAGCGCAGGTGGTTCTTCTCCGGGGTCTCGCACCAGTAGGCGGCCGGGACGCCGGACAGCTTCACCGTCGGGATGGCGGCGGCGTTGGCCCGCTCCAGGGACGCGGCCACCTCCGGGGAGGTGTTCTCCGCGTCCGGTACCCAGAACTCGAATCCCGAGTGGACGGCCGGCGTGAAGTCGGCGTCCGGGTCGAGCAGGTCCTGGAGCCGCGGCCCGTCCGCCGACACCCGCTGGGCGGCGATCGGCGTGCCCGGCTCGGCGTCCAGGGCGCGCCGGAGGGTGTCGGCGAGGTCGCGGCTGAGGTCACCGGACGAGGTGTCGTTCTGCAGTGCGAGCAGGACCGAACCGTCGTCGCGGCGCAGCGCCGGCCACGCCATCGGCAGGACGGTCGCCAGCCGCACCGACGGCACTCCGTCCGGCAGCCCGCCCTTGAGGTGCAGCGGGGCGGTCGCCGCGGGGACCAGCTCGCGCAGCGCGACCCAGTCGCACTCGCCCGGCAGGCCCTCGAAGGGGCGCTGGACCAGCTCGGTCACCGCGTGCGCGGCGGCCCGGCCGTGACAGGCCTTGTAGCGGCGGCCCGAACCGCACGGGCAGGGTTCGCGGGCCCCGACGACCGGGACTTCCCCGTTGGTGACGTGCGACTTCCCGGCCTTGGTCTGGGGGCGCTTCTTGGCCATGGTGTGGCTTCTCCCGTTGCGGCAGTGCGGCGGTGCTGTGTCGGCCGCGAGCCTAGCCGTACGGAGCCGTCCGGCACGCCTCCGTCGGATACTCCGTACCGGCCCCGTGCACATCGCTCACGCACATCGCTCACGCCGGCCGGGCGTCCGCGGCCGGCCGGCCCCGCACGGGCCGCGGCTCCCGCGCGCCCGCCTCACCAGGGCCGACGGGCGCGGGATCCCGTGCTGTCCCCGCGTCCCGCACCCCGCACCGCCCGGGTCACAGGTCGTAGGTGTCGTACGCGTCGAGGAGGTCGAGCCCCGCTCCGCCGGTGACCGGGCCGGTGACGCGGGCGGCGAAGTCGTCGTGCCGGTGCCCCGCCGTGACGACCACCCAGACGGTGACCTCGCCCGACGCGCTGTCGCGGACGCCCCAGTCGTGGGCGAGGGCGCTGATGATGTTCAGTCCCCGGCCGCCGCGCGCGGTCACCGAGGGCGTGGCCGGAACGGGCCGGGTCGGCCCGCCTCCGTCCGTGACCTCGACGGTCAGGCACCCCTGTTCGTCGACGCGCCACGCGGCGCGGACGTCGCCGTCGCCCGTTCCCGGGTCGTCGGCGCCCACCCGGCTCAGCGGCCTGCCGTGGCGGCAGGAGTTGCTGAGCAGTTCGGAAAGGATCAGTACGGCGTCGTCGACGACCGACGGCGACACCCCGCTGCGGTCGAGCTGCTCCCGCATCCGGTGCCTCGCCTCACCCACGCCCGCCGGGCCATGAGGTACGGCCACACTCGACGACGTGGGCACCTCATGTGCCACCACAAACGCCACCCCCGAGACCTCCTTTGCCCCACGCCAGGTGTGAATGCCCCAATGGACTGGACCGGAAACCGGCCAGGCCGTGCGGCGTGGCGGACCCGCACCGCTCGAACACGGAACGCGCACATGGGCGCACTACAAGTGACTTCCGCCCCTGCCGTCAGAGGCGTCCCAACTGGGCGAGGACCTGTTTCGGCCGATTGGTGATGATCGCTTCCACGCCCAGCCGGACGCAGAGCTCGACGTCCTCGGGCGCGTCGACGGTCCAGACGTGGACGTGGTGGCCGGCGCGGTGGAGCCGGTCGATGTACGAGGGGTGGTTGCGGAGGATGCGGATGGAGGGGCCGGCGATCCGGGAACCGGCCGGCAGCCGCCCGTCGCGCAGCCGGGGGGAGAGGAACTGCATCAGGTAGACGACCGGCACCGCGGGCGCGGCGGCCTGGACCCGGTACAGCGAGCGGGCCGAGAAGCTCATGATCCGTACCGGCGACGGGGTGCCCGGGTGCGGATCGGTCAGTCCGAACCGCTGCAGCAGCTGGAGGAGCCGCTCCTCGACGTGGCCGGCCCAGCGGGTGGGGTGCTTGGTCTCGATGGCGAGCTGGACCGGCCGCCCGGCGTCGGCGACCAGTTCCAGCAGGCGCTCCAGGGTCAGTACGGAGGTCAGCGCGGGGTCTCCCCGGTCGGGGCGCTCATTGGACTCCTCGCGCCCCTTCCAGGTGCCGAAGTCCAGGGCGGTCAGATCCGCGAGCTCCAGGGCGGAGACGGCGCCGCGGCCGTTGGAGACCCGGTTGACGCGGCGGTCGTGGACACAGACGAGATGCCCGTCGGCCGTGAGCCGTACGTCGCATTCGAGGGCGTCCGCGCCGTCCTCGATGGCCTTCATGTACGCGGCGAGGGTGTGCTCGGGGGCGTCCTCGCTGGCGCCTCGGTGGGCGACGACCTGGATCGTGTGCTGCCGTGCTTGGGTCACCGCGTCATGGTGCCACCGGGTGGCCGTGGGCGGGGGCCGGGCGGCCGTTACCGGCCGCCCGGCGCGATGCCCGTTTTGAGGGGAAGTAAAGGATCTGCCCCGGACGCACAGCTCCGGCTTACAGTGGCCTGACGGCCAGTGGGAAAAGCTGTTCGCAGCGGACTGTTGCCGAGAGATGACGTGGAAACCGAGGAGAACGAGCTGTGAGCACCGAGCACGAGGGCCCCGCGGTTCCGTCCGCCCCTTCCGCCCCGTCCGAACCTCCCGTGCCGCCCTCCCCGGCCGCGCGCGAAACACCGCCCACCCCGCAGCCGGGTCCGGCCCCCGCCCCGGAACAGGGTCCGGCTCGGCATCCGGCCCCGGCCCCGCCGGTGGGCCCCCCGCCTCCGGGTTCGCCCCCGTTCCAGTCCGCGCCCCCCGCGGGGGCGGCGGCCGGGCACACCGCCGGCGGATGGCCGCCGCCGCCCGCGCAGCCCGCATGGGGAGCGCCCACCGCGCCGGTTCCGCCCCCGGGCGGCCCGGTGCGCAGACGTTCCGGTGGCCTGGTCGCCGGGATGCTGGTGGCCGCCCTGGTGGCGGGCGGCGTCGGTGGCGGTGTCGGCTACTGGGCGGCGGAGCGCGGCGACGGCTCGACCGGTTCGACCACCGTGTCCGTGGCCGACGCGCCCGCCGGCTTCAAGCGGGAGCCGGGCACGGTCGCGGCGGTGGCCAACCGGGCGCTGCCGAGCGTCGTGACGATCGAGGCGCAGTCCGGCGGTTCCGGGGGCGAGAGCGAGGGCGAGGGCGGCACGGGCACCGGGTTCGTGTACGACAAGGAGGGCCACATCGTCACCAACAACCATGTGGTGGCCTCCGCCGCCGAGGGCGGAACGCTGTCGGCGACGTTCTCCAACGGCAAGAAGTACGACGCCGAGGTGGTCGGCCGGGCCCAGGGCTACGACGTCGCCGTGCTCAAGCTGAAGAACGCCCCGTCCGGGCTGACCCCGCTGCCGCTGGGCAACTCCGACCGGGTGGCGGTCGGTGACTCGACCATCGCGATCGGCGCGCCGTTCGGCCTGTCCAACACGGTGACCACCGGCATCATCAGTGCCAAGAACCGCCCGGTCGCCTCCGGGGACGGCTCCGGCGGCAAGAACTCGTACATGAGCGCCCTCCAGACCGACGCCTCGATCAACCCGGGCAACTCCGGCGGCCCGCTGCTGGACGCGCGGGGCGCGGTGATCGGCATCAACTCGGCGATCCAGTCACCGGGCGGCGGTGGCTTCGGCCAGTCGCAGGCCGGGTCCGTCGGGCTCGGGTTCGCCATCCCCGTCAACCAGGCCAAGAACGTGGCCGAGCAGCTGATCAGGACGGGCCAGCCGGTCTACCCGGTGATCGGCGCGACGGTGAACATGACCGACAAGGGCGAGGGCGCCACCATCGCCGACCAGGGCACCGGCGGCGTCCCGGCGGTCGCCCCGAACGGCCCGGCGGCCAGGGCCGGCCTGCGGGCCGGGGACGTCATCACCAGGTTCGGCGACAAGGTGATCGACAGCGGCCCCACCCTGATCAGTGAGATCTGGACCCACCAGCCGGGCGACAAGGTGACGCTGACCTACCAGCGCGGTGGCAAGGAGTCGACGGTCCAGGTGACCCTGGGCCAGCGCAAGGGCGACGGCTGACCCGAGCCCCGTACGACGGTGCCCCCGGCCGCCTCGTCGCGACCGGGGGCACCCACGGCCCGTACGGGTACGGGCGGGGTCTGGGTGATCACTGCGGCTTGATGCGACCGCGCCAGGAGCCGGACTCGGTGCCGCGCCCCTCGATGTACTCCTTGAAGCGCCGCATGTCGCCCTTGACGCGCCGGTCGATCACTCCGGTCGCGTCCGCCGCCTTCTCGGCCAGCCCGCTGGGCTCGATCTCCATCACGAGCTGGACCCGGGTGTGGCTGTCGTCCAGGCGCTGGAAGCTGACCATGCCCTTCTGGTGGGTGTCGCCGCCGGTGGTGCGCCAGGTGATGCGTTCGTCGGGGAGCTGGTCGACGATCTCGGTGTCGAACTCGCGCCGTACGCCGCCGATCCTGGTCACCCAGTGGTTGTGGCTGTCGTCGAGCTGCCGGACCTCCTCCACCCCCTCCATGAAGTTCGGGTACTCCTCGAACTGGGTCCACTGGTTGTAGGCGGTGTGGACGGGGACCTCGACCTCGACCGCCTCCTTGACCTTGCTCATCACTGACCTCTTCCTCTCGGACCGCCCGAAGGGCCGGTGCCCCGGCCCGGCGGATCTCGGCACGGGCGGCGAGTACCCGGTGCTGCGTCCCCGACACCGCCGGACCACTCCTCACGGTCCCGGCCCCCACGCCTCCCCGCCCCAGCCGGTAGGCTGTAGCCCGCTCCGCGCCCGGTGAGGCGGGGCCGAGGTGGGTTGCCCGAGCGGCCTAAGGGAACGGTCTTGAAAACCGTCGTGGCAGCGATGTCACCGTGGGTTCAAATCCCACACCCACCGCAGCAGGTCAGAGAAGTAGCAGTTCAGAGGGCGGGCCCCGGATTCCGGGGCCCGCCCTCCGTGCTCACCCTGTCTCACCCCGGGTCGGCTGTGTCCCGTAGCTGACCAGGGCGTACGGGCCATCCGTGGGCCAGGACCCCGGTCGAACACCTTGCGCAGCGCCCGGTACGCCGGCGCCAGCTGCGCGGGCCCGACGGGTCCGGGCGCCGCCGCCACACCCGTCCTGGGACACGTTGACCGAGGTCAGGGGCGAGGTGGAAGAGCCCTGTGGTGCGGAGGGGGACGTAAGTCCGGCTGGCGGGTTTATCGACATGTCCTCACGCTTGCGAGGGAAACGCGCGGTCAGGGCGGATTTGCCGGGGAGCGGTGGGCAACTCTTGCACCGCGACGTCGAGAACTCGCCCGGTGCGGTCGGCCAACTGCCCGGGACCGGACCGGACTTCCGTACCTCGGTTCCTGGAGGAACAGACATGGCAAACATCCGTAGCGTCCTGCCCTCACCGCCGTCGCCGCGCTCCCCCTCGCCGTCGGGCTCTTCACGGGGGCGGCGCAGGCCGACACCGGCGGGTTCGCGGACGGCGGATCCAACGCGTCCGTGGCCACGATCAGCGGCAGTGGGGGCGGCAGTGGCGCCATCGCCGCCGAGGGCGGCCCATCGACGACCCAGCAGGTCGCGGCGGGGCAAGGAGCTTCCAACGAGAACCACACCACCAGCGTGGACGGGTCCGGCTTCACGGCGCTCCACCAGGGGACCACCGTGGTGAACTTCGCCCCGCCGCGGTGACAGCCGCCCCGGAAGGGGGCGTGGGCGCGGGGTGAGGAGGCGGCCCGTGCGCGGTACTCCGGTACCGTCGCGCGGGCCGCCTCGCGCTCGCCGTGTGCCGGGCGGACGGACCGCGGCGGGTGCGCGGCGGTCCCGCACGACGCGGATCCGGCTGCTTCCGTCGGCCGGGGACCCCGACGACCGTACGGCCGCGCCTCCACCTTCAGGAGGTGGGGCTTACGCCGCCCCTACAACCTGAGGTGGACGCGGGGTCGGGACCTGGGGCCGATCCCCCGGAGTAGTACCCGCTCCTAGCGTGGACCCATGACCGCGACTGCTGGGCCGGCGACGACTGGGCCCGTCTGCACCGGCGCCGCCCAGGCCGCCGCCGTAGCCACCGGATGTCCGTCCTACCCGTCGTTCTCCTCGTACGTACGGGCCCGTGGCCCGGTGCTGCTGCGCACCGCGCGCTCGCTGACCGCCAACCCCAGTGACGCCGAGGACCTGCTCCAGACCGCCCTGACCAAGACGTACGTCGCCTGGGAGCGCATCGAGGACCACCGGGCGCTCGACGGGTACGTGCGGCGGGCGCTGCTGAACACCCGCACCTCGCAGTGGCGCAAGCGCAAGGTGGACGAGTTCGCCTGCGAGGACCTGCCCGAACCGCTCGGGCCGGCCGAACCGGACCCGGGCGAGCAGCAGGCGCTGCGGGACGCGATGTGGCGCGCGGTCACCCGGCTGCCCGACCGTCAGCGCGCCATGGTCGTCCTGCGGTACTACGAGGACCTCAGCGAGGCCCAGACGGCCCAGGTCCTCGGGGTGTCCGTCGGTACGGTCAAGAGCGCCGTGTCCCGTGCCCTGGGCAAACTCCGGGACGATCCGGAGCTGTCCCCGGCCCGGTGACCCGCAGCGGATCTACTCCCGGGTAGTGACATACCGAGTGGTACGTGCGCAGAATTCCCCCACCCTTAACTGCCACGTAGCGCCCAACGGGAGGACGCCGTGCTGAGCACCATGCAGGACGTACCACTGACTGTGACCCGCATCCTGCAACACGGGATGACCATCCACGGCACGTCACGGATCACCACCTGGACCGGCGAGGCGGAGCCGCACCGCCGCACCTTCGCCGAGGCCGGCGCCCGGGCGCACCAGCTCGCCGGGGCGCTCCGCGACGAGCTGGGGGTCAGCGGTGACGACCGGGTGGCCACGCTGATGTGGAACAACGCCGAACACGTCGAGGCATACCTGGCGATCCCCTCCATGGGCGCCGTCCTGCACACGCTCAACCTGCGCCTCCCGGCCGAGCAGCTCATCTGGATCGTCAACCACGCCGCCGACCGGGTCCTCATCGTCAACGGCAGCCTGCTCCCCCTCCTCGCCCCGCTCCTGCCGCACCTGCCGACCGCCGAGCACGTGGTCGTCGCCGGCCCCGGCGACCGCACCCTGCTGGACGACGCCGTCCCGAGCGTCCACGAGTACGAGCAGCTCATCGCCGGCCGTCCCACCACGTACGACTGGCCCGAGCTGGACGAGCGCTCCGCCGCCGCCATGTGCTACACCTCCGGCACCACCGGCGACCCCAAGGGCGTGGTGTACTCCCACCGCTCCATCTACCTGCACTCCATGCAGGTCAACATGGCCGAGTCGATGGGCCTGACCGACGCCGACACCACCCTGGTGGTGGTCCCCCAGTTCCATGTGAACGCCTGGGGCCTGCCGCACGCCACCTTCATGGCGGGCGTCAACATGCTGATGCCCGACCGCTTCCTCCAGCCGGCCCCGCTCGCCGAGATGATCGAGCGGGTCAGGCCCAGCCACGCCGCGGCCGTCCCCACCATCTGGCAGGGCCTGCTCGCGGAGGTCACGGCCCGTCCCCGGGACATCTCCTCCATGGCCCGGGTCACCATCGGCGGCGCGGCCTGCCCGCCCTCCCTCATGGAGGCGTACGACAAGCTCGGCGTCCGCCTCTGTCACGCCTGGGGCATGACCGAGACCTCGCCGCTGGGCACCATGTCCAACCCGCCGGCCGGACTGAGCGCCGAGGAGGAGTGGCCGTACCGGATCACCCAGGGCCGCTTCCCGGCCGGTGTCGAGGCCCGGCTGGTCGGTCCCGGCGGTGACGTCCTGCCCTGGGACGGCGAGTCGGCGGGCGAGCTCGAGGTGCGCGGTCCGTGGATCGCGGGCGCCTACTACGGCGGCGCGTCCGGTGAGGCGCTCAGGCCCGGGGACAAGTTCAGCGCGGACGGCTGGCTGAAGACCGGTGACGTCGGAGTGATCAGCCCGGACGGCTACCTGACCCTCACCGATCGCGCCAAGGACGTCATCAAGTCCGGCGGGGAGTGGATCTCCTCGCAGGAGCTGGAGAACGCCCTGATGGCGCACCCGGAGGTGACCGAGGCGGCCGTCGTCGCCGTGCCCGACGAGAAGTGGGGCGAGCGGCCCCTGGCGACGGTCGTCCTCAAGGAGGGCGCGAGCGCGGACTACGCGGCGCTGCGGGCCTTCCTCGCCGAGTCGATCGCCAAGTGGCAGCTCCCGGAGCGCTGGGCGACGGTCCCGGCGGTGCCCAAGACGAGCGTGGGCAAGTTCGACAAGAAGGTGATCCGCAAGCAGTACGCGGACGGCGAACTGGACGTCACCCGGCTCTGACCGCGGGTGGGGGCACCCGGGGGCGCCCCCACCGTCAGTTCGTACCGATCTTCGCCAGCAGGTCCACGATCCGGGTCTGCACCTCGTTGCTGGTCGAGCGCTCGGCCAGGAACAGCACCGTCTCGCCCGAGGCCAGCTTCGGCAGCTCCGCCTCGTCGAGCCCGGCGGAGGTGTAGACGACCAGCGGCGTACGGTTCAACTGCCCGTTGGCCCGCAGCCAGTCGATGATCCCGGCGCGCCGTCGGCGCACCTGCATCAGGTCCATCACCACCAGGTTCGGCCGGGTCTGCGCGGCCAGCGTGACCGCCTCGCTGTCCGTGGCGGCCCGCGCCACCTGCATCCCGCGCCGCTCCAGCGTCGCCGTCAGCGCCAGCGCGATCTCCTCCTGCTCCTCGATCAGCAGCACCCGCGACGGATGCTGCTCGCTGTCCCGGGGGGCCAGCGCCTTGAGGAGCACGGCCGGATCGGCGCCGTAGGCCGCCTCCCGCGTCGCCTGTCCCAGCCCGGCCGCGAGCAGCACCGGCACCTCGGCCGCGACCGCGGCCTGGCGCAGCGACTGCAGCGCGGTACGGGTGATCGGGCCGGTCAGCGGGTCCACGAACAGCGCCGCCGGGAAAGCGGCGATCTGCGCGTCGACCTCCTCACGGGAGTGCACGATGACCGGCCGGTAGCCCCGCTCGCTCAGCGCCTCCTGCGTGGAGACGTCCGGCGCGGGCCAGACCAGCAACCGGCGCGGGTTGTCCAGGGGCTCCGGGGGCAGTTCGTCGTCCACGGGGCGCGGCGGCGGCTGGTTGGTCACCTCGACCGCGCCGCCCGGCCCGTCCAGCGGCTCCGGGCCCTCGGCCGCGTCCTCGTCCGGGGCCCCTATCTCGTACGCCCGCCCCTCCGCCGGAGCGGCCAGCCGGGGCTGGGGGTGCGGCTGCGGGTGCGGGCGCGCCGCCGTCTCGGGCGCGGGGACCCGTTCGCCCTGCGGGGGCGTGGCCAGCTTGCGGCGCCGTCCCGACCCGGAGGGCTGCGGGGTGCCCGGGGCCGGGGTTCCCGGGGCCGGGGTCTGCGGTGCTGCCGGGCTGACGGGGGTGGCCGGGGCCTGCGGTGGCACCGCCCCACCCGGGGTCTGCGCGGCTGCCGGGGTTCCCGGGGCCACGGGTGCCTGGGGGACCGCCGGTGTCTGCGGGGCGCCGGGGACCGGCGGGGCCTGCGCGATCCGCTGGCCGAACGGCACGCCCTGGCCCAGGGTGCGCACATTGAACGCCCGCCCCTGCGTCGACCCCGAGTCCTCGCCGGGCGCGGCCTCCGCCGGCAGCGGCTGGGCGACCGGACGCGGCGGCACCGGCAGGGCCTCCGGCAGCGGTACCGAACCGGTGCCGGTGTCCGCCCCGGCGCCCGGCGCCCGGTGGTGGCCGGCCGGGGCGGGGCCCTGACCCGGGACCGCAGCGGGCGCGGGCGCCCGGCCCGGTACCGGAGCGGGGGCCGGCCGGACCGGGTGCGGCTGCGGCGGTGTGTGATCGGCGGCCGGTTCGGCGCGACCGGCGTGATGGCGGTCCGCCTCGGCGGGCGGCAGCGCGAACGCCGTACGGGCGCCCTCGGGGGCGGCCGCGGGCCGCTCCTGCGCCGGGCCCAGCGCCCGGCGGGCCCGCCGCCCGGTCGGTTCCACCTGCGCCTGTCCTTGTGCCTGCGGACCGGTGCTCGTGGGCGCCGGGGCCGCCGGCAGCGCCGGCATACCGCCCTCGTGAGCCCGCCCGGCCCGCCGCCCGGCGACCGGTACGCCCTGCGGCGGCACGGTCTGCCCGAGCGCCGCGCGCCCCTGCGCGCCCTCGGCGGCGGTCACCACCGCCCCCTCGGCGGGGCTGGGCCGGCCGCGCCGCCGTCCGGTTCCGGAGGCCTCCGGGGCCTCGACGGCACCGGCCGTACCGGCTTCCTCGGCCGCCGTACCGGCCCGGCGCCGCCCGGTCGGTCCTGCGGCCACCGGGTCCTCGGCCCGGACCGGGCTGTCCAGGAACGCGTCGGTGGAGGCCCGCCGCGCCCGCCGCCGGCCGCCGCCGGGGGCACCCGGAGCGGTGGCGTCCGCGGCGGTGTCACCCGACTGCTGGGCGGGCAGCACGGCGGCCGGCGCCCCGTCGGGGCGCGGCGACGCGCTCCCCGCCGGTCCCGTCCCCGCGTCCGCGGGGCCGTCCGCGCGCGCGGTGCCCGGCGCGGTCCCGGCCGGCCGCTTGACCGTCCCGGCGCCCTCGCCCAGCGGCACCTCCAGTACGTACGCGCTGCCGCTGGTCCCGGGCATCTCGTGGGTCTGGAGCACACCGCCGTGCGCCCGGACGATGCCGCGCACGATCGGCTCGTGCACCGGGTCGCCCCCGGCGTACGGCCCGCGCACCTCGATCCGGACGACGTCGCCGCGCTGCGCGGCCGCCACCACGATGGTGGAGTCGGCGTACCCGCCGCCGGCGACGCCGGCCCGGGCCTTGCCGGTGGAGTCGATCCCGGCGACATCCGCGATCAGGTGCGCGAGGGCCGTCGACAGCCGGACCCCGTCCACCTCCGCCTCGATGGGCGGCGCGTGCACCGCGAACTGCGCCCGCCCCGGCCCGATCAGCTCCACCGCGCCTTCGACACCGGCCGCGACGACCGCGTCGAGCAGCACCTTGTCCTTGCGCAGCGCCTCGTCACCGGCGTCCAGCCGCTGGAAGCCCAGGACGTTGTCGACCAGGGTGGTCATCCGGGCGTACCCGGCGACCAGGTGGTGCAGCACCTGGTTCGCCTCGGGCCACAGCTGCCCGGCCGGGTCGGCGGCCAGCGTGCCCAGTTCGCGCCGCAGTTCCTCCAGCGGCCCGCGCAGCGACTCGCCGAGCACGGCGGTGAGCTGGGCGTGCCGGGCGGCGGCCTCCGCGTACCGCTCCTCCAGCTCCGCGTACCGCTCGTCGCGCCGCTCGATCTCGACGGCGTGCCGCTCGCTGCGGTCGGCCGTCTCGGCCGCGTGCTGCTCCAGCAGCGCCTCGTAGGACCGCCGGTCGGTGAACGTCATCACCGCGCCGACCAGCTGGTCGCCGTCCCGTACCGGCGCGGTGGTCAGGTCCACCGGCACCGGCGAACCGTCCTTGGCCCACACCACCTGCCCCCGCACCCGGTGCTTGCGCCCGGAGCGCAGGGTGTCGGCCAGCGGGGACTCCTCGTACGGGAACGCCTCGCCGTCCGCACGGGAGTGCAGCATCAGCGGGTGCAGCTCCTTGCCGCCCAGGTCACTGGCCCGCCAGCCGAGGATCTGCGCGGCGGCCGGGTTGACCAGGACGATCCGCCCGTCGGTGTCCGTGCCGACGACACCCTCGGAGGCGGCGCGCAGGATCATCTCGGTCTGGCGCTGCGACCGGGCGAGCTCCGCCTCGGTGTCGATGGTCCCCGACAGGTCGCGGACCACCAGCATCAGCAGCTCGTCGCCGGTGTAACCGCCGGTGGCCCCTCCGGCGCCGTACGAGGCGTAGGCCTCCCGCCCGTCCTCCAGACCGGCGCTCGTCACCTCGACCGGGAACTCGCTGCCGTCCGTGCGCCGCGCGACCATCCGGGCCGGCTTGGTGCGACCGCGTTCGTCGGCGGCCTCGGGGCGGCGCATGGAGCCGGGGATCAGCCGGGAGTCGAACGCCGGCAGCAGGTCGAGCAGCCCGCGCCCCACCAGCGCCGTCCCCGGCGTCTCGAACATCTCCAGGGCGATGGTGTTGGCGTTGACGACCGTGCCGTTGCAATTGACGAGGACGAGCCCGTCCGGCAGAGCGTCGAGTATGGCTGCGAGGCGAGCAGCGCCTCGGGATGGCCTGCTGCTCACGACGACGCTTCCTCCCACTGACCTACTGCCACCCCTCGGCCGGGGCCTGTCACTGAAGGGAGTCTAAAGGCACGGGATGCGGGCGCGACGGCGGATGACGAGGAGCTCTCACCAAGGTTGTGTGCGGGTTCCGCTACGACGTTCGAAAGTGCCCTGGTGGACACCCCGTCCTACGACTGTCCTGCGACCGGCCGGTGCTCTGTCTACGGTCGGACTGCGGTCGGCTTCACGACCTGGCCATCGGCAGGACCGGGCGGAGGGCTTCCCAGCGGGAGATCTCGCATCCGTTGGTCCGGTCGAAGTGCGCGTCGATCCGCTCCCCGTGCCAGGTGCCGGTGATGTGCGCGGTGGCCGGCCCGCCGTGCTGCTGGGTGCACATCCGGTCCTGGCCCACGGGGGCGAAGGGGTCGGTGCCCTGCTCGGAGAGTTCCTCCAGACGGGCGCAGGCCCTCTGGGTGGCCGGGTGGTTCCCGGAGGCCGAACGGGGGCCGCACTCCAGCTCGAACGTCCCGTCCGCCGCCGGGTTCCCGGACTCGGCCACGGTCACGGTCAGCGAGTCGGTCCGCTCCAGCAGCGGCAGGGGCAGCGGGCCGGCCCCGGCCACGGCGGCGGGCGCGGCGGCGCCCAGCGCGGTGAGGGAGGCGGCGGTGGTCAGAAGGAGACGGCGCAGCATACGAACTCCAGGGGTGTTGGATCCGTGAGGGAGGCGCCCCGCGCCTCCACCTCTCTAACGCTGCTCGGCCCCTGGCGTTGCGCAACCGGAAGTCCTTTGCTCTGCGCCCCGCCCGCCTAGTACCGTGGGGAGCGATTGGTGACACCCCCTGTGGCTGTGTCATCATCTGCACGCACCATCCGCGCTCGCGCGGGTGTGCTGGAGGCGTCGCCTAGTCCGGTCTATGGCGCCGCACTGCTAATGCGGTTTGGGTCTTAAAGCCCATCGAGGGTTCAAATCCCTCCGCCTCCGCCGCACCACCCGAAGCCCCGGCCCCACGGCCGGGGCTTCGGCCGTTCCCGGGTCGCCTCCGGTGGGCGGCGGGTGCCGGGTGGCCGGAGGGATCGGACGCGCCCGGCCGCGATCACGGCCCTGGGAGACGTTTTCCCAGCTCAGAGGGGCTGAGGGGAATGGATTTCGCGTGACGGCGCAGGTCATGTAATGTTGTTCCCGCAACGCCGACCGGGAAGAAAAGCCCGGAACGCCAAGCACTCGTAGCTTAACGGATAGAGCATCTGACTACGGATCAGAAGGTTGCAGGTTCGAATCCTGCCGAGTGCACAGCAGACCAGAGGCCCTGTGGAGTGATCCACAGGGCCTCTGGCTTTTGCCTTGACGGCAGCCTTTGACGGCAACCGCCCCGGAGGGTGGGCGGAGAGCCGATCAGACGGCTATCGCAACACCGGCCGCGCCGTCGTCATCATCCGGCCCGTTGCCGTCACCCCTCAGGGCGTCCCCAACGCGGTCGAAGGCGGAGCGCTGCAAGTCGAGGCGTACGAAGGTGTAGATGTCCATGGTCACGCGGATGGAGCTGTGACCCAGGACCTCCATGATCATTCGGGCGTCGGCGTCCTGTTCGTGGAGCAGGGACGCGCAGGTGTGGCGCAGATCATGAAGGCGGACCCTACGGACTCCGGCACGGGCGCACAGCGCTTCGAAGGAGCGGTTCAGGTTGCGCGGCTCGATCGGAGTTCCGTTCTTCGTGGTGAAGACGAGGCCGTGACCCGTCCCCTTCCAGTTCGCGCCGGGGGCCTTCCGGTCGGCGATCTGCTGGGCGCGCTGGGCGCGGAGCGCGGTCACGCATTCGCCCGGCAGAGCCACGCGGCGGGCCGAGCGCTGAGTACTGGGTGCGACGATCAGCAGTTCGCCGCCCACGCGCTGAAGAGCCTGCCGGACAGTGAGAACGCCCTCGTGGAGATCCACGTCCGACCAGCGCAAGGCCCAGCAGCTCACCCCGCCGGAGGCCGATGCGGACCGCCAGCTCCTACGCGGCCCAGAGCCGGTTGTGCTCCGGCCGCTTCTTGTCCTTGCCCTGCGCACAGCACTGGTAGGTGGCTGCCGTCTTGACCAGAGGCCCGGATGTCGGGGGCGGTGAGGCGGGCCAACGGAGCTGTGCAAAGTTTCTCCACTGGATTTCACGGCGGCCCGCCTGTGGCGGGCCGCGCGCTGGCGGCCACGGGCCGCCGCCGCTTCTGTCTCCGCCCAGCTCCGGCGGCCCCCACCCGCTCAGCGCACGGGAGCGCCAAGGCGGGCCGCCAGACCGGGAAGCAACCCGACCAGGCCGAGCACCAGGACCAGGACGACACCGACCACGCGAGGCCCTGCCGCTCGACCAGTCCGCGCTTCGCAGCCACTGGACTTCACAGCCGCAGGCACGCCCATGTGCCAGGCACCCGCGTCGACAACACCCAGGCCGGGACTGGGCGAGGGCCGTGACGAATGGTAGAAGCGTGGCTGGGGCCGGCGGGTGGTTGCTGGAGACACACGTGGCGGGTGCTCGTTCGGCGCACCCGCCGTCGTGGCTGACTTTCTGTGGCTGAGGTCGCCAACGGCACGGTCAGCTGACCAGAGAAGGCGGCGCGATCGTTCGTGCGCGGTCGTAGAGGTCCCGCGCAGTGGTGTTCTTCAGGTGCGGCCGGAGAAGGCCGAACATGGTTCTGACCCGGTCGTCGGCTCGGCCGGACTGCACCATGGGGTAGTCGTCGAGCGCCTGGTGCCAGGTGTCGCAGGCAGCTTCCAGGCGGCCGACCTCCAGTTGCCGTTCGGCCAGCATGGCGCGGTGTCGGACGCGGGCGCGGCGGTAGACGCTGTAGCGCACCTTGTCGGACTGCTGCATGGCTTCGATGGCGCCGGGGACGTCGCCGAGTTCGTAACGAACCTGGCTGATGTGGTAATTGAGCGACGCCGGGTCGTACGAGCCGAACGCCTTGCCGCGCGACTCGGCGCGATCCATGGCGGTCTCGGCCTCCCGGATGTACCGCAACGCCCGAGTCCGGTCACCGGTCTGCGCGGCGGCGTGTGCTTGCTGGCCAGCGAGGAATGCCAGCATGCGAGGCCCGGCCTTCGGGGAGGCGGCTGCTGCGGCGTCTGCCAGCTCCACGGCCTTTCCCCCGTGGCGAAGGTCGATCGCCTGGACGCTCATGCCGCGCAGAGTGGTGCAGTAGGTCAGGTGATCCTCGGCGGCGCCCGCCAGTTCCAGCGCCTTGACGTAGTACCGCTGCGCGAGGCCGTGCAGCCCCTCGTCCACGGCCATGTAGCCCGTCAGGTACAGCAGGTCCGAGGCCGCGGACAGCATCGCCTTCCGTACGTCATCCGGGGCATCGGCCCGGAGGTAGGACGCCACGGTGTTCACCATGAACGAGGCGGCCATGGGGCGTGCGTGGCGACCGCCGAACTGGTCGTCCAGTTCCGAGACGCGCTCGGTCATGGCGATGACCATGTCCACTTCGTTCATGCCGATCCGGCGGGCGCGGCCGGACTGGACCGCTTCGGCACGGCCGATGACATCCGGCCACCCGGGAATCGTGAGGGCGACGGAGAACAGGCCGGCCCCCAGGACACTGCGGCGTGATGGGTCCATGTCCTGCCTCCCGAGGTCGAGCAGCCCCTCCACGGTATCCGCGGCTGTCGTGGAGGGGTGATCGCGGGGAACGGGCAGACCGGCCTCAGCGTGCGTTACGGGCCGCCCCGGACGCCGAGAGAGGGCTTCCAGGACGCACACCCGCACGGCCCCGCGAGGCACGGTGCCGCCCAGCCAGTGGCTCACTGCCGACTCGTCGTATCGCAGGGGCGTGCCCATCTCGGTGCCCACACGGTTCACCGCCCGAGCGAATTGGCGGTAAGTCCAGCGGCTCTCGGTGAGCAGGCGCCCGAGCGCCCCGTTCGGTTCACGCTTGGCCATGCCCTCAACTCCCCGTGCCCTTGCGAACTTTCAAGGCTTCAAGTCCCGGCGCTGCTGCAACGGTACCGCTGTGCGTGGTCACACGGTTGCGTAGAGGCAGCAGGGAACGGCGAGACCTCGCCGCAGCCATCGTCTGAGGGACTGAGGGATGAAAAGCGAAGCGCGGGCCCGACTGGCCCAGTTGACCGAAGAGCGGGGTGTGGACGGGGTTCTGAGGATCGACACCTACGAGGGCGCGGACCCGCCGCCGGGCTCGAACCTGTTCCCGCCGTGTGAGTGCCCGCAGCACAGCCGTCCCGAGCCTCAGGACGCTGCGGCTGTGGCTGAGCATCGCAGTGCGCGAGGCGAACGAGCGCAGTCGCGGCGAGCGGCTGTGAGGCGGTTATCCGCAGTCATCGGCCGTTACGCCGGACCACTGCTGATCATCACCATCTCCGCATCGGTCGGCTTCGTCCTGGGCGTGGCCACCGCCTCCACCCCCCTGACTCCTCCCTGCCACGCATCCAGCCCCACGTGTGGCGAGGGAGGGCCCACTGCCGGAAGTGGTGGGCACCCGTCCGGCCGCCTTCTTCGTAAGGGCCGGCAGCCGGACGGGCTCAACTCCGCAGCATCAGCCGCGGGGTCCGTTTCAACCGTAAGAGGAGAACGCGATGAACGTGGACGAGCTGTTCACCGGCGACCTGATCACCGGCGTCCCGGCCGTCGAGGCCACGCTGCTCGACAAGATGCCCGGCGGTGGCGACAACAACGGCGACCACTGCTCCAAGTGATCCAGGGCTGACGCCAGGCGGGGCGGGGTCGTTCGCGGCCCCGCCCCGCCGCATGACTTCGGAAAGGGGACGACATGTTGTCGATGCGTCTGCGCCTGGCTGATCTCCAGGAGCCCCGGTGGAGACCGGATGGAGGCCGTTGGGTCAGCGGCGAAAGCTGGATCGAGCCCGCGAACGTGTCCGCGCTGGTCATGGAGGTCCGCGACGACCAGACGCCGTGTGTGCGGGTGAGGGTGAAGGAGTGCAAACGGGGCGAGGGCGAATTCGTCGAGGTCGTCATGATGGCCGGGGAGGCCCGTCTCACGGCGGGCGTCTTCGGCACGGCCCCGCTGTACCTGTTGGAGAAGGCCGGCGAGCTGCACGCATCATGGGACGTGGCGGCACTGGGGCCGCATCTGTCGGCTGACCGCCTGGTGCCGCGTTTCGTGGCGCGGACGCTGACGAGGCAGCATCGCTACACGTCCGAGACGTTGTTCGAGGGTGTCTACCGCCTGACCGAGCGGGCGTCGGCCACGCTCACCGCTGCTGGACTCGGCATCCGCTACCCGGAGCCAGCCGATCGTACGAGCCCAGGCAGCCGCTCGGCGGTGCGAGGTCATGTTCACCGGCAGTGGAGGGGACGAGGTCAACGCCCACCACTCCAGGACGGCCGCGGAACTACCGACGCCGGAACCCGTCCCGTGGCTCGGCCTGAAGGCGGTCCGAGCCCTGGCCGAGGTGAACGAGCACCTGGCGCCCATCCCCGTCCTGCCGGTGCCGACCCTGATGGCGTTCGGAATGCACAATCCCGGCTTTCTGCGGGCGGGAGTCTGGCCGGTGAGCCCGCTGGTACACCCGCGGATCGTCCGGTTCATGGAGCAGCTTCCGCACGAGTACAAGCGAGGCAAGGCGCTGTTCCGTGAGCGGATCAGGCGGGCGGGACTGCCGGAGTCGGTGGCGTCGCCGGCCGAACCGGAGAACTTCCTGGCCGTCCTGGAGAAGGGGCTGCGCTCCTACGGCTTGCCTGTGCTGGACGACATGCTGAAGGAGTCCGTCCTGGTCGATCTCGGCTACGTTGACGGCAAGGCACTCGCTCAGGCCCGCAAGGTCGCTGATACCGCTCTGACCGTCCCTGACCTGCTATGCGATGTCCTCGCCCTTGAGGTCGGACTGCGGAGCCTCATGTGATCAGCCACTACACGGAAGCGGAACCAGTGGAAGCGACGAACCTTCTCTACCGGGACCCGGCCCTGTACGACGTGATCCAGTCCGACAGCACCGGCGCAGGGATGTGTCAGACCCTGATCGAGACGTATCGGCCGGACGCCCGGACGCTGGTCGACTTCGGATGCGGTACCGGCAGGGACCTGGAGATCCTGGCCAAGCGCTACGAGTGCATCGGCCTGGACCTCCAGCCCGGCATGGTCGACTACGCCCGTCACGTCCGCCCGGAGCTGGACATTCGCATCGGAGACATGCGCACCACTCGACTCCGGCGATGCATGGACGTGGTGACTTGCATGGGCAACAGCCTCGCCTACGTCCACAACAACAACGAGATCACCCAGGTCTTCGCCACGTTCGCGGCTCACGCCGAGCGGGGCAGCCTGCTGATCCTCTGTTCCCCCGTCGCACCCATCACGGGGGCCGATCCGATGACTGCCACGGTCGACACCCCAAGCGGTCCGGCAACCGTCACGATCCGCCATGAGTGGGACCTGCGGACCCAGATCAACACCATGCACCGGCACTGGGCACTCCCCTCGGGGGACGAGGCCCAGGACGAGATCCGCAGACGCGTCCTCTTCCCGCGCGAGCTCGAACAGTACGCGGAGCGTGTCGGCTTCGAGATCCTGGACATGACTGACGGCTCTGGTGCTGGGCTCACCGGGCCGACCGCGTACACGGTGGCCAGATATACCTGACTTGACCAACACGGCGCGAGCGGGCTCCAGTCGTAGCAAAGGGCGGCAGTCCGGCACACCGCCGGTGACTGAGGCTTGAAGCCTGCATAGGGGGTGCCTAGTTGCTCTATCTGAGGACGACGGCAACGCTGACGGCAACGACGGCACACGGCGGCCCGTGATCGCTAACGTGGCCGATCAGTTCGGGAGGCCGTCGGGAGTCCCCGCAAGGCGGTGCCCGATCCTACGGATCAGAAGGTTGCAGATTCGAATCCTGCCGAGTGCACAGCAGGCCAGAGGCCCCGGAGAAATCCGGGGCCTCTGGTGTTTTCCCTACCCGCCGGTGAACCGGCGGTCCGCCGGGCCCCGGCAGTCGCCGCCGTGGGGTGACGCGGTGGCGACTGCCGGCTGGCCAGTCCTTGCCAACCGGGACTGAGGCCCGCCCTGGCCGGAAATAACGCTCAGCATCACCGCCGTGGCGGTGAACACGGGGGCGGACACTTCTCACCCTGATGACGCGGACCGACCGGCTTCCGGTGTGCCCCGGGGGGCGCCGGTGCCCGGCTCGGTGCTGCCCGCGAGCGACCGAGCCGGTCCCTGCCCCCGTGCCGCCCGCCCGTCCGCCGTCCCGTGGCGGGCCCGCACCCACTCGCCGAACGGAGCACCGAAATGAGGCTGTTCGCGCGCTGCGCGTCCGTAGCGCTCCTGCTGCTGTTTCCCCTGGCGGCGACTTCCGCCGCCACGGCCGTATCCGGTCCGGAACCCGCCGGGCCGGGGACCGCGCCGCTGCGCGTCACGGGGGTGCCGGTCCCGGACCAGTACATCGTGACCCTCCGGCCCAGGGCGACCGCCGTCCAGGTCACCCAGCGGCTCGGGGTCACTCCGATCTACTCCTACCACGTAGCTCTGCGCGGTTTCGCGGCCAGGCTCACCGCCTCCCAGCTCGCGTCCGCACGGGCGCTTCCCGACGTGGCGGCGGTCGAGCAGGACGCGTTCGTCACGGCCCCGCCCGCCCCCGACGCCCCCTCGTTCCGGGTACCGGCGGCGAGCTGGGGACTGGACCGGATCGACCAGCCGTACCTTCCGCTGAACAACCAGTTCCACGTGAACAGCACCGGTTCGGGAGCGTCGGCGTACATCCTCGACACCGGTATCGAGTACCGGCACGCGGAGTTCGGCGGTCGCGCGGTGTTCGGCTACGACGCGATCGGCGACGGGCGGAACGGGCAGGACTGCCACGGCCACGGCACACATGTCGCCGGGACCGTCGGCGGGGCGCACTACGGGGTCGCCCGCGGCGCCACCCTGGTCGCGGTCCGCGTCCTCGACTGCCAGGGCCGGGGCAGCAACGCGAGCGTCATCGCCGGACTCGACTGGGTGGCCCAGAACGCCAGGCAGCCCGCGGTCCTCAACGCCTCCCTGGGCGGGCCGCGCAGCCAGGCGGTGAACGACGCGGCCACCGCGCTGTCCAACCGGGGTGTCCTGCCCGTGGTCGCCGCGGGCAACGACGCCGTCGACGCCTGCACCGTCTCCCCGGCGGGCGCGTCCCGGGTCGTCACCGTCGGCGCCACCGACCACCAGGACCGCGAGACGAGCTTCTCCAACTACGGTCGCTGCCTGTGGATCTACGCACCCGGCGCGTCGATCGTCTCCGCGCGGCTGGGCGGGGGCGGCGTCACCCTGAGCGGCACCTCCATGGCGGCCCCGCACGTCACGGGCGTCGCGGCTCTCCACAAGGCCGGCAACCCGTCGGCGACACCGGAGGACGTCGCCGTATGGCTGGCCGACCAGTCGGTCAGGAACGTCCTCACGGTGAGCAAGGGGTCCCCGAACCGGTTGCTGCCGCCGGTGCGGGAGCGGGCGGCCGAGGTGGCGGAGCTGTACCGGCGGGCGGCGGGGGTGCCCGGGTGGGGGGACACGCTGGAGCGGCTGGACCCGGAGGTGGTGGATCACGCGGAGGTGTTCGGGACCGACCGGCTGGACGGGATCGACGGGGTGGTTCGGGAGCTCGTCACGGGCGGGAGCGTGTACGGGACGGTCACCGCCGTCGCCGGGCCCGATGTGCACCTGGTCGCTCCGGACGGGCGCCGGCTGGTGCTGGACACCCGTCTGCTGAGGGGCTGGGAGCTGGCCGGGGGCGCGGCGCGAGAGGTCACGGTCCCGGTGGCGGACATGCCGAAAGGCGTCCAGGGCGGGCTTTTCTGACCGGCGGGCAAAGACCCGGATCCCGCAGCGCAAGTCCCTGGACACGGATCGGTGGCGCGGCGGAAGGTGATCCGCATGAGCGATCCACTCGTGAGCGGCCTCCAACCGCCGTACTACACCGTTGTGTTCACCTCCGTACGGACGGAGGCCGACGAGGGCTACGCGGAAGTCGCCGAGCGCATGGCGGAGCTGGTGCGGGAGATACCCGGCTTCCTGGGCGTCGAGTCGGCCCGTGCGCCCGGCGGTCTCGGTATCACCGTCGGCTACTTCAGGGACGTGGACGCCATCGCGGCCTGGCGCGCGGAAGCCGAGCACCGGCAGGCCCAGCGGCACGGACGGGAGCGCTGGTACGAGCGGTACAGCGTGCACATCGGCAGGGTGGAGCGGAGTTACGGCTTCGAGCGGGGGTGAGAGGGGGGAGCGGCGGGCGAGGCGGGGCGGACCGAGGCGTTCCGGCGGCGGCTGGGGGCGCCGGGACTGGCCGGCGTGCACACGCACGTCATGCCCGAGCGGTGCTGCGCGAGGTGTGGGCCTCCTTCGACGCGACCGGGCCGCTGACCGGGACCGAGTGGCCCATCGCCGGCCGGGCCGACCGCGACCCTCTTCCCGGAGGAGGGCGTGGAGCGGTACGTGCGCGGCCGGCCCGGCGGAACGGTTCCTGGCCGGTCCGGCGGAACGGTGTCCGGCCGGTGGGGCGGAAGAGCCCTCCGGCCGGGCCCCGGAGCGGTTTCTCAGCCGATTCACAGGGAGCGGCAAGACCCCTCTCAGCGGTGGCCGCCACCGTGGCGGTATGACCGTGACCTCGCCCCAGGGCCGTACCGCACCGCTCGGAGCGAGTACCGGCGCCCGCGCCCGGGTCCTCGCCACCGGGGGCGCCGACGCGCCCCCCGCCGCACCGCTGTCCCTGGCGCCCGGGTGCGGGGACCGGCCGGCGCGGGCGGCCGGGTGCCCGTCCCGGCTGGTGGTGGGCGACCTGGTGCTCGACGAGGGGCGCCGGGAGGTGACGCGGGGCGGACGGCGCATCCGTCTGACGGCCACCGAGTTCGAGTTGCTCCGGTTCCTGATGCGCAATCCGCGCCGGGTGCTCAGCAAGGCGCGGATCCTGGACCGGGTGTGGGGCCACGGCCTCGGCGGCCGGTCGGGCAATGTGGTCGAGCTCTACATCTCGTACCTGCGCCGCAAGGTCGACGCGGGCGCCCCGCCGATGATCCACACCCGGCGGGGCGCGGGGTATCTCATCCGGCCGGGCGAGCGGGACGGTGGCGGGAAATAATTCATATACAGCGTACGAGACGCGCTTGTACGGTGTAAGGCCAGCCTGGCCCCTTACACCGTACAAGGAGCTGTCCATGTCGGCGACGACCGCCGAGAAGCACCCCGCCCCCGCCCCCGCCGGCGGTCACCCGCAGCGCTGGCTGATCCTGGGCGTCATCTGCCTCGCCCAGCTCACCGTGCTGCTCGACAACACCGTCCTCAACGTCGCCATCCCCTCTCTCACCGGTGAACTCGACGCCTCCACCTCGGACGTCCAGTGGATGATCAACGCGTACTCGCTGGTCCAGTCCGGGCTGCTGCTCACCGCCGGCAACGCCGCCGACCGCTACGGCCGCAGGAAGATGCTGCTCACCGGCCTGGCGCTGTTCGGTGTCGGCTCGCTGGCCGCCGGGTTCGCCCAGTCGTCCGGGCAGCTCATCGCGGCCCGCGCGGGCATGGGCGTCGGCGGCGCGCTGCTGATGACCACCACCCTCGCCGTCGTCGTCCAGGTCTTCGACGACAGCGAGCGGGTCAAGGCCATCGCCCTGTGGTCCACCGTCAGTTCGCTGGGCTTCGCCGCCGGTCCGCTGATCGGCGGGGTCGTGCTCGACCACTTCTGGTGGGGCGCGATCTTCCTGATCAACCTGCCGGTCGCGGTCATCGGCCTGGTCGCGGTGGCCGCCCTGGTACCGGAGTCCAAGCACAAGCAGGGTGACCGGCCCGACCTGCTCGGCGCGCTGCTGTCCACGATCGGTATGACCGCCGTCGTGTACGCGATCATCTCCGGGCCGGAACACGGCTGGACCTCCGCCCAGGTCGGGGTCCCCGCCGCGCTGGGCGCCGTCGTCCTCGGCCTCTTCGCCCTGTGGGAACTGCGCACCCCGCACCCCATGCTGGACATGCACTTCTTCCGCGACCAGCGTTTCGTGGGAGCCGTCGCCGGCACCGTCCTGGTTGCCTTCGGGATGACCGGCTCGCTGTTCCTGCTCACCCAGCACCTCCAGTTCGTGCTCGGGTACGGGCCGTTGGACGCCGGCCTGCGGACGGCCCCGCTGGCGCTCACCGTCGTTGTCCTCAACCTGACGGGTCTCGCCGCGCGGCTGCTGCCCCGGCTGGGCACGCCCCTGACCATCGCCCTCGGCATGGCCATGGTCGCGGCCGGGCTCGCCTCCATCGCGGTGCTCGGCGGGGCACACGGGTACGGAGGGATGCTGCTCGGGCTCGTCGTCATGGGCATGGGCGTCGCACTGTCCATGCCCGCCATGGCCAACGCCATCATGAGCGCGATCCCGCCGGAGAAGGCGGGCGTGGGCGCGGGCATCAACGGCACCCTCGGTGAGTTCGGCAACGGACTGGGCGTGGCGGTCCTGGGCGCGGTGCTCAACTCCCGCTTCGCCGCGCTGGTGTCGGGCGCGGCCGTCTCGGCGGCGTCGCTGCCCGCCGCGCTCGCGGCGGCGGACGGACCCGCCGACCGGGCCCGTATCGCCGACGCCTTCGCCTCCGGACTGGAGACCAGCCAACTCGTCGGCGCGGTCGCCGTCCTGGCGGGCGGGCTGCTGGCGGCGCTGCTGCTGCGCCGGGCGGAGCGCGCGCGGGCATAGCATCGGGGCCCAGGAACGAGGAGGGAAGCCCCATGGTGTCGTCGGCCGACCGCGAGAACCGTCCGGCGCGGACGAGCGTATGGCTGCAGGGCAAGGCGCCACGGACCCGCAGGGCGGAGCAGCCCACCGGCCTCGACCGCGACAAGGTCACCGCGGCGGCGGTACGGCTGCTCGACGCGGAGGGTCTGGCCAAGTTCTCCATGCGGCGGCTCGCGGCGGAACTGAACGTCACCGCCATGTCCGTCTACTGGTACGTCGACACCAAGGACGACCTGCTGGAACTGGCCATCGACAGGGTCTTCGGCGAACTGGACCTCCCCGACCCGGCCGCCGGCGACGACTGGCGGGTCCAGCTCCGCCGGCTGGCGGCCGGCCACCGCGCCCTGCTGGTCCGCCACCCCTGGACCTCGCCGCTGATGGGGAGGTTCCTCAACATCGGCCCGCACGCGATGGCGTTCTCGCTGTGCGTCCAGGAGGTCATCCGCAACACGGGCCTGCCGGCGCACGGCCAGACCGGGGCCATGGCTGCGGTCTTCCAGTTCGTGTACGGATTCGGGACCATCGAGGGCCACTTCGTCCAGCGGTGCGCCGAGGCGGGCCTGAGCCAGGACGAGTACTACCAGCGGGCGATGGCCGTGATCCGTGAGCAGCCCGGGCTCGCGGAACCCTTCGAGCGGGCCACCGAGCTGATGGCGGCGCGGGGCGGGGACACGGTGCAGGAGATGCGGGAGCGGGACTTCGAGTTCGCCCTGAAGCTGCTGATCGCGGGCATCGAGGCGCTGACCTGACACCGGCGTCCCGAGGCCCCGGGGCGCCCCCTGGGGAGCTTCCGGTGAGCCGGGGCCCGGACGCCCAGCCCCGCCGCCCGGCGGGGCTCGCCGGGGAGCCCGGCGGCCCGGCGGAGCCCGGCGTCCCGGAGGGCCCTCCAGGCCCCCGGCGACGCCCGGCGGGGGCGAGGGCCCGGCCGCTCCGATTACCGCCGCGGACCCGGTTTCGGCAGGATGGGTGCCATGACCGAGATCCGCACCCCCCGACTCGTCCTGCGCCGCTGGCACGACGACGACCTCGTCCCGCTGTCGGAGATCCACGGCGACGCCGAGGTGATGCGCTGGATCGGCGACGGGTCGGTGCGCGACCTGGAGCAGACCGCCGAGGACATCGAGCGGTGGGAGGAGGAGTGGGACGAGGAGGGCTTCGGCGTCTTCGCCGTCGAGCTCCTCGGCTCCGGCGAACTGGCGGGTGCGGTGGGCCTGTCCGTACCGGAGTACCTGCCGCAGGTGCTGCCCGCCGTGGAGATCGGCTGGCGGCTGGGCCGCCAGTTCTGGGGCCAGGGGTACGCGTCGGAGGCCGCGCACGCCACCCTGGAGTTCGCCCTCCAGGACCGGGGCCTGGACCGGGTGGTGGCCGTCTGCCCCGTGGGCGACACGGCCTCGGCCAACATCGCCCGCAAGCTCGGCATGGAGCCGGAGCGCGGGACGACGCACCCGGAGTACGGCATCGCGCTCCGCGTCCACGCCATCGACCTCACCCAGTACCAGGGCTGAGGCGTCCCGGACGGCCCGGCCGCCGGACCGTCAGGCCCCGGGCAGCCCGCCCTGGACGGCCTGGATGTCCAGTTCCACCCGCAGCGTCGTGCCGATCGCCGAGATCCCCGCCTGCACCACCTGGTTGTAGTTCATCGCGAAGTCCTCCCGCCGCAGCTCCGCCGTGGCGCGGAACGCCGCCCGGACACCGCCCCACGGGTCGGGCCCGGTGCCCAGGTAGGTCAGGTCCAGGTCGACGTCCCGCACCACGCCGTGCAGGGAGAGCCTGCCGCGCACCGTCCAGCGGTCCGGGCCGGCCGGGGTCAGGGCGTGGCTGCGGTAGGTGATCTCCGGGTGGGCCTCGACGTCCAGGAAGTCGGGGGACTTCAGGTGCTTGTCCCGCAGACCGTTCCCGGTGTCCACCGACGCCGCCGCGATGACCGCCTCCACCCGGGACCCGGTGAGGTCGGGGGTGATCTCGATCCGGCCGCCGAAGTCGGTGAAGCGGCCGTGCACGCTGGAGATGCCCAGGTGCTGGGCCACCGCGCCGATCGTCGAGTGCGCCGGGTCCAGCGTCCACACGCCGGGCGGTGGCAGTTCGACGCCGCCCGCGCGGGCCAGCACCACCGTGCCCACCTCGGCGCGTCCGCTCGCCGTCACCAGCGCGGTGGACGCCGCCGGGGCGTACCCGAGGGCCGTGACGATCACCGTGTACGGGCCGGGGACCAGCGGCACGTCCGCCGCCACCACGCCGTCCGGGTCCGCGCCGGCCCGCAGCACCTGCGCGCCGGTCATGTCGGTCATGGTCACGACGGCGTGCTGGACGGCCCAGCCGTCCCGCGTCCGTACTTGTGCGCGAAGTCCCATCCCGTGTCTCTCCTCGGTACGAAAAAAAGCGGGCGGCAGGCCGTCCCCTGCCTGCCGCCCGGCCCCGGCCGCGCCTCCGCCGGAAGCGCGGCCGGAGGTCGATCACTCGCCCGGGTGGGCGAGTTCGATGTCGTGGCCGTCGACACCGCGGCCGGCCACCGTCAGCGCTCCGGCCACCGGCGGGTAGCCGGTCGCGATGACCGTGTACTCGCCCGAGTCGAGGTCGGCGAAGCCGTACGCGCCGTCCTCGCCGGTCGTGGCCGTGGCGACGACGTTCCCGGCCGCGTCGAGCAGGGTCACCCGGGCGTCGGCCAGCGGACGGTGGTCCGCGCCGGCCCGTACCGTGCCCTGAAGCCGGGCGCCGGACCGGAGCAGCGCCTCGATCCGGGTCACACCCTGGCCGCCGATCTCGACCGGCAGGGCGAGCGGCCGGTAACCGTCGGCGTTGACCGCGACGGTCACGGAGCCGGGCACCAGTTCGGCGAAGGCGAACCCGCCGTCCTCGGCGGACTTGCCGGTGGCCAGGACATCGCCGCGCACATCGGTGACGATCACCATCGCGCCCGCCACGGGCGCCTGGTCGTCGGCCGCCCTGACGGCACCGACCAGACCACTGGTACCGGAGAGCAGGATGTCGTACGCCATCGGCTCACCGCCGACGACCACGGTGGACGCCTGCGGCTGGTAGCCGTCGGCGGACGCGATCAGTACGTACGAACCGGCTCCCGGCGCGTCCAGCGTGTACCGGCCGTCGGCCTGGGCGACCGAGCGGCCGAGCTGGCGTCCGGCGAGGGAGATCAGCGTGACGGCGGCCCGGGCCACGGGCGTGCCGTCGGCGGTCCGCACGGTGCCGTGCACGGGGGTGCCGTCCACCACGGGGGGCGGCGGGGCGGTCGTCTCCACGCCGGCCGGTCCGGTGGCCGGTCCGGCGGCCGGCCCGGCGGCCGCGTCGGGGGAGGCGGCGACCGGGGCCGAACCCGGCTGACCGGCCGGTTCCGGGGCGGCGTGGCTCTTCAGCGCCACCTCCTTGATGAACAGCGTCACCAGGAAGGCCACCAGGGCGAACGGCGTCGCGTACAGGAAGACGTCGGCCACGCCGTGCCCGTACGCGCTCTCCACCACCGTCCGGATCGGGGCGGGCAGCTCGTCCAGGTCGGGGATGCCCCCGCCGGCCGTGCCGCCGTGCCCCAGCGCCGCACCGCGCGGGCCGAGTTCGGTGAGCCCGTCCTGGACGTAGTGCGTGACCCGGTTGGCCATGACCGCGCCCAGCGCCGAGACACCGATCGCACCGCCCAGGGAGCGGAAGAAGGTGACCACGGAGGAGGCGGCGCCGAGGTCGGCCGGGGCGACCTGGTTCTGCGTGCACAGCACCAGGTTCTGCATCATCATGCCCAGGCCGAGGCCCAGGACGGCCATGAAGACCGCGAGGTGCCAGTACTCGGTGTCGTACCGCATGGTGCCGAGCAGCCCGAGGCCCGCCGTCACCAGGACGCCACCGCTGACCAGCCAGGCCTTCCAGCGGCCCGTCTTGGTGATGACCCAGCCCGACACGGTCGACGAGACGAACAGCCCGCCGATCATCGGAATGGTCATGACGCCGGACATCGTCGGCGACTCGTCGCGCGCCAGCTGGAAGTACTGGCTGAAGAAGACCGTGCCGGCGAACATCGCGACACCGACGAAGAGGGAGGCCAGCGAGGCGAGGGTGATGGTGCGGTTGCGGAACAGCCGCAGCGGGATGATCGGCTCGCTCGCCCTGGACTCCACGAGGAGGAAGAGCGCGCCGAGCACGATCGATCCGGCGACCATCGTGTACGTCTGCCAGGACAGCCAGTCGTACTTGTCACCGGCGAAGGTCACCCACACCAGCAGCAGCGAGACGGCCGCGCTGATGAAGAAGGCACCGGCCCAGTCGACCTTGACCTGGCGCTTGACCACCGGGAGCTTCAGGGTCTTCTGGAGCACGATCAGGGCGATGACGGCGAAGGGCACGCCCACGTAGAAGCACCAGCGCCAGCCGAGCCAGTCGGTGTCGGTGATGACACCGCCCAGCAGCGGGCCGCCGACGGTGGCGACGGCGAAGGTGGCGCCGAGGTAGCCGCTGTACCGGCCGCGCTCACGCGGGGAGATCATCGCGGCCATGACGATCTGGGCGAGGGCGGACAGGCCGCCGACGCCGATGCCCTGGACGACACGGCAGGCGATGAGCATGCCGGCGTTCTGCGACAGGCCGGCCGCCGCCGAGCCCAGGACGTAGATGATCAGGGCTATCTGGACCAGCAGCTTCTTGGAGAAGAGGTCCGAGAGCTTGCCCCAGAGCGGGGTGGTCGCGGTCATCGCCAGCAGCGAGGCGGTCACGACCCAGGTGTAGGCGCTCTGCCCGCCGCCCAGGTCGGAGATGATCTCCGGCAGGGCGTTGGAGACGATCGTCGAGGACAGAATGGCGACGAACATGCCGAGCAGCAGCCCGGAGAGCGCCTCCATGATCTCCCGGTGCGTCATCGGCGCGCCGCTGTCACGGGTCCTGGCGTGGCCGCCCCGCACACCGGGTGGTGTGGTCGTAGCCAATGATCTTCCTTTACGTCGTTGATGCGGGTGTACGGGTGGCGTGGGCCCGGCAGTCTCCGAAGGAGTCCCGGAGGCGGGCCAGCATCACGCTGAGCTGTCCGACTTCGTCGTCGGTCCAGTCCTTGAGGTTGTGGGCGAACAGGTCGGCCGTCCGTCGGCCGAGGTCGTCGAGCACGGCCTGCCCGGCGGGCGTCAGCCGCAGGATGCGGGAGCGTTTGTCGCCGGGGTCGGGTTCGCGCTCGATCCAGCCGCGTTCGGCGACATGGGCCACGTGCCGGCTGGTCACCGACATGTCCACGGCGAGCAGCTCGGCGAGCCGGCTCATCCGCATCTCGCCGTACCGCCCGAGCAGGCTCAGTACGGCGGCGGACCCGGCGGGGCACTCGGCCGGCAGGGTCCGCGCGAAACCGCGCTTGACGGCGCCGATGGCGCTCAGTTGCCGGGCCAGTTCTTCGTACTGACTCCGCTCGGCCATTGGCACCCCCAGGCATCTTGTTGCTTAGGGCAACCATAAATTCAGTTGGTTGCTGAAGGCAAACGAAACCGGGCGAAGGCCGCTAAAGTCCTGGCAAAGGGACGGCAAACGGAACCGGAGGTGGGGAGCGGGCCGCCGGTTCGCTAGGGTCCTGCCCCATGGCACACAACCCGCACGCCCCTCAGGGCCCCGAGGGCAACTACGACCCCTCGGGCAGCACGCAGATGTTCCGCGCCTTCGTCGACGAGGGCACGCCACGGCGGCAGCAGCAGGTGGTCGCCCAGTCGGGGCCCCGATTCGGCCTCATCGCGGGCGTCGTCGCCGCCGTGGTGATCGTCGCGGCGGTCGCCTGGCTCGCGCTCGGCTGACCGCCCGCCCCGCCCGTCTCACTCCGGACGGGCGTCCTCATGCGCACCCGTGCGCACCTACTCCGCCGGTGCCCGCCCGCCGGGCGCCGGTGCCATGGCTCGCGCGGGCGACGTCCCCGACGTGCCGGGGCGGTCGGCGGACGCGCAGCGGCACGGCACGGCCCTGGACGGCAGGCGGCCGCACCCGCCTGCCGTCCGGCGGTGCGGGTGCCACCGGCCCGGTGGACCCGGGGGCGGTCCGGACGGCGGGTTCCGGGGGGCGTGCGCCGGTGCGCCCAGAACAGCGGCGGTGACGGTACGGGGACGAGCGATGCCGTACGGGCCTCCGGGCGCCGGAGCCCGAGCCGTACGGGCGCCCGTGTCCCTGGCGGGCTCGTACCCCGCGACTCGGCGTCATCGGCCGGACAGCGGCACCACGCCGCGCCGGGCGCACGCCGCGCCAGCCGGTCGGCCCGGTGGCGCGAGACCGTGCCGGGCGCCGGGCGGCCCTCCTCGGCGTCGCCGGTGGGCGGCGGGCACCCCCGCCGCGCGTCCCGCCACCGTCACCGCGCGCCGGTACGGCCGACGCGCGGCCGACGCGAGCGGGTCAGTCGGAGATGAGGCCCTCGCGCAGCTGGGCCAGGGTCCGGGTCAGCAGCCGGGAGACGTGCATCTGGGAGATGCCGACCTCCTCGCCGATCTGCGACTGCGTCATGTTGGCGAAGAAGCGCAGCATGATGATCTGCCGCTCCCGGGAGGGGAGTTTGGCCAGCAGCGGCTTGAGGGACTCTCTGTACTCGACGCCCTCCAGCGCCGCGTCCTCGTACCCGAGCCGGTCGGCCAGCGATCCCTCGCCGCCGTCGTCCTCGAGCGACGGCGAGTCCAGCGACGAGGCCGTGTACGCGTTGCCGACCGCGAGCCCGTCCACCACGTCCTCCTCCGACACGCCCAGCACGGCGGCGAGTTCGGGGACGGTCGGGGAGCGGTCGAGCTTCTGGGCCAGCTCGTCGCTGGCCTTGGTCAGCGCCAGCCGCAGCTCCTGGAGCCGGCGCGGCACGCGCACCGACCAGGAGGTGTCGCGGAAGAAGCGCTTGATCTCGCCGACCACGGTCGGCATGGCGAAGGTGGGGAACTCAACGCCCCGCTCGCAGTCGAACCGGTCGATCGCCTTGATCAGGCCGATGGTGCCGACCTGGACGATGTCCTCCATGGGCTCGTTGCGGGAGCGGAAGCGGGCCGCCGCGTACCGCACCAGCGGCAGGTTCAGCTCGATGAGGGTGTCGCGTACGTAGGTGCGCTCCGGGCTGTCGCTCGCTCCCTCGGCGTCCAGCGCGCGCAGCCGCAGGAACAGGGAGCGGGACAGAGTGCGGGTGTCGATGGCTACCGAGGCGTCGAGAAGCACGGCGGGTTCTTCGCTCTTGGTGAGCGTGAGCACCTTCGAGCTGCCCTGTTCTGCGGACATGCCACCCCCTTGAGGTCGCGGACGGTCGCGGTGGCCGCGACCATCGGAGGAACGCAGCCTCCACGTGAATACCGGCGCCGAGACTGCGGCAAACGCGGTTCCAGCAGAATGTCACATGTCGGCAACACGCTGTAGTGACTTGTCGACAAGAATGCGGCAAAACCACGCTGGAAACAGGGGGTGTGGGGGCATTTGCCCCCGGCGGCAGGGCCGAACGGGTCTACCTGATCAGGTTACGCGTCGATTCTGTTTGCGGATCTGAGGCGGGCGAAACTGCGGGCCAGAAGTCTTGACACATGCATCTGCGAGACACCCAGTTCCTGGCTGATCTGGGACTGGGTCAGATTGCTGTAGTAACGGAGCATCAGGATGCGCTGCTCGCGCTCAGGCAGCTGGACGAGGAGGTGCCGGACGAGGTCCCGGTGCTCGACCCCGGCCAGGGCGGGGTCCTCGTAGCCGAGCCGGTCGAGCAGCCCCGGCAGCCCGTCGCCCTCCTGGGCGGCCTCCAGGGAGGTCGCGTGGTACGAGCGTCCGGCCTCGATGCAGGCCAGGACCTCCTCCTCGGAGATCTTCAGCCGCTCGGCGATCTCGGCGGTGGTGGGGGAGCGGCCGTGCGCCGTGGTCAGGTCCTCGGTGGCGCCGTTGACCTGGACCCAGAGCTCGTGCAGCCGGCGCGGTACGTGCACGGTGCGGACGTTGTCCCGGAAGTACCTCTTGATCTCGCCGACCACGGTCGGCATCGCGAACGTCGGGAACTGCACGCCCCGGTCCGGGTCGAACCGGTCGATGGCGTTGATCAGGCCGATGGTGCCGACCTGGACGACGTCCTCCATGGGCTCGTTGCGGGAGCGGAAGCGGGCCGCCGCGTACCGCACCAGGGGCAGGTTCGCCTCGATCAGCGCCCCGCGCACCCGGTGGTGCTCCGGAGTGCCCGGCTCCAGGTTCTTGAGCTGGCCGAAGAGGACCTGGGTGAGGGCCCGGGTGTCGGCGGCCCGGCCCTGCGGCTTGGCCGCGCGGTTCTCCGACTCGTTCTGGGGCGGCACCTGTTGAGGCGTCGTACTGGCCGGCACGTTCACGCCACCCCTTTGCGGTCAACATTGCGGCAACTACGGTCAACTCATCCGTCAAAAGCGGTCATAGCATCACAAGACATGTCCACTGTGTGCAAGCACCTGATAGCGTCGTGTTGTGGACAGCGAAAAGCCCCGCACCACCGGTGCGGGGCCGCGGAGCCGGAAGGCCGGGCTCAGAATTCGTAGTCGGCGATCACCCACGTGGCGAACTCCCGCCACTGCCCGGCGGCCGCCTGGTGGGCCGGGTGCTCGATGTACCGCTTCAGCGCGTCCGCGTCGGCGACGGCCGAGTTGATGGCGAAGTCGTACGCGATGGGCCGGTCGGTGATGTTCCACGCGCACTCCCAGAACTCCAGCTCCGGGATCCTCCCGCCCAGCTCCTGGAAGGCCTTCGCGCCGGCGGCCACTCGCGGCTCGTCGCGCCGCACACCGTCATTGAGCTTGAAGAGGACCAGGTGGCGGATCACAAGGACTCCTAGTTGACGAGCTCGGTCATGAAGTCACCGACGCCCTGCGCGGCGCTGGAAATGCCCTCGAACCCTACCTGCACGAGGTCGGCGGCCCGCTGCGGGGAATTGATGATCGTGTAGAGCACGAAGACGACGACGACATACAGCGTGATCTTCTTCGCTTGCACCATCGGGCCTGTCTCCCCCTGTGATCCCCTGGACGGTCGCGTGAGTCTAACCGAGCCCCCACGGGCCAAGACCCAGCCTCGTACGGCCCCTTGCCGGGGCTTCCGGGAGGCGCCGGAGCGGGAGGGGGGAACGAAGAAGGGCCCCGGCGTCGATCCGCGCGGGGCCCTCTCGTGAAGAGCGGTAGCGGAGGGATTTGAACCCTCGGTGACTTGCGCCACACTCGCTTTCGAGGCGAGCTCCTTCGGCCGCTCGGACACGCTACCGAGAGAGAGCTTAGCCCAAAGGTGCCGCTTCGCCGAAATCCATGGTCAGTGGTGTCGGCGGCGGTGCCAGCGGCGCGTGCTCAGCGGTCCCGGAAGAAGCGGGTGAGCTGTACGGAGCACTCGTCGGCCAGCACCCCCTGCACCACTTCCGGGCGGTGGTTGAGCCGCCGGTCCCGTACCAGGTCCCACAGGGACCCGACCCCGCCGGCCTTCTCGTCCAGCGCCCCGAACACCACCCGGTCCACCCGGGACTGCACCAGCGCGCCCGCGCACATCACACACGGCTCGAGCGTCACGACCAGCGTGCAACCGGTCAGCCGCCACCGGCCCAACCGCCCGGCGGCCCGGCGCAGCGCCAGCACCTCGGCGTGCGCCGTGGGGTCGCCGGTCGCCTCGCGCTCGTTGTGACCGGTCGCCAGGACCGTGCCGTCCGGGGACAGCACGACCGCGCCGACCGGCACGTCGCCGGCCCGCGCGGCGCGCTCGGCCTCCTCCATCGCCCGCCGCATCGCCGCCCGCCACGGATCCCGTACGGCATCGGCCTCCGGCACCGTCTCGGGCACGGCACGGGGGCCGGACGAGTACGGGGACGGCGGGCGGGGTTCGGGCTGCGAGGGCGAGGCGGACACGGGAACAGGGTCTCGTACCGGACGGGATGGTCCTAACGGACGGCCTCCAGCACCTCCGCCGCGCCCAGCGCGTCCGCGATCTCGCTGAGCGCGTCGGTGTCGAGCTTCAGCAGCTCCTTCTCCGACAGCCCCAGATCGGCCAGGACCTCCCGGTCCCCGACCGGCTCCGGCGGCACGGCCTCGGCCGCCACCTCCGCGTCCTCCTCCTCGTCGTCCCCGGCCGGCTCTCCCTCCTCCGTGCCGTCCAGGTCCAGCGCGTCCAGGTCGGGGGCGACGTCGTCCTCGACGTCGCCCAGCAGTTCCTTGGTGAGGATCTCCCCGTAGGAGGAGCGGGCGGCGGCGGCGCCGTCCGAGACGTAGATACGCGGGTCGTCCTCACCCTCCACACGGACGATTCCGAACCACGCGTCCTCCTGCTCGATGAAGACGATCACTGTGTCGTCGTCCACCGATGCCTCACGGGCCAGGTCGGTCAGATCCGACAAGGTCTCCACATCGTCGAGCTCTGTGTCGCTCGCTTCCCACCCGTCTTCGGTGCGCGCGAGCAGTGCGGCGAAGTACACCGTGACTCTCCCACTGATCAGAGGTGTGACGATCGGGCGGCACGTCTTCCGCATGCCCCGCCCACTCGGCATCGTGGCAGACGCGAGGGCTTCACGAGACGTCTTCCGCCGTTGCGTCGTGCACCAGTCTGGGTCCGACGGCCGGTCCGTGTCACCAGTCCTCCCCGGGGTGTCACCAGCGGAAGGTGCGCATGCGCATCGCCTGGCGCATCCTGGCGGCCCTCGCCCGGCGCGGCTGGACGCGGTCGCGCAGCGCCTTGGCCTCGTTCAGCTCGCGCAGGAACTGCGCGCGGCGCCTCCGGCGCTCCGCGTCGCTCTCCTGACGCTCCTGCTCCCGCTCCGGTTCTTCCCGGTCCGGCATGGCGACACCACCCCACCGCTGGGTCCGTCTGACCCCACCTTCCCTCCGCGACCGGGGTTGATGCCAGTGCGGCTACTGTTGAGGGCATGCGGATCCACGTCGTCGACCACCCGCTGGTGGCGCACAAACTCACCACGCTGCGCGACAGGCGCACCGACTCCCCGACCTTCCGGCGGCTCGCCGACGAGCTGGTCACCCTGCTCGCGTACGAGGCCACCCGGGACGTGCGCACCGAGCAGGTCGACATCGACACCCCCGTGACCCGGACGGCCGGGGTGAAGCTGTCCCACCCGCGCCCGCTGGTGGTGCCGATCCTCCGGGCCGGCCTGGGCATGCTCGACGGCATGGTGCGGCTGCTGCCGACCGCCGAAGTGGGTTTCCTCGGCATGATCCGCAACGAGGAGACGCTGGAGGCGTCGACGTACGCCACCCGGATGCCGGAGGACCTCTCCGGCCGTCAGGTCTACGTCCTGGACCCGATGCTGGCCACCGGTGGCACGCTGGTCGCCGCGATCCGGGAGCTGATCGAGCGCGGTGCCGACGACGTGACGGCCGTGGTGCTGCTGGCGGCGCCGGAGGGCGTCGAGGTGATGGAGCGCGAGCTGGCGGGCACGCCGGTCACCGTCGTCACCGCCTCGGTCGACGAGCGCCTCAACGAGCACGGTTACATCGTCCCGGGCCTGGGCGACGCGGGCGACCGCATGTACGGCACGGCCGACTGAGCCCAGCGGGATCGTTTCGCCGCCGGTGAGCCGGTGAGCCGGTCGGTCGGCCGGGCCAGTGGGCCGCTGAGCTGCCCCGGCCGTCGGGCTGCCGCGTCGCGGCCCGGCGACCGCTCCGTCCCGGGGTGGCCGCGGGCCCCGTGGGCCGGCCGGCCGGGGTGGGTGCCGGGCTCCGGTGGTCCGCCTCAGGTCTCGCAGGGGGCGGGCTGCTTGGTCGGGGCCGGCCGGGTCAGGGCGGCGAGGGCCGCGTTGGCGGTCTTCATCGGGGTGAGGGCACGGAACGCGGTACCGATGATCAGGTCCACGTCCGCCGTCGCGCGGGTGTCCGTCCTGACCGTCGCGCCCTTCAGTTGCGTACCGAGGACCGGGAAGGCGCCCTTGGTGGCGGCCGGCGCGCCGAGCACGACCGCCGGGCCGGCGACCTTCTTGTCGTAGGCGGCCGGAGCGTTGCCCACCTTGCCGATGGTGAAGCCGCGCCGCTTCAGCTCGTCGGCGGTCGACTTGGCGAGGCCGCCGCGCGGCGTGGCGTTGTAGACGTTGACCGTGATGTCCGCGGGCAGCGGCAGGGCCCGGGCAGCGGCGACGACGGGGCGCGTGGCGCGGCGATCGCGCTCGCAGTCGGGACCGGCCGCCGTGGCGCGTCTGCCGCTTTCCCCGCCACCGCCGCCGAAGATGTCGATGAGCTGCACCGTTCCCCAGCCGGCCAGCCCCAGGGCGAGTACCGCGGCGACGGCCGCGAGCACGATCCGGCGGCGGTGGCGCGGGCGGCGCATCCGGGGGTACGCGTTACCCGTGATGCGGTACTTACCGCCCATACCGGGGGGAGTGAGCATGCTCATGGGCGCAGCGTAGTGCCGCCCGCCGACCATGCCTACTAAAGGATCAACGGATGAGGGCCGGACGGGGCGGAAAGAGCCCGAAAGGCGCAGCGGACCGCGCCAGGACTCAGTCCAGTTCCAGCACCCGGGCGTGCAGCACCTGCCGCTGCTGCAGAGCCGCGCGTACGGCGCGGTGCAGTCCGTCCTCCAGGTAGAGGTCGCCCCGCCACTTCACGACGTGCGCGAAGAGGTCGCCGTAGAAGGTGGAGTCCTCGGCGAGGAGCGTCTCCAGATCCAGCTGGCCCTTGGTGGTCACCAGCTGATCGAGGCGGACCGGGCGCGGCGCGACATCCGCCCACTGCCGGGTGCTTTCCCGGCCGTGGTCGGGATACGGCCGCCCGTTACCGATGCGCTTGAAGATCACACGGAAAGCCTACCGGGCGAGCGGCTCCCGGCGCAGCCATGCCGCAGGGGCATACCCGGGCGACAAACATGGGGAAAACGGGCAATCCGTGCCCTCGGTGCCGGTGGCACGGGGCGACGCGCCACCGACGGGTGAAATCCCCGCCGACGGCGCGTCGCCATCCGTGCGTCATGTGTGCGGCGGGCGCGGTTCACCCCGGCCACCCGTCGGCGTGAGCCGCCCGGGCTGTTCGCCCGCCGCTACCGCCGTACGCCCGGCTACTCGGTGACCTCGTGGTCGTGGCCGTCGTGCAGGCCGCCGCCGCTGCCCGCGTCGCCCTCGGTCGGGACCGAGACGACCGGCTTGCGCAGCGAGCTCAGGTCGTGGGCGTAGGTGCCGACCGCGTTGGCGATGACGTCGATGTTGACGTCGAAGGCGGTCATGTCGATGTTGTCGATGTCGTCGCACGCCGCGTGGTAGCACGCGTCGTACGCGACGCCGGCCGTACCGCCGAACTTCTCCGCCTGCTTGACCGTCTTCACGCCCTCGGCGCCGGTGAACGTACCGCCGGAGGGGATGCCGACGGCGATGAACGGGCCGTAGTCGGAGCGGCCGGTGAAGTCGGTGCCCTCGTGCGGGGTGCCGCGCCCGTCGAGGAACTCGTTGATGTCGCGCTCGAGCTGAGCCGAACCGGTCGGGCCCGCAGGGGCGCCGACGTTGTCGGAGTTGTCCCCGTCGTACACGAACAGGCCGTAGTTGGGGGAGGCGATCATGTCGAAGTTGAGGTAGAGCTTGACCTCCTTGCGGTCCAGCGCGCTCATCTTCTCGACGTAGTGCTCCGAGCCGAGCAGGCCGTTCTCCTCGGCCGACCACCAGGCGAAGCGAATCTTGTTGGCGGGCTTCTGCTTGGACTTGGCGAGCTCCAGGGCGACTTCGAGCAGACCGGCCGAGCCGGAGCCGTTGTCGTTGATGCCGGGGCCGGCGGTCACCGAGTCGAGGTGGGCGCCGAGCATCACGGTGTTGGCCGCGTTGCCGCGCGGGGTCTCCGCGATGACGTTGTTGGTGGGCCGGTTCTGCTGGAGCTGGCGGACCTCGAAGGAGACCTCCACCGGGCCCTTGGCCAGGTCGGCGACGAGCTTCTCGCCCTCGGCCTGCGCGATGCCGCCGGTCGGGATCCGGACGGCCTTCGGGTCGCCCAGGGTGCCGGCCAGGGCGCCGGCGGTGTTGTTGTAGATGATCGCGCCGATGGCGCCCGCCGCCGCGGCCTGGGTCTGCTTCTCGGCGAAGGTGCAGCCGCCACGCTTGATCAGGGCGATCTTGCCGGTGAAGGTGCCGGTCGTGTAGTCGGCCGGCTCGCAGCCCGGCGTGGCGTCGCCGGCCGGGGCCGGGACGGCGGCCAGCGCGGCCCTGACGCCGCCGACCGGGGTCGACTTGGTGTAGGTCAGCGCCTTGATCTCGACATCGCGGGGCGAGGGCGAGACGACCGAGAGCTTCTCGGCCTGGGTCTCGGTGTACACGAAGTCGAACTGCTGGTACGAGACCTGGTAGCCGGCCTTCTTGAGCTGCTGGTACACGTACGCGGCCGAGGCGTCGTGCCCGAGCGAGCCGGCCGCGCGGTGGCCGCCGGCCGAGTCGGCTATCTGCTGGAACTTCTGGAGGTGTGTGAAGGCGTCCTTGGCGGACGACTCACGTATGAGCTTCCTGGACAGCTTGGCGGCGTCCTTGGCCGCCGCCTTGCCGGCGTCCTGCCGGTCGGCGGAAGCGGGGGAGGCGGATGCCAGCAGGAGCGGGGTCGCGAGTGCGGCTGCGGCCAGGGTGGCCACGGCTCTGCGATGGGATGCGTTCACAGAGGTCCTTCCCGGTGCGAACGAGGTGTGAGGGGAAGTTAGCGATCTTCTGCCCTCCTGTGAACACATGTGCCACAACTCACGCCATCTTTCATGCGGTTCGGCTCAATCGGCGGTGCCCCCGGCGGTGTCCGTCCCGGCGTTCGTTCCTGGCCGGGCCGCTCCGGTCGCCTCGGCCGTCCCGGTGGACCTGGACGTTTCGGCGGCCTTGGCGGTTTTGGTCGCCTCGGCCGTTTTGGCGGCGCGCTTCGCCTCCTGCTTGTACGCCCGGACCCTGGCGAGCGACTCCGGGCCGGTGATGTCGGCCGCCGAGCGGTACGAACCGGCCTCGCCGTACGCGCCCGCCGCCTCGCGCCAGCCGTCAGGGCGTACGCCGTACTGCTTGCCCAGCAGGGCCAGGAAGATCTGCGCCTTCTGCTTGCCGAACCCGGGCAGGGCCTGGAGCCTGGCGAGCAGTTCGCCACCGGTCGTCACACCCGCCCAGACCGCGCTCGCGTCACCGCCGTACTCGTCCACCAGGTACTGGCACAGCTGCTGCACCCGCTTGGCCATCGAACCGGGGTAACGGTGCACGGCCGGCTTGGCGGACAGCAGGGCGGCGAAGTCCTCCGGGTCGTGGGCGGCGATCTCGTGCGCGTCCAGGTCGTCGGCGCCCAGGCGCCGGGCGATCGTGTACGGGCCGGCGAACGCCCACTCCATCGGCACTTGCTGGTCCAGCAGCATCCCGACGAGGGCGGCGAGCGGGCTGCGGCCCAACAGCTCGTCGGCTTCCGGCTGCTGGGCGAGGTGGATGGTGGTGGTCATGGATCGATGATCGCGCCCCGGTGGGCCGCTCGCACGCGCAGATCACCGAGCGGCGAACCGGTCCAGCGCGGCGACCACCCGCGCCCGGCTCGCCGCGTCGCCCAGGTGCCCGGACCCGTCGACCACCACGAGCTCCGCGTCCGGCCAGGCGCGGCTCAGCTCCCAGGCGGTGACCGGGGGACTGCCCAGGTCGAGACGGCCGTGGAGCAGGATGCCCGGAATGCCGGCCAGCCGGTGGGCGTCCCGCAGCAGGGCCCCCTCCTCCAGCCAGGCGCCGTGCGCGAAGTAGTGGGCGCAGATGCGCGCCAGGGCGAGGCGGGCGGCGCCGGGCCGGCCGCCGTACGGGGTGCCGGCGCCGCCGGAGCCGTCGGTCTCCATGGACACCACGGCGTCCTCCCAGGCGCACCAGTCGGCCGCCGCCCGCTCGCGCACGGCCGGATCGGGGTGGGCGGTGAGGCGGGCGTAGGCGGCGATGAGGTCGGAGCCGGCTCCGGGGCCCGCTCCCTCCCGGAACCGTTCCCATGCCTCGGGGAAGAACCGGGCCGCCCCTCCGTACAGCCATGCGATCTCCGAGCGCCGGGTGGTGGTGACGGCGGAGATGACGATCTCGGTGACGCGGTGCGGGTGGCGCTCGGCGTACGCCAGGCTCAGGGTCGAGCCCCACGACCCGCCGTACAGCAGCCAGCGCTCTATGCCCAGGTGCACGCGCAGCCGCTCGATGTCGGCGACCAGGTGGTCGGTGGTGTTGGCGCCCATGTCGGTGGCCGGGTCGCTCGCGTGTGGGGTGCTGCGTCCGCAGCCCCGTTGGTCGAGGAGGACGACCCGGTAGCGGGCCGGATCGAAGACGCGGGCGTGGCCGGGGCGGCAGCCGGCACCGGGGCCGCCGTGCACGACGAGGGCGGGCTTGCCGGCCGGGTCGCCGTGCGCCTCCCAGTGCACGAGATTGCCGTCGCCGACATCGAGCATTCCCTCTTGGTGCGGCTCACTTTCCGGATACATCCGCCGGCCCTCCTTCTGCGGTGCCGCCCACGGTGCCGGCGGTGGCGGCGACAGGGTGATGCGGCAGGTGATGCAACAGGACTTTTACATTAGCGCTGTTGTATTAGCCCTGTTAGAATTTTGGGAATGGAACTCCTCGGTACCCGCCTGCGTCACCTGCTCGACCTGCTCGACGGCGGGGTCGCCGCCGTCTACGCCGATCTCGGCCAGGCCGCGATCCGGCCCCGCTACACGCCGGTCGTGCGCCACCTGGCCGCGGAAGGGCCCCGCTCCATCCGCGAGCTCGCCGAGGCGACCGGCGTGACCCACTCGGCGGCCAGTCAGACCGTCGCCCAGCTGGTCAAGGACGGCCTGGTCACGTTGGCCCCGGACGCGGCGGACGCCCGCCGCCGAGTGGCCCGGCTGACCCCCGAGGCGGAGGCGGTCCTGCCGATCCTGGACACGGAGTGGAGGGCCACGGCCGCGGCGGTGGCGGAGCTGGAGGCGGAGGTCGCGTATCCGCTGGGCCGTCTGGTGGAGGAGGCGCTCGCGGCGCTGGCCCGCCGCTCGATGCGGGACCGGATCGCGGACGTGATGGCGGAGCGGGTGACGGAGGGGTACGCGGACGGGGTGGGCGTCCAGGTGGCGGGTGGCGTCGCGGACGGGACGGCGGGCCGGCTGGCGGAGGAAAACGCATACGAGACGGGCCGGGTGGCAGAGGCGGAGCGGTGAGCGGTGCGGCTGTGGCGGTCGGGGTTTTCCCGACGGCCACGGCCGTCGGGGTGGCGGTCCGTAGAATGGGGGCCGGCCGATGTCCGTACCGGCCGCCCCGCCGCCCCGTCGCCTCCGCTCGCGGGGCCGATGCCAGCAGGAGAGAGCGTGCGCGTGCCGATGCCGCCGCGCGCCGCCTGTCCGCCGTGACGGCCCACCCGGTGCGGGGCCACCGCCCCTGAACTCGTAGATCCGCCGCGTCCGCACGTTCCCGTACGCCCGGCTTGTGTCGGCGTGCCGTGCCCGAGCACGACAGGTTCCCCTCCTTGCCCATGCGTCCCGTCTCGTTCCTCGCCGACCTCCGCGCCACGCGCCTGGTGGCGCGCCGTCCCTCCTGGGTGTCCCCGAAGGTCTTCCGTACGGAGGCACTGGCGGGCCTCGTCGTCGCACTGGCCCTGATCCCCGAGGCCATCTCGTTCTCGATCATCGCCGGGGTCGAGCCGAGTATCGGCCTGTCCGCCTCGTTCACCATGGCCGTGGTGATCGCTTTCGTCGGCGGCCGGCCGGCGATGATCTCCGCCGCGACCGGCGCCGTAGCGCTGGTCATCGCCCCGCTGAACCGCGAGCACGGCCTCGGGTACCTGGTCGCCGCTGTGATCCTCGCCGGTGTGCTGCAGGTGGTGCTGGGCGCGCTCGGGGTCGCCCACCTCATGCGGTTCGTGCCGCGCAGCGTGATGGTCGGGTTCGTCAACGCCCTCGCCGTACTGATCTTCCTCACCCAGCTCCGGGAGCTGCGCGATGTGCCGTGGGCGGTGTACCCGCTGTTCGCGGCCGGGCTGGCGGTGCTGGTCCTCTTCCCCAAACTCACCAAGGCCGTCCCAGCCCCGCTCGTCTCGATCGTCGCCCTGACGGCGATCACGGTGGCGGCGGGCATCGCGGTGCCGACGGTCGGAGACAAGGGCGACCTGCCCTCCTCCCTGCCGGTGCCGGGACTGCCCGATGTGCCGTTCACGGTGGAGACCCTCACCACCATCGCCCCGTACGCCCTCGCCATGGCGCTGGTGGGGCTGATGGAGTCGCTGATGACCGCGAAGCTGGTGGACGAGATCACCGACACGCACTCCAGCAAGACACGTGAGTCGGTCGGCCAGGGCATCGCCAATGTGGTCACCGGTTTCTTCGGCGGCATGGGCGGCTGCGCCATGATCGGCCAGACGATGATCAACGTCCGGGTCTCCGGGGCCCGTACCCGGCTGTCCACGTTCCTCGCGGGCGTCTTCCTGATGCTCCTGTGCATCGTCTTCGGGCCGCTCGTCTCCGACATCCCGATGGCGGCCCTGGTCGCGGTGATGGTGATGGTGTCGTTCGCGACCTTCGACTGGCACTCCATCGCCCCCGGGACGCTGAAGCGGATGCCGGCCGGTGAGATCACCGTCATGGTGGTCACCGTCGTGTGTGTGGTCGCCACCCACAATCTGGCGATCGGTGTGGTGGTCGGCACCCTCACCGCGATGGTCGTCTTCGCCAAGCGGGTCGCCCGTCTGACGGCCGTCTCGACCGAGCCGTCCGAGGACGGCCGGAGCGTCGTGCACACGGTGACCGGCGAGCTGTTCTTCGCCTCCTCCAACGACCTGGTGGGCCAGTTCGACTACGCGGGTGACCCGGACCGGGTGGTCATCGACCTGTCGAAGGCCCACATCTGGGACGCGTCGTCCGTCGCCGCGCTGGACGCCGTCCAGGCCAAGTACGCGCAGCGCGGCAAGACGGCCGAGATCATCGGCCTGAACGAGCAGAGCGCCCGGATGCACGGCGCCCTGACGGGGGAGCTGTCCGGCGGGCACTGAGCGTGCCCCTCGGCCCGTGCTCGCCCGGTGCGCCGTGCGCCGTGCGCCGTGCGCCGTGTGCCAGGGCCGCGCACATCGTGCCGCGTGCGCCGTGGCCCCGCGCCGCGCACGTCGTGCCTCGTGCGCCGTGGCCCGCGCCGCGCACGTCGTGCCCCGTTCCCCGTGCCGCCGGCTTCCGGCCTCCGGGCCGTTCAGGGGCGGGCCCCGGTGACCATGTGCGCCCGCGCGAGCAGGGCCACGCCCGCCTCGACGGCGGCGGGCGGACTGGCCGCGTACCCGAGGACGAGCCCCGGGGCGTACGGGAGCTGGGTGTGCCACGACAGGGGGTGCGCCTTGACGCCCTCGGCGAACGCCGCCGCGGCGAGGGCGCTGTCGTCGCCGTCCCGGACACCGTCGAACGTGACCATCAGGTGCAAGCCGGCGGCGGCGCCGTGCACCACCGCACGCGGCAGGTGCTCCGCGAACGCGGCGATCATCGCGTCCCTGCGCTGCCGGTGCCGTCCGCGCAGGCAGCGCAGGTGCCGTTCCAGCGCCCCCGACTCCATCAGCCGCGCCAGCACCAGCTGGGGCAGTACCGGGTTGCCGAGGTCCATGAACCGCTTGGCGTCCACCAGCGCCTCCCGGTACCGCGGCGGCGCCACCACCCAGCCCACCCGCAGCGCCGGGGCGAGCAGCTTGGACACGCTGCCCGCGTACACCACCCGGTCGGGGAGCATCGCCCGTAGCGCGGGCACCGGCGGCCGGTCGTAGCGGTGTTCGGCGTCGTAGTCGTCCTCGACGACCAGCCCGCCCTGCCCCGCCGCCCAGGCCATCAGGGCGCGCCGCCGCCCGCCGCCGAGCACCACTCCGGTCGGGAACTGGTGTGCCGGGGTCAGCAGAACGGCCGGCGCGCCCGTCGCGGACAGCGCGTCCACCCTTATGCCCTCGGTGTCGACCGGGACCGGCGGGGTGCGCATGCCCGCGTTGCGCAGGTGCTGCCGGGCGCCGAGCGAACCGGGGTCCTCCACCGCCAGCTCGCTGATCCCCTCCGCCCTCAGTACGTGGGCGATCAGCCCGAGCGCCTGGGCGGTGCCCGCGACGATCAGCACCTCGGCCGGATCGACGCGGATGCCCCGGTAGCGGGCCAGCCAGGCGGCGACCGCGCGGCGCAGTTCGGGGGCGCCGCGCGGGTCGCCGTACCCGAGGGCGGCGGCCGGGAGGTCGGCGAGTACGTCACGCTCGGCCCGCAGCCAGGCGGCGCGGGGGAAGGCGGCGAGGTCGGGCAGACCGGGCGTGAGGTCGACCCGGGCGGGCGCGGCGCGCAGCGCGTCGTAGACGTCCGCCCCCGGCTCGCCGTCCGTGAACAGCCGGGCAGCGGCCGGTCGCGCCCGTGGTGACGGCACCGGCACCGTCAGCGGCGCCGCCACGACGACGGTGCCGTGCCGCCCCCGCCCGGCGATGTGCCCGTCCTCGCCCAGCCGCTGGTACGCCTCCGTCACCACGCCCCGCGACACCCCGAGCTCCGCCGCGAGCACGCGGGTGGCGGGCAGCCGGCTGCCCACCGGCAGCCGTCCGTCGGAGATCGCGTGCCGCAGCCGCCCGGCCAGCCACTCGGCGAGGCCGCCCGCCGGGGCCTGGCCGGTGTCGAGCTGGAGGAAGTCGGCCGCCTTCGCGTTCCGCCGGCCCTCCATGGACCTCTGGTCTGTGCCGCCATTGGACCTGTTCACCGGACCATGGTGGGCCGATGCTCGGCTCATGACCATGGAAACGGCGAATGAGGCGCGGGAATCGAGCGGTGCGCCCGGCGGACCCGGCGCGCGGGGCGCGAACGACGACCGGGGTGGGTACGAGCGGGGTGGCCGGGCGGATGACCGGGACGGGCACGAGCGGGGCGGACCCGGGGGTGGGTACGAGCGGGGTGGCCGGGCGGATGACCGGGGCGGGCTCGGCGTAACCGACAGGCGCTACGTGCACGGCTACTCGGCGTACGAGTCCCAGCGGCTGGGCGACCAGGCGGACACCCTCGCCGGGCTGCTGCACGCCGACACGGCGTACCCCCCGGGCAGCCGGGTCTTGGAGGTCGGGTGCGGAGTGGGCGCGCAGACCGTCCACCTGGCCCGCAACAGCCCCGGCGCGCGGCTCGTCGCCGTCGACGTCTCCGCCGCCTCCCTCGAACTGGCCCGCGCCCGGGTGGCGGAACACGTCCCGGAGGCCCGGGTGGAGTGGCACCGCGCCGACCTGTACGCGCTGCCGTTCGACGACGCGGAGTTCGACCACGTCTTCGTGTGCTTCGTGCTGGAACACCTGGTGGAGCCGGGCCGGGCCCTGGCCGCCGTGCGCCGGGTGCTGCGGCCCGGCGGGACGGTCACGGTGATCGAGGGGGACCACGGCTCGGCCTTCTTCCACCCCGACAGTGCCGCCGCCCGCGCGGCGATCGACGCCCAGGTACGGCTCCAGGCGGCGGCGGGCGGCGACGCGCTGATCGGCCGCCGCCTGGAGCCGCTGCTGACCGGGGCGGGCTACGCGGACGTGGTGGTCCGCCCCCGCACCGTGTACGCCGACCGGACCCGGCCCACGCTGGTCGAGGGCTTCACCCGCGACACGTTCGTCGCCATGATCGAGGCCGTACGGGACGACGCGCTCGCCGCGGGCCTCACCACCCCGGCCGACTGGTCCCGCGGCATGGCCGACCTGCGCCGTACCGCCACCGAGGACGGCACCTTCCACTACACGTTCTTCAAGGGGACGGCAGTCAAGGGCGGCGCCGGGACGGCGAAGTAGGGCGCCGGGCGGCACGCGGGACGGGCCCGGCCATCCGCCGGCGGGAAACCGACACCGGCCGACGGCGGCCGACGCCGATCGACCCCGATCGACCCCGAGCGACCCCGATCGACACGGGCCGACGCCGCCCGGGAGGCCGGCTCCCGCGGCGGGCCCGGGTGGCAGGAGGTACCGGGCCGGGACGCGTCCGCCGGGGGACCGCCCTCGGGCGTTACGACCCGCCGTCGTCCTCGCCCTCCATGACGGGCCGGATCACCACCGGGTACTCGGGCGCGCCGGCGGGCTGGGGGCACCGGGCGATGTGCGCGGCGATCTCGGTGACCCGGTCCAGGCCGGCGCAGTCGAGCACCCAGTAACCGGCGAGGACCGGCTCCGTCTCCCCGTACGGCGCGTCGGTGATCACCGGTTGCCCCGCCGGGCCCGCACCGACGAACCGGGTCCGGGCGGGTCCGGCGAGCCCGTTGCCGTCGACCAGCTCTCCGGAGGCGGCGAGGTCGTCGTTGAGCTCCCGCATGAACGTGAACATCGCTTGCTTGTCCTGGTCGTTCCAGGCGGGACTGTGCGGCGATCCCTTGCCGTCCATCGCGTCGTAGTCGGCCTGCGCGCCCTGCACCATCACCAAGTACTTCATGTCGCCGTCCCTCCACGCTGTGACATCACCCACAGAGAAAGCACAGCAAGTGTGGGCAACTGTCCCCCTTGATCGCATTCGGGCTCACAGGCGGTGGCACCGGCCCCGTGACGGCGTGGAAACCCCCTTCCACCGCCCTTTGCCGCGGTCATACGATCATCGCGAGCCGCGCCGCGCGCATTGACCCGCCGCGGCCGTTTCCATTCTTCCGGACGCAGAAAAGGGCCCTTGTGAAGATCCGCCGCATGCTCGCAACGGCTGTCGCCGCCGCCGTGACGACGCCCGTCGTGGTGCTGTCCGTCACTCCCGCGTTCGCGGACACCCGGCCGACGGCGCGGACCCCGCAGCACCCGGCCTCCCCGGCCCGCCAGGCGAAGCCGTCCCTGGCGGAACTGGAGCGAGCCGCCACCGAGGCGGCGAAGGCACTCGACGCCGCCGTCGCGGCCGAGCGGGCGGCCGGCGAGGACGCCGCGAAGGCGAACGCCCTTACGGCGCCCCACAACGTGGCGGTCAAGACCGCCCGTCAGGTGGCGGGCGCCGCGGCCGTGGCCAAGACGGACGCCGACAAGGCCCTGGCAGCCGCCGAGAAGGCCCTCGCCGAGCTCCCGGTGGACGCCACCGACGAGCAGCGGAAGGACGCGGAGCGGAAGGTCACCGAAGCCGGGGCGGTCGTCACGGCGACCACGGAGGCCAAGGCCACCGCCGAGGCCCAGTTGACGCGGGACCTCGCGGCCGCGTACGAGGCCATGAACGCCGCCGAGCAGCGGCTGGAGCTGGCGAAGAAGGCCGTCGTCGAGGCGCGGCTGGCCAAGCAGGCGGCCGACAAGGCCCTCGCCGATGCCAAGAAGGCCGCCGACCAGGAAGACGAGGAGTGCGCCGCCGCCGAGCCGCGGCTCACCGCGGTCGTCACCGGCCTGCCGACGAAGGTCGTCGCCGGTGAGCCCGTCGACTTCTCGGTCCGCCTGACCAACGGCACGGGCGAGACCCTGGACAAGGTCCAGGCGTTCGTCAGTGTGAAGGCCACCGACAAGACCGGCCTCAAGGACCTCGGCACGTCCCTCAAGCTCCAGTGGTCCTCGACCACGTCGCCGAAGTGGCAGAACCTCGACCGCGACGACCGCTCCGGCGCCATCAGCGCGCTCAAGGCGGGCACCGGTGCCGACGTCAAGCTGCGCCTGTCGGTCGACGCCTCGGCCCCGGCCGGTGACGCCACCGCCTTCATCGGGGGCGAGTACCTCAACACGGACGGCTCCTGCGGCAGCAGCCCCACGGACAAGTACGACTTCACCATCGAGGCGGCGGTGGCCAAGCCGACCCCGGCCGCCTCCGCCAGTCCCACTCCCACGCCGACGGCCACGCCGACCCCGTCGGCCACCCCGTCCGCCACGGCCCAGGGCGGCACGTCCCCCACCCCGCTGAGCACGACGAGCGGCACCCTGGCGGCCACCGGCTCCTCCACCGCCACGCAGCAGCTCGCCCTGGCGGGCGGCGCGGCCGTCGTCCTGGGCTCCGGTGCCGTGTTCCTGGCCCGCCGCCGCAACGCCGGTACGGGCACGGGCACGAAGGGCATCGACGGCTGAGACACCCCACCGGCCCCATGACGGCCCGGACCGGCGAAGGCCCCGACCAGTGACGGTCGGGGCCTTCGCGCGCTCGCGCCGCGGCGACGTCAGAGGTCCTCCGTGTCGTCGGTGGCATCGAGGTTGATCCCGGTGGAACCGGCCGGCTCGTCGTCCAGGAGCACCTTGCCCATCGCGGCCGAGACGCCGGCCAGGAGCTCGGCCTTGCGCGCGGCGAAGAACCCCTCGAAGTCGTCCGAGACCAGGAACTCCGGCCGCACCAGATGGGTGCGGATGTGCTCGGCGACACCGTCGGGGGTGGTCTCCGCGCTCTTGGCCAGCCGCGGCAGGTAGTCGGAGGGGGCCGAACCGCCGATGATCCTGTTGGTCCGGGCCGTCAGCGGTGTCTTGTTGACGATCGAGTTGTACGTGTCGGGTTCGTACCCGGCCTTCTCGCACCACACCTTGGGGAAGATGTGGTGGATGTCGACCGACTCGTCGAAGTACCGCGTGACCTCGGCCTTCTCACCGGTACGCCAGTCGACGGCGCCCGCCTTGAGGAGGAGCGCGTAAATGCCCTTGTAGGCCGCGCTGTTCCGAGTCCGCAGGGTCAGCAGGCGGCCGGGCGCGAACTGGGCGGCGGTCACGGTACGCGGCTCGACCGGCGAGCCCTGGATCCAGTCGACCACGTCCGGCAGGTCCTGGCTGAAACGGGTCTCGGTCGATCCGCCGTAGAGCTCGCCGAACACCCCGCACCAGTACCACCGGGCGAGCTTCCGCTGTGCCCCGGCGCTCTGCGCGGCCTCCCCGGCCAGGGCGAGGACGGCGGCGAGCGGAATCAACTGGGTGCCGTAGGGCAGGAACTTGGTGTCGAAGAGGAACTGCTGGTGCAGGAACTTCGCCGCCGCCTTGAACCCGGCGATGACGGACGGCGCGAAGCGCCGATAGTCCTCCAGCGAGAGCGCCAGCATGTCCTTGCGCTTGCAGCCGATGCGCGGCAGCCGTTCCTCGTCCGTGCCCCGCTCCCTCTCCCGCGTACGCCGGGCGGCGGTCGCGAGCAGGGACACCGCCTGGAGGAAGTCGGTGTTGGAGACCTCGCGCAGGACCCGGTACTCCGGCGCCCGCCACGCGGCCCGGCACTCCTCCTCCCAGTGCCGGCGCAGGTCGAACTCGTCAGCCGCGTACGTCGCCGTCAGCAGCTCGAAGACGGTGAGAGTGACACCACCGGTGTTGACCTTCTCGAAGACCTGGCACACCGCTTGGCGCGGCGTCCCCTGGCCCAGCTCGATGACCGGGACGTGGTAGCGGTCGAAGGGCCGGACGAACGCCTCGTCGAAGTCGCGCCACAGCTCGTACTTGGCCTTGTCCCGGCCCCAGTGGTCGATGAAGCCGTAGCCCCAGTCGCCCCGGTCGAACACCGCGTGCAGGGGGAAGAGCTGTCCCTCGTACTCCAACTCGCGTGTCGAGTAGTCCTCCAGGACCTCGCCCCGGAAGTTGAGGACCTTGCGTGATTCGGGCAGGAAGCGGATGGCGTCCTCACGGTCCCCGTTCTCGTCCAGCGCCTGGGCCATGTCGACGTAGAACCAGCCGGAGACCTGGTGCTTGCGCAGGTCCTGCGTGACGACCGGCGTCCGCAGCTTCAGCGCCTGGAACAGCGAGGTCAGCCTCTGCTGCCCGTCCAGTACGAGGGAGTCCGGCTCCGGCTCCCCCACCGGCGCGGCGCCCTCGATCGGACGGTACTTGAACCGCACGTCGCCACCGGCCTTGAGCAGCATGATGGTGCCGACGGGGTAGCTGAGCGAGACCGACGCGAGCAGACCCGCGATGTTCGGATAGGGCCACACCCATCCTCGCTGGAACTCTGGCAGCTGGGCCTTGCCGACCTCCACCTGCTGCAACAGGTCGCGCAACGGTCGCTTGTCGATGCTGAAGGCTTCGTCGGCCAATCCGGCTCCTCAGAACGTCCGGGCTCCGACAGGTGCCCTGTCCGGAACCGGCTATCGCGTTGTCATGGTCAAATTACTAGCGGTGACAGGTCGAGTTGGTCGGAACCGGAACATCGAGAGCGGTTCCGGCCACATCCGATCGGGTTCGCGCCGGAGGGGCCTGCGGACCTCCGGCGCCTCAGGTGACCAGCGGGACCGGAGAGCGGAGAAACGCCGGGGACGGCTGCTCCGGAACGCCGGCGACCGGGACGGCCACCGGCAATGACGCTCACCGCGTCGCCCCGGCCGTGTTCCCGGGCCCGCGGCCACCGGCTGGGCGGAACGGGGTCCCGTTCCGCCCAGGTGCCGGGCGAAGAGAACCGACCGGGACGGCAACCGGAACGGAAACCGAGACGGCCAACGTCGAAGGGCCCCACCGCGAACGGTGGGGCCCTTCGACATCGTGCCCGGTGAGGCACTGGCGGAGGATACGAGATTCGAACTCGTGAGGGGTTGCCCCCAACACGCTTTCCAAGCGTGCGCCCTAGGCCTCTAGGCGAATCCTCCGGGGCAAACAATACAAGACGTTGAGGAGTGCTCGCGAACTCGTTCCCCGCCCCCGGCATCAGGTACCCTGGGCGCAGCCCCTCACGTGGCGCTATCTGACTGAACTCCCCCAGGGCCGGAAGGCAGCAAGGGTAGGTCGGCTCTGGCGGGTGCGTGGGGGGCCCTTGCGTTGTTGGGGAGGGGCCGGGCTCTGGCCGGGCCGATTGTCGGTGGAGCCCGATATCGTCGTAAGGGTGTCGTCCCTTGCGCTGTACCGCCGCTACCGCCCCGAGTCGTTCGCCGAGGTCATCGGTCAGGAGCATGTCACTGACCCGCTGCAGCAGGCCCTGCGGAACAACCGGGTCAATCACGCGTACCTGTTCAGCGGGCCCCGAGGGTGCGGGAAGACCACCAGCGCGCGGATCCTCGCCCGGTGTCTGAACTGCGAGCAGGGACCCACGCCGACGCCCTGCGGGCAGTGCCAGTCGTGCCAGGACCTGGCCAGGAACGGGCCGGGGTCGATCGACGTCATCGAGATCGACGCCGCTTCGCACGGAGGCGTGGACGACGCCCGTGACCTGCGGGAAAAGGCGTTCTTCGGCCCGGCGAGCAGCCGGTACAAGATCTACATCATCGACGAGGCGCACATGGTCACCTCGGCGGGCTTCAACGCCCTGCTGAAGGTGGTCGAGGAGCCGCCGGAGCACCTGAAGTTCATCTTCGCGACGACCGAGCCCGAGAAGGTCATCGGGACGATCCGGTCGCGTACGCACCACTATCCGTTCCGGCTGGTGCCGCCCGGGACGCTGCGGGACTACCTGGCCGAGGTGTGCGCCCAGGAGAAGATCCCGGTCGAGGACGGGGTGCTGCCGCTGGTCGTGCGGGCCGGCGCCGGGTCGGTGCGTGACTCCATGTCGGTCATGGACCAGCTCCTGGCGGGCGCCGCCGAGGACGGTGTGACGTACGCCATGGCGACCGCGCTGCTCGGGTACACGGACGGGTCCCTGCTGGACTCGGTCGTCGACGCGTTCGCGTCCGGGGACGGTGCCGCCGCCTTCGAGGTCGTGGACCGGGTCGTCGAGGGCGGCAACGACCCGAGACGTTTCGTGGCCGACCTGCTGGAGCGGCTGCGTGACCTGGTGATCCTGGCCGCCGTGCCGGACGCCGCCGAGAAGGGGCTCATCGAGGGGCCCGCCGATGTGGTCGAGCGGATGCAGGCGCAGGCGTCGGTGTTCGGCGCCGCCGAGCTCAGCCGGGCCGCCGATCTGGTGAACAACGGGCTGACCGAGATGCGCGGCGCCACCTCGCCGAGGCTTCAGCTGGAGCTGATCTGCGCGCGCGTGCTGCTGCCGGCCGCGTTCAGCGACGAGCGCTCGCTGCTGGCGCGGCTGGACCGGCTGGAGCGGAGCGGCGGCGCGGTGGCACAGGCTGCCGCGTTCCAGGCCACCGGGCCCGGACCGGCCATGGGGTACGTACCGGGGCCCGAGGCCCATACGGCGGTACGGGGACCGGGCACCGCGCCGGAACCCGCGCCCGCGCCACCCTCCCCCGCCACGGCTCCCGCCCCGCCGACCGCTCAGCCGCCCGCACCGGCGCCGCAGCCCGCTCCGGCGCCCCAGCCGTCGCCGCAGGCCGCCGCGCCCGCCGAGGCCCGGCCCGGCGCCTGGCCGTCCGCCACCCCGCCCGGCGCCCAGGACAGCGGCGCCCGGCCCGGTGCCTGGCCGTCGGCCGCGCCCCGGCAGCCCGGTGGCTGGCCCGGTGCCGCCGCGCCGTCCGCGCCGTCCGCGCCGTCCGCGCCGTCCACGGCGTCCGCCCCCGCGCCGCAGCAGCCCCCGGCCACCGCCGGAGCGCCGGCGTCCGCGCCCGCCGCGACGGGTCAGGGCGCCGGCCAGGTGCGCAACATGTGGCCCGACATCCTGGAGGCGGTGAAGAACCGGCGCCGGTTCACCTGGATCCTGCTCAGCCAGAACGCACAGGTGGCCGGGTTCGACGGCACCACCCTCCAGCTCGGCTTCCTCAACGCCGGAGCCCGTGACAACTTCGCGAGCAGCGGCAGCGAGGACGTGCTCAAGCAGGCGCTGGTCGAGCAGTTCAACGTCCACTGGAAGATCGAGGCGATCGTCGACCCGTCCGGCGGTTCCGGGCCCCCGCCGGCCGCCGGCGGCGGTGGCGGCGGCACGGGCGGCTTCGGTGGTGGCGGCTTCGGCGGCGGTGGCTACGGCGGCCGCCCGCCCCAGGCGCCCGCGCCCGCCCCGCACGGCGGCGCCACCCAGCCCGTACAGCAGCCGTCACAGGCCTCCCCGGAGGCACAGCCCGCGCAGCCGTCGCCGGGCGCGCAGGGCGCGCGGCCGGCCGGTTCGCACCAGGCACCGGCGCGGCAGCAGCCGGGCGGCCCGGCGTACGAGCCACCGCGTGCCCCGTCGCGGCCGCCGGTCAGCATCGAGGACGACGTGCCGGAGGAGGACGACCCGGACCTCGTGGACTCGGCCCTGTCCGGCCACGACCTGATCGTCCGCGAGCTCGGCGCCACCGTGGTGGAGGAATATACGAACGAGTGACGGCGGTCGCCCCGGCAACCCGCACAAGGCGCGCTCCGCGCCGCGGGCTACCCTGGCTGCCGTGAAGGTCCTCGTCATCGGCGGCGGCGCCCGCGAACACGCCCTGTGCCGCTCTCTCTCCCTCGATCCCGACGTCACCGCTCTGCACTGCGCGCCCGGCAACGCCGGAATCGCGGAGGTCGCCGAGCTCCACGAGGTGGACGCCCTCGACGGCTCCGCCGTGGCCCGCCTCGCCGGCGAACTGGCCGCCGACCTGGTCGTCGTCGGCCCGGAGGCGCCGCTCGTCGCCGGGGTCGCCGACGCCGTACGGGCCGCCGGCATTCCCTGTTTCGGCCCCTCCCGGGAGGCCGCGCGGCTGGAGGGCTCCAAGGCGTTCGCCAAGGACGTGATGGCCGCCGCGAACGTGCCCACCGCCCGCAGCTATGTGTGCACCACTCCCGAGGAGATCGACGCGGCGCTCGCCGCCTTCGGCGCTCCGTACGTCGTCAAGGACGACGGCCTCGCGGCCGGCAAGGGCGTCGTCGTGACCGACGACATCGAGCAGGCCCGCTCCCACGCGCGCTCGTGCGAGCGCGTGGTCATCGAGGAGTATCTGGACGGCCCCGAGGTGTCCCTCTTCGCGATCACCGACGGCACCACCGTGCTGCCGCTGACCCCGGCGCAGGACTTCAAGCGAGCCCTCGACGGCGACGAGGGGCCCAACACCGGCGGCATGGGCGCCTACTCGCCGCTGCCCTGGGCGGACCCCGAACTGGTCGACGAAGTCATGGCGACCGTCCTCCAGCCCACCGTGGACGAGCTGCGCCGCCGGGGCACCCCCTTCGCCGGCCTGCTGTACGCGGGCCTGGCGATCACATCGCGCGGGGTCCGGGTGATCGAGTTCAACGCCCGGTTCGGTGACCCGGAGACCCAGGTGGTGCTGGCCCGCCTGCGGACCCCGCTGGCGGGCGTCCTGCTGCACGCGGCCAACGGCACCCTCGACAACGAGCCGCCGCTGCGCTGGCGCGACGAGGCCGCCGTCACGGTGGTCGTCGCATCGCACAACTACCCCGGCACGCCCCGCACCGGGGACCGTGTCGAGGGCCTGGACGAGGTCGCGGAGCAGGACGCGCCCCATGCCTATGTACTGCACGCCGGCACCCGGCGGGACGGCGACGCGATCGTGAGCGCGGGCGGCCGGGTGCTGTCCGTCACCGCGACCGGTGAGGACCTGGCGCAGGCCCGGCTACGGGCCTACGCGGCGGTCGACCGCATCCGTCTGGCGGGCGCGCAGCACCGTACGGACATCGCCCGCAAGGCCGCCGGGGAGTAGGCGGACAGAAGTTCCGGGAGTGAACCCGCAGAGGGCCCGAACCGTCCTCACCTTTGCCCAAAGCCATTCCATCGAGTGACGGATGGGCCATCCGGATGACGCCTGCCGACACCCCAACTAGGGTGCCGCGCAGGCGTTCCGGCACTTGGCCCACCGGCATTGCGATGTCAGTGGTGGGTGCCACAGTGGGGGAGTGAGCAACACCGCCGCAGGCAGTCCACCGCAGGGCAAGAGGGGGTGACGTACGGCCGTGTCCGGTTCCGCTTCGGGTACTTCCGGTATGGGTGAGGAGCGAGGCGCGCGCGCCGCGCGTGCCCGGGCCCTCGCCGTGCTGCGCGTCCGCGGCAGGGCGCTGGCCGTCGCGCTGCTGCCCGCCGCCGTCGCCGTGGTGCTGCTGGCCGGCGGCCTCGCCGGCCATCTGGTCGGTGACGGCTGGGACACCGCCCGCTGGGTGGCCGGTGTCCTCGCCGTCGTCGTCCTGCTGGCGGCGGCCGCGGTGGCCCTGGTGATCTCCCGGGCGAGACCGGCGCTCAGCCCCACCGTTGAGCTCTCCGAGGAGTCGGCCCCCGATCTCTACCGGCTGGTCCATGACCTGGCGGGCCGTCTCGGCGTCCCCGCGCCCTCCGCGATAGCGCTGACTCCCGACTGCGACAGCTGGCTGGAGGACCGTACGCATCCGGCGCACGGCGCGCGCGGCACGCCCGGCCCGCCGGGTGCCCGGCGGACCGACACGGCACCGGTGCTGGTCATCGGCTCCCCCTTCCTGTGGTGGATGCGCGTGGCCGAGCTGCGCGCGGTGCTCGCGCCGGTCGTCGCCGGTACGGGACCGTCCGCGCACCCGGACATAGCGGCGGCGCGCCGGTTCGTGCGGGGGCTGGACGCGGCCGTCGCGGTCGCGGACCGGCCGGGTCTCGATCCGGTGCGGCGCCGGGGCGCGCGGCTCGTCGGCGGGGTGGTCCGGGTGTTGCTGCGCAGTTGCCGGGAGCAGGCCGCCGAGATGGAGCGGGGTGTGGCCGCCGCCGCTTCCGAGCGGGCGCAGACCGTCGATTACGGCCTGCGGATCGTCGCGCAGGAACAGGTCGGCCTGGCGTACGCGGGCTGGGACCGGCTGCTGACCCGGGTCGCCCTGCCCGCCTGGCGGATGGGCCGCTGGCCGTCGCGCCTGGACGCGGGCGTGGTGGCGGCCCTCACCGAACTGTCGCGGCGCGACCGGCTCGCCGAGGGGTTCACCTCCCGGCTGGGCGAACGCCCCGCGTGCGACCTGCTGGAGGAGCCCGGGCTCGTGGACGAGGCCGCCTCACTGCTCGCCGCCCGCCTCTTCCACGGCGGCCCCGCCGAGACGGGGCCCGGCTGGGCGCCGGTGGACTGGCAGGAGTACCCGGAGGAGGTCGTGGACCGGAAGTGGCGCACCGAGGCCGCCCGGCTCCACCGCGTCCTGGACCGGCTCGGGGTACGGCGCGGCGCTGACGCCACGCTGGCCCGGGTGATGGACCACCTGGCCGGCACCCCGCGCGGTGACACCCTGGCGGCGGCGATCAGCGCGGAGGTCGCCCGCGAAGAGGCCGGCCTCGTCGTGGTGACCCCGCCCGGCACCGGCCCGGTCACCCCACGGGCGGCTGCCCCGGGTGCTCCTGAGCCCTCGCCCCGGGCGGGCGGCACGGCTCCGGTGGCGGACCCGGCCGGCCCCGCGGCCGCGCCCATGGCCGGAACGGAAGCCCCGGCCGCCGGGGAAGTGCCCGCCAGGACCCCGACCGGCGCCGCCCCGGAGCGCGGCGCCGTTCCGGGCCACGGCTCCGGCGCGGGCCCGGTGTCCGGGCCCCCGGCGGGAGCCACCGGCCAGCGGCCCGCGCCGGCCATATCCGCAACCGGGGCCACGCCGGAAGCCGCCTCCGGTGGCGGCGCCGGCACCGCGCCGACGACCGCCGCCGCCGGGACCGGCGGCGCTGCCCCGGCGCCCGGCACCGCGCCCGTGCCCGGCGCCGCCCCGGAGGCCGCGTCCACCCCCGCGCCCGGCACCGTGTCCGCCGCCCCTGGGGCCGGCCCTCCGCCTGGCACCGGGGCCCCCGCGGGGTCCGGTACCGCACCGGGCCCGGGCACACCCGCCGCGGCCCCTCCCGTCCCGGCCCCCACCTCCGGGCCGGCGGACGACGATCCGTTGCCGCTGTTCCCGCTCCAGCCACCCCGTACCGGCCGGGAGCTGCTCGCCGACCACGTCACGGCCATGGTGTGCTGCGCGGCCGTCGACACCGCGGGGGCGGCACCCGGGCTGGACTGGCTGGACGGGCCGACCCTGCTCGTCGACGGGAAGCGGCACCCGGACCTGGGTTCTCGCGTCCTCAGCCTCATCGAGGACGCCGACCCGGAGCCGCTGCGGTCCTGGCTGGCCGCCGTGGGCGTACGGGCCGAGAAGCCCGTCCGGCTGGCGTGAGCGGCGGTGTCCGGCCGGGGGCTCGAACAGCGGCGCCCACCGGCGCCCCGACCGGCGCTCGGCGCCCGGAACGCGACGTTCCGTTCTCGCCAATCCGCGACAAACGGTGACGGACTGCATGCGTTATGTGATGTGCTGGGGATCGGCACTGACAGTCGCGGGGGAATCGAGGGAGGGGCGCACATGGGGGCGGAACAGATCCGGCGCTGGGAGTCAGGGGCCCTTGCCCATGCCGTGACGGACCCGTTCGGACAGGGCCCGGTGCCCTGGCTGCGGGGCAGTGAGCAGTATCTGGACGACACCGGGAAGGTCGTCGCCTGGTACGCGGACCCCGACCTCGCGCGCGGCCGCAACGGCGGTCCCCGCGCCGCCGACGACGTACGCCGTCAGATCAAGGGCTTCACCTCGACCGGAGCGGTGGCCCCCGGTGAGGCGATCGACTTCCACATCACCGTGGACCCGCCCCAGCAGTTCTCGGTCGACATCTATCGGATCGGTCACTACGCGGGCGACGGCGCCGCGAAGATCACCACCAGCCCGCGGCTGTCCGGCATCGTCCAGCCACCCCCGCTCACCGCCGACCGGACCGTCTCCTGCCACCACTGGTGGCTCTCCTGGCGGCTCCAGGTCCCGTCCTACTGGTCGATCGGCGCGTATGTCGCCGTCCTGACCACCGGTGACGGCTACCGGTCGCACATCCCGTTCACGGTCCGCGACGACCACCCGGCCGACCTGCTCCTGCTGCTGCCCGACATCACCTGGCAGGCCTACAACCTCTACCCGGAGGACGGCCGGACCGGCGCCAGCCTCTACCACGCGTGGGACGGGGAGGGCCGGCTGCTCGGCGAGGAGGACGCGGCGGTGACCGTCTCCTTCGACCGCCCCTACGCCGGCGCGGGCCTGCCCCTGCACGTCGGCCACGCCTACGACTTCATCCGCTGGGCGGAACGGTACGGCTACGACATCGCCTACGCCGACGCCCGCGACCTGCACGCCGGCCGGGTCGACCCCACCCGGTACCGGGGCCTGGTCTTCCCGGGCCACGACGAGTACTGGTCGGTGCCCATGCGCCGTACGGTCGAGCAGGCCCGCGACCACGGCACCTCGCTCGTCTTCCTCTCCGCCAACACCATGTACTGGCAGGTCGAGCTCTCCCCCTCGCCGTCCGGCGTCGCCGACCGCCTGCTGACCTGCCGCAAGCGCCGCGGCCCCGGCAAGCCCGCCCTGTGGCGCGAGGTCGACCGCCCGGAGCAGCAACTGCTCGGCATCCAGTACGCGGGCCGGGTCCCCGAGCCGCACCCCATGGTCGTCCGCAACGCCGACCACTGGCTCTGGGAGGCCACCGGCGCCGGCGACGGCGACGAGCTGCCGGGACTGGTCGCCGGTGAGGCCGACCGGTACTTCCCGCGCACCGCCCTGCCCGAACACCAGCGCCGCATCCTGCTGGCCCACTCGCCCTACCGGGACGCCGAGGGGGCCGTCCGCCACCAGGAGACCTCCCTGTACCGGGCCCCGTCCGGCGCGCTGGTCTTCGCGTCCGGCACTTTCGCCTGGTCACCGGCCCTGGACCGGCCGGGTCACGTCGACGTCCGGATCCAGCGCGCCACGGCCAACCTGCTGGACCGCATCTGCAAACGGGACTAAACACCCCCCTGAACCCCCTGGCCGAGGCCGAGCCTCCGCATGCGGGAGAATCGGAACCATTGGACAGAACCACGGGGAGGAACCGTGTCCGGATTCGTCGAAAAGCCTGAGCCTGTTGAGGTTCCGGGCCTGGTGCACCTGCACACCGGCAAGGTGCGCGACCTGTACCAGAACGAGGCGGGCGACCTCGTGATGGTCGCCAGCGACCGCATCTCCGCCTACGACTGGGTGCTCCCCACCGGGATCCCGGACAAGGGCAGGGTCCTCACCCAGCTCTCGCTGTGGTGGTTCGACCAGCTCGCCGACCTCATCCCGCACCACGTCATCTCCACCGAACTGCCGGCCGGCGCGCCGGCGGACTGGGCGGGCCGTGCGCTCGTCTGCAAGTCCCTGCGGATGGTCCCGGTGGAATGCGTGGCGCGCGGCTACCTCACGGGCTCCGGCCTCGCCGAGTACAACGAGACGCGCACGGTCTGCGGCCTCGCCCTCCCCGAGGGCCTCAGCGACGGCTCGGAACTCCCCGCGCCGATCTTCACGCCCGCCACCAAGGCGGCCGTCGGCGACCACGACGAGAACGTCAGTTACGAGGAGGTCGCCCGCCAGGTCGGCGCGGAGACCGCCGCCCAGCTGCGGCAGATGACCCTCGCGGTCTACAGCCGCGCCCGCGACATCGCCCGTGACCGGGGCATCATCCTCGCGGACACCAAGTTCGAGTTCGGCTTCGACGGCGACCACCTGGTGATCGCGGACGAGGTGCTGACCCCGGACTCCTCCCGCTTCTGGCCTGCCGCCTCCTGGGAGCCGGGCCGCCCCCAGCCGTCGTACGACAAGCAGTACGTGCGCGACTGGCTGACCTCACCGGCCTCCGGCTGGGACCGGAAGAGCGAGCAGCCCCCGCCCGCCCTCCCCGAGGAGGTCGTCGCCGCGACCCGTGCCAAGTACATCGAGGCGTACGAGCTGCTGACCGGCACCAGCTGGGGGTGACCGGCGCACGAAGAAACCCCCGGCCATCGGGCCGGGGGCTTCCTCTGCTGAGCGGACGACGAGGCTCGAACTCGCGACCTCAACCTTGGCAAGGTTGCGCTCTACCAACTGAGCTACGTCCGCATGCGCCGTAGCGCGGTAGCCACTATACCCAACCTCGCTCGCGCGCGAGACGCACCGCCGTGTGACGGTTCTCGGCACCCAGCTTCGAGGCGGCCGAGGAGAGGTAGTTCCGGACGGTGCCCGGTGAGAGCGAGGCGCGCTCGGCGATCTCCGCGACCGGCGCCCCGTCCGCCGCCAGCTCCAGCACCTCGGCCTCCCGCGCGGTCAGCGGCGAGTCCCCGGCGGAGATGGCGTCGGCCGCCAACTCCGGGTCCACATAGCGGTTCCCGGCGTGGACGGTACGGATGATCTCGGCCAGCCGCCGGGCGCTGACGGTCTTCGGCACGAAGCCCCTCGCCCCCGCCGCAAGCGCCCGTTTCAGGTGGCCGGGGCGGCCGTGGCTGGTCACGATCATGGTGCGGCAGCCGGGCAGCTCGGTCCGCAGCGCTGTGGCGACCTTCACACCGTCCGCCCCGGGCATCTGGAGGTCGAGCACCGCGACATCGGGCCGGTGCGCCCGTGCCATGGCGAGCGCCTCGGGGCCGGACGCCGCCTCGGCGACGACGACGAGATCGTCCTCCAGGCCGAGCAGCGCGGCCAAGGCCCCCCGGATCAGGTGCTCGTCATCGGCGAGCAGTACGCGCACGGTCACCGTGCCCCCTCCAGTCCTCCGCCGCCGGACCCGCCGGACCCGCCGGACCCGCCGGACCCGCCGGACCCGCCGGTTCCGCGGACCCCGCCGGCTCCGCCCACTCCAGCGGCTCCGGCACCCACGCGCCCGGCACCCGTACCCGCGAGGTTCGTCCTCCCGGCCGCCACACCCCCGGGACCCGCGCCCGGGGCGCCGCCGTCCCCCGTCCCCGGCGGCCCGGCGGCCGGAACGCGCGCCGTCAGCCGGAAGCGCCCGCCGGCCAGCCGGCCCGCCTCCAGCGTGCCGTCCAGCGCGGTCAGCCGCTCCCGCAGTCCCGCCAGCCCGGTCCCGGCCGGCCCCGCCGGCTCCCCGGACCCGCCGTCCCCCGCCTGTCCCGGCGGCCCGGAAGCCGACGTCCCCGGGCCGCCTCCTGCCTCGCCCGCCCCGTCGTTCTCCACCACCAGCACCGCACACCCCTCCGTCACCGTCACCGTGATCGCGCACCGCCGGGCGTCGCCGTGCCGGAGCACATTGGTCGTGGCCTCCCGGACCACCCACCCGAGCGCCGACTGCACCCGCGCCGGCAGCGCCGTACCGGCGGCCGGAGCCGCCGACTCGACGGTGCACGCGATCCCGGCCGCCGCCAGCACGCTCCGCGCGCCGTCCAGTTCGGTGCGCAGGTCGGCCTCGCGGTATCCGCGCACCACGTCCCGCACCTCCCGCTGGGAGTCCCGCGCGATGTGCTGGACCTCGGCCATCTGCTCGACCGCCCGGTCGGTCAGTCCGCGCCGCGCCAGCTGGACGGCGAGCTCGCTCTTCAGGGCGATCACCGACAGGTTGCGGCCCATCACATCGTGCAGGTCGCGCCCGAACCGCAGCCGCTCCTCCGCGACCGCCAGCCGGGCCTGGAGTTCGCGGGCCGCGTCCAGTTCCCACACCGCCTTGAGCAGCCAGCCCGAGAAGCCGCTGGTGAACGCGGTGGCGAGGCCGCCGATGAGGACGGCGAGCGCGTAACCGGCCGTCTGCCGCGGGGGCAGCGTGAGCACCACGCACACCAGCCCGGTGCCGGTCGCCGTGGCGAGGACCAGGTACAGCATGTGCCGGACCCTGGACAGGCAGAGCACCAGGTGGGCGACGCCGAAACAGACCACGCCCGGGGACATGGTCTCGGCGGACGGCGGGTCACCCAGCGCCCCGAGCCGGTGCAGGACCATCAGCCCGGCGCCCGCCCCGCCCGTCAGCAGGGCGTACGCGGCCATGAGCCGGCGCGGGCGCTTCCGCCGGTCCAGGGTCCAGCTCAGGGCGCGGGAGGCGACCACCCCACCGAGCAGCGAGTGGGCGCACACCAGCAGGAAGAGCCAGCCGCCCAGCGGGGCGGGCGTGCCGCCCAGCGCGACGGGCCCGATCACCACGACCTCGCCCAAGGCGATGGCATGGAACGTCCAGCGGGTGTAGAGCTCCAGCTTCTCCGGGTTGCTCCGCCGGCTCCACCAGCCCGTCAGCCGCCCCATGTCCGCCCCCCCTGTCCGTGTCTCCCCCGGGTCGCCTCAGCGCCGTGGCTCCCAGCGGAACCACCGCCGCACAGCAAACACCGAGACCATCACCCAGGCCAGCGAGACCGCCACGGCGCCGGCCGGCTCGCCGGGGTTCCCGCCGTCCAGCCAGCCGGCCCGTACCAGGGTCATCACCCCGGTGAGCGGCAGCAGTTCGGCCACCGACGCCACCGTGCCGGGGAAGACCTCCAGCGGTACGAAGAGCCCCGAGCCGATCGACGAGACCAGCAACAGCGGCATCGTGGTGAGCTGGGCGCTCTCCACGGTGCGGGTCAGCGCCGCGGTCGCCGCCGCCATCGCCACCAGCAGCACGATCCCGGTCAGCACGCCGCCGACGAGGAGCTCGGGCCGCCGGGGCGCGGGTACGTCCAGCAGCACGACCCCGCCCGCCACCAGCAGCGCGCACTGGCCCAGCGCGAGCACGGCCGCGGGCAGCGCGGTCCCGGTGAGGATCTCCCGGTCCGACGCCTCGCCGGTGCGCAGCCGCTTGAGCACCAGCTCCTCGCGCCGCGCCACGTACGCCGACACCAGGTTGACGTGGACGACGAACAGCAGCACCATCCCGATGCCGCCGCTGAGGGTCGCCCCGAGAGCGCTCATCCCGCTTCCGCCGAGGTCGATCCGGTCGAACGAGGACCACAACGCCCCCACCATCAGCACCGGCATCAGCAACGCCGTCGACAGCGCGTACCGGTTGCGCACGAGCAGCACCAGCTCGGCCCGTCCCAGGGCCGCCAACCGTCCCGTCATCGTCGTCACGTCACACCTCCACCGTGTCGGACCGCGAGCCGGGCACCGGCCGGGCGCCCTGGGCGATGTCGAGGAACGCCTCTTCCAGGGAGGCGGAGCGGGCGTCGAGCCCCTCCAGCCGCACCCCCGTCTCCCGCGCCCACCGCAGCAGTTCACCGAGAGCGTCCTGGAGCGCGTGGGTACGGATCTCCACGCGGCGCCCGCCCGTCTCGGCGGCCCGCAGCGAGAGCGGCAGGCGGGCGGCGCCCACCCCGTCGGGAAGGGCGAAGCGGATGCGGGCCGGCCGGGACGCCGTGACCTCCGCCGGGCTGCCGGAGACCACGATGCGCCCCTGGTGCATGATCGCCAGCCGGTCGGCGAGTGTCTCGGCCTCCTCCAGGTAGTGCGTGGTCAGCAGCACGGTCGTGCCGCTGTCCCGCAGCACCCGGACCAACTGCCAGGTGTCACGCCGCGCTTCGGCGTCGAGTCCGGTCGACGGCTCGTCCAGGAACAGCACCTCGGGTTCACCGAGCAGGGCGAGCGCCAGGTCGAGCCGGCGGCGTTCGCCTCCCGACAGCTGTTTGACCCGTACCCCCGCCCGCGCGCCCAGGCCGACCACGTCCAGTGCCTCACCGCCCGGCCGGGCGCCGCTGGTGCAGCCCGCCCACATCCGTACGGTCTCGACGACGGTCAGGTCGGAGGGGAATCCGCCTTCCTGGAGCATCACGCCGATCCGGGGCCGTACGACGGCCCGTTCCCGGTACGGATCGTGGCCCAGGACCCGTATCCGGCCACCACTGGGCGGGGAGAGTCCTTCCAGCAGCTCGACGGTGGAGGTCTTGCCGGCGCCGTTGGTGCCGAGCAGGGCGAAGATTTCGCCGCGCGCCACGGAGAAGCTGACCCCGCTCACGGCCTCGAAGCCCCCGGCGTAGGCGCGCCGGACGGCATCGGCCTGGATCACCTGGTCCGCCGCGCCGTCGGACGCGTGCTCATCTCTGGTCATGACACCAGGTTTTCGCCGCCCCGGAGCCGGGAGCAGTGCGCGGTGTCACAACCCCTCATGACATATGTCATCGCGGTCCACCGGTCTTCGGCCCGACCGACCGGACTGGGACCGGACAGACGGGACTGACCGGACTGACCGGACTGACCGGACTGAGTGGAGGAATCCGGAGTGCCCGGACACGACGAAGGCCCCGGTCGTGATGACCGGGGCCTTCGTTCTCTGAGCGGACGACGAGATTCGAACTCGCGACCCTCACCTTGGCAAGGTGATGCTCTACCAACTGAGCCACGTCCGCATTGCTCCCGACCGGCTCTCACCGGGCGGTGCGAACACCACTGTACCTGATCCTTCCCCTGGCTCTCGACTCCGTCGGGAGCGGGGAAACCCCCGAAGGGGGTCGGTAAGTGATGTAGAGCGGGTGACAGGGATCGCACACTGCGCCTTCCCCCTGGAAGGGGGATGTTCTACTACTGAACTACACCCGCACGCTCCGTGAGGTGGGGCCTCGCGGCCTCGCCCCTCGGCGTGATCCAGACTCTAGCGGATCACCGGGGGTGTCGCGCAACTCGGCGACCGGGGCCCGGGCGTGCGGTGGTCAGCTCGCCTCCCGGAACGCGTCGTAGATGCGCTGCGGGATCCTTCCCCTGGCCGGGACGTCCAGCTTGTTGGACTGCGCCCAGGCGCGGACGGCCGCCGGGTCGGGGGCGATCGAGGTGTGGCGGTACGGCCGGCGCGACCGCTCCGCGCCGGTCCGCTTCCGGCCGGCCGCCACGTACGGGGCGAGGGCCTTGCGCAGTTTCTTGGCGTTGGCGGGATTGAGGTCGATCTCGTACGTCTTCCCGTCCAGGCCGAACATGACCGTTTCCGCCGCTTCTCCTCCGTCGATGTCGTCGAAGAGCGAGACCACTACGCGCTGCGCCACGGATATCGGTCCTTTCGTGCGGTCCGCCGCCGGTGGATCAGCGCCCGGTTCCGGGCTGACGTGCGGCGGTACCGGCTTTATGGCTGTTGAGGGGAAATGCCGCTCCCTGCTGTATTCCTTTGTACAGCGGAGTGCGCCACATCGGGAAGCCCAGCCAATTGCATGCGCGTGTCCCGCGCAATGGCGACGGGCATTCTTTTCCGGAATTTTCCTGGACCGTTTTGGAGGGTTCTACAGATGTCTACCCGCGTAGAATTTGGAGACAGGTACGCTGAGGGAACCGCCCACGCAACACACCACCGGGAGTGCCAGTGGCACGCGTCGTAGTCGACGTCATGCTCAAGCCGGAGATCCTCGACCCGCAGGGACAGGCGGTGCAGCGCGCACTGCCCCGCCTCGGTTTCGAGGGGATCGCGGACGTCCGTCAGGGGAAGCGCTTCGAGCTGGATGTGGAGGGGCCGGTCGATGACGCCGCCCTCGCTCGCATTCACGAGATGGCCGAGACGTTCCTTGCCAACACCGTCATCGAGGACTTCGTCGTAAAGGTGGAGGAGTCCCAGTGACTGCCCGCATCGGAGTCGTCACCTTCCCCGGCACGCTGGACGACCGGGACGCGCTGCGCGCCGTCCGGCTCGCCGGCGCGGAGCCGGTCGAGCTGTGGCACCGCGACAAGGACCTCAAGCAGGTCGACGCGGTCGTCCTCGCCGGCGGTTTCTCGTACGGCGACTACCTGCGCGCGGGGGCCATTTCCCGGTTCTCGCCCGTGATGGGGACGATCGTCGAGCAGGCGAAGGCCGGTATGCCGGTCCTGGGCATCTGCAACGGCTTCCAGATCCTCACGGAGGCCCACCTGCTGCCCGGCGCCATGCTCCAGAACGACCACCTGCACTTCATCTGCCGCGACCAGCGGCTGCGGGTGGAGAACGCCCGCACCGCCTGGACCGCCGACTACCAGGCGGGCCAGGAGATCTCCGTACCGCTGAAGAACATGGACGGCCGGTACGTCGCCGAGGAGCGGGTGCTGGACGAGCTGGAGGCCGAGGGGCGGGTCGTCTTCCGGTACCTGGACGTCAACCCGAACGGCTCGCTGCGGGACATCGCCGGCATCACCAACGCCGCCGGGAACGTCGTCGGCCTGATGCCGCACCCCGAGCACGCCGTGGATCCGCTGGTCGGCACGGGCCGCACCGACGGCCTCGGGTTCTTCACCTCGATCCTGAAGAAGCTGGTCAACGTCTGATGACTCTGGACACCGTCAAGCACGCGGGCGAGACGCCCGACGTCGCGCAGCCGTGGGCCGAGCTCGGCCTCAAGCAGGACGAGTACGAGCGCATCCGGGAGATCCTGGGCCGGCGCCCGACCGGTGCCGAACTCGCCATGTACTCCGTCATGTGGTCCGAGCACTGCTCGTACAAGAGCAGCAAGGTCCACCTGAAGCAGTTCGGCGAGAAGGTCCCCGAGAACGACGCGATGCTCGTCGGCATCGGAGAGAACGCCGGCGTCGTGGACGTCGGCCAGGGTTACGCGGTGACCTTCAAGGTCGAGTCGCACAACCACCCGAGCTACATCGAGCCGTACCAGGGCGCGGCCACCGGCGTGGGCGGCATCGTCCGCGACATCCTCGCCATGGGCGCCCGCCCGGTCGCGGTGGTCGACCCGCTGCGGTTCGGCGCCGCCGACCACCCCGACACCAAGCGGGTCCTGCCGGGCGTCGTCGCCGGCATCGGCGGCTACGGCAACTGCCTGGGCCTGCCGAACATCGGCGGCGAGGTCGTCTTCGACTCCTGCTACCAGGGCAACCCGCTGGTCAACGCCGGCTGCATCGGTGTGATGAGGCACGAGGACATCCACCTCGCGAAGGCCTCGGGCCCCGGCAACAAGGTCATCCTCTACGGCGCCAGGACCGGTGGCGACGGCATCGGCGGCGTCTCGGTCCTCGCCTCGGAGACCTTCGACGACACCAAGCCGACGAAGCGGCCCGCCGTGCAGGTCGGTGACCCGTTCCAGGAGAAGCTCCTCATCGAGTGCACCCTGGAGATCTTCCGCGAGGACCTCGTCGCGGGCATCCAGGACCTCGGTGGCGCCGGCCTGTCCTGTGCGACCAGCGAGCTGGCGTCCGCCGGTACCGGTGGCATGCGGGTCGAGCTGGACACCGTGCCGCTGCGTGACTCCTCCCTCTCGCCCGAGGAGATCCTCATGAGCGAGTCGCAGGAGCGCATGTGCGCGATCGTGGAGCCGGGCAAGGTCGGCCGGTTCCTGGAGATCTGCGAGAAGTGGGACGTCATCGCCACCGTGATCGGTGAGGTGACCGACGGCGAGCGGCTGGAGATCTTCTGGCACGGCGAGCAGATCGTGGACGTGCCGCCGCGCACCGTCGCGCACGAGGGCCCGGTCTACCACCGGCCGTTCGAGCGCCCCGAGTGGCAGGACGCCCTCCAGGCCGACGACGCGGGGCGGCTGCCGCGCCCGGGGACCTCCGCCGAGCTGCGCGAGCAGGTGCTGAAGCTGGTCGCCCACCCGAACCAGGCGTCCAAGTCCTGGATCACCGACCAGTACGACCGGTTCGTACAGGGCAACACCGTCCTCGCCCAGCCCGAGGACTCCGGGATGATCCGGATCGACGAGGAGACCAACCTCGGCGTGGCCATGGCGACGGACGGCAACGGCCGGTACGCCAAGCTCGACCCGTACGCGGGCGCGCAGCTCGCGCTGGCGGAGTCGTACCGGAACGTGGCCGCCTCCGGCGCCAAGCCGCTGGCGATCTCCAACTGCCTGAACTTCGGCTCGCCCGAGGACCCCGCCGTGATGTGGCAGTTCGCCGAGGCCACGCGCGGCCTGGCGGACGGCTGCCTGGCGCTCGGTACCCCGGTGACCGGCGGCAATGTGTCGCTGTACAACCAGACCGGTGATGTCGCCATCCACCCGACGCCGGTGGTGGCCGTGCTCGGTGTGATCGACGACGTCAACCGCCGTACGCCGATCGCGTTCGCGCAGGAGGGCCAGCTCCTCTACCTGCTGGGTGACACCCGTGAGGAGTTCGGCGGCTCGGCCTGGTCCGAGGTCGTCCACAACCACCTCGGCGGCCTGCCGCCCGCGGTGGACCTGGACCGGGAGAAGCTGCTCGGCGAGATCCTGATCGCCGCTTCCCGCGACGGGATGATCGACGCGGCGCACGACCTGTCGGACGGCGGTCTGATCCAGGCGGTCGTCGAGTCCTGCCTGCGGGGCGGACACGGCGCGCGGCTGATCGTCCCGGAGTCGCTCGACGCCTTCACCTTCCTGTTCAGCGAGTCGGCCGGCCGCGCGGTCGTGTCCGTCCCGCGCAGCGAGGAGCTCCGCTTCACCGACATGTGCGGTGCGCGCGGGCTGCCGGCGACGCGGATCGGTGTCGTGGACGGTGACGAGATCGACGTACAGGGCGAGTTCGCCATCGCGCTGGGCGAGCTGCGCGAGGCGCACGAGGCGACCATCCCGGGCCTGCTCGTCTGAGCTCCGGCTGCCGAAGGCCCCCGCCCGGCTCCGCCGGGCGGGGGCCTTCGGCCGTGGCGCGCCCGGGACCCGGTACGCGGGCCGGGGAGCGCCGTTCGTCCCACCCGGGGCTCCGTGGGCCCGGGCTCCGGGGCCGGGCCTCCTGGCGGCCGGGCCCGGCACTAGGCTCGGTTCCATGCCACCGGCCAGGAAGCGCACCCGCGGTTACGACTCCGCCAGGATCCGCGCCGCCGTGCTCGCCCAGTTCGACCACGTACGGGCGGGGGTCCTCACCCTCACACCCGAGCAGTTCGCCTCGCCCACCCGGCTGGGCGACTGGACGGTCCGTGAACTGGCCGCGCACCTGACCATGGCGCTGGACGGCCTCGTGCGGCACCTGGGCGAGCCGGAGCCCCAGCGGGCCAAGCCCGAGCTGGCCCTGCTGGACTGGCCGTTCGCCACCGTGACCGCCGCCGAGCGGGTCGACGAGGACACCAGGGCCGTCGCCGCGAGCGCCGACCCCGCCGAGCTGTACGCCCGCACCGAGGCGGGGATCGCCGCCGCCCTGCCCGGCGCCCCCGACGAGCGCCTGGTGCCCACCCGGTTCGGGACCATGCGGCTCGGGGACTTCCTGGTGACCCGGACCGTCGAACTGATCGTCCACACCGACGACCTGAACGACGCGACCGGGCTGGGCGTCCCCTACGAGCGCCAGGCACTGGCCGCCTGCGCCCGGCTGCTCGCCGACGCCCTCGCGGTGAAGGCCCCCGGCGGCTCGGTGGAGGTGCGCGTCCCGCCGTACGCGGTCGTGCAGTGCGTGGCGGGCCCGCGCCACACCCGGGGCACGCCGCCCAACGTGGTCGAGACGGACCCGCTCACCTGGATCCGCCTCGCCACCGGACGTACGACCTGGGCGGCGGCCCTGGCGGCGGCCCAGGTCCACGCCAGTGGCGAGCGCGCCGACCTGTCGGGCGTGCTGCCGGTCCTGGGCTGAGCCGGGACCCGCGCCGGCCGCCCGGGCCTCGCCGGTCCTGGGCCCGGCACGGGCCGCGCCGGCCGCCCGGGCGCGCGGGGGGCCGGTCACCCGGCCGGCCCGGTGAGGGAACCGCCCGGCGGACCGGCTCGTCCCACCGGCATGCACACCACGCCGAAGCAGCACCTCACCGCCGCCGCAGCCCTGGCCACGCTCCTCGTCCTGTCCGGGTGCGGCACCGAACCCGGTTCCGGCACGGGCGACGGGAGCACCTCCGTGGCCACCGATGTGGCCGTCACCGGGGTCCACTGGTCCTTCGACAGCGTCACGGTGGACGGCAGGAGGAGCGCCGCCCCGGCGGGCGCGCACGTCCTGCTCGACTCCAAGGGGCAGGCCAAGGGCAGCTTCGGCTGCAACCACTTCAGCGCCAAGGCGTCCGTCGCGGGGGACACCGTCACGGTCGGCCGCGCCACGTCGACCCAGATGGTCTGCGGCGAGCCGGTGCAGAACTTCGAGAACGCGCTGAAGACCGCCTTCACCGGGAAGTTGAAGGCCCGGCTGGCGGACGGCTCGCTCACGCTCACCTCTGCCGGCGGGGACACCATCGCGCTGAGCGAGCAGCCGCCCGCGCCGCTCGTCGGCACCACCTGGACGGTCGGCTCGCTCACCTCCGGGACCACCACCACCTCCGTGCCGGCCGGTACCGAGGGCAGGGCACACCTCGTGTTCGGCAAGGACGGTTCGGTGCGCGGCAACCTCGGGTGCAACAACTTCACCTCCACCGTGCGCACGGAGGGCTCCGAGCTCACCTTCGGCCGGGTCGCCACCACCCGGAAGCTCTGCACGGGCCCGGCGATGGGGCTGGAGACCGCCCTGCTCAAGACGGTGAAGGGCACGGTGTCGTACCGGATCGAACACCGGACGCTGACCCTGACCGCCCCGAACGGCACCGGCTTCGCGGCCGAGGCCGGGGCGGCCGGTGCCGGGCCCGGCACCGGAGGGCCCGCGGCGGGGACCGGCCGCTGAGCGGGTCGCCGACCGGTCGCCGACCGGCCGCCGACCGGCCGCCGACCGGCCCGTGACGCCGGGCCCGCTGCGAGCTCCGTCACACCCCGCGCACCCCGTCCCCGCCCAAAGGTCGCAGGTCAGCGGGGTGCACCCGGAACGGGCCGCTCCGCGGCCCGCTCACCGCCCCGTCCCCAATTCGGACCAGTGGTCGATCTCGCCTACACTCGGTGGCGTGCCACGTGGTGACGGTCGACTCAATCACGATCTGCTTCCCGGAGAGAAAGGCCCCCAGGACGCTTGTGGCGTCTTCGGTGTCTGGGCCCCGGGTGAAGAGGTCGCAAAGCTCACGTACTTCGGGCTCTACGCCCTCCAGCATCGGGGCCAGGAATCCGCGGGAATCGCGGTCAGCAACGGCTCCCAGATCCTCGTCTTCAAGGACATGGGCCTGGTCTCCCAGGTCTTCGACGAAACCTCCCTCGGTTCGCTCCGGGGTCACATCGCGGTCGGTCACGCCCGCTACTCGACCACCGGTGCCTCGGTGTGGGAGAACGCGCAGCCCACGTTCCGGGCCACCGCCGGCGGTTCCATCGCGCTCGGCCACAACGGCAACCTGGTCAACACGGCGGAGCTCGCCGGGATGGTCGCCGGTCTCCCCAAGGAGAACGGCCGGGCCACGCAGGTGGCCGCCACCAACGACACCGACCTGGTCACCGCGCTGCTCGCCGGCCAGGCCGACGAGGACGGCAAGCCGCTGACCGTCGAGCAGGCCGCCGCGCGGATCCTCCCGGTCGTCAAGGGCGCCTTCTCGCTGGTCTTCATGGACGAGCACACCCTCTACGCCGCCCGTGACCCGCAGGGCATCCGCCCGCTGGTCCTCGGCCGCCTGGAGCGCGGCTGGGTGGTCGCGTCCGAGTCCGCCGCCCTGGACATCTGCGGCGCGGCCTACGTCCGCGAGGTCGAGCCGGGCGAGCTCATCGCGATCGACGAGAACGGCATCCGTACCTCGCGATTCGCGGAAGCGAAGCCCAAGGGCTGTGTCTTCGAGTACGTGTACCTGGCCCGTCCCGACACGGACATCGCCGGCCGGAACGTGTACCTCTCCCGGGTGGAGATGGGCCGGAAGCTGGCCAAGGAAGCCCCGGTCGACGCCGACCTGGTCATAGCGACCCCGGAGTCCGGCACCCCCGCCGCGATCGGTTACGCGGAGGCCAGCGGCATTCCGTTCGGTGCCGGCCTGGTCAAGAACGCCTACGTCGGCCGGACCTTCATCCAGCCGTCCCAGACCATCCGCCAGCTCGGTATCCGGCTGAAGCTCAATCCCCTGAAGGAAGTCATCAAGGGCAAGCGCCTGGTGGTAGTGGACGACTCGATCGTCCGCGGCAACACCCAGCGCGCACTCGTCCGGATGCTCCGCGAGGCCGGTGCCGCCGAGGTCCACATCCGGATCTCGTCCCCGCCGGTGAAGTGGCCGTGCTTCTTCGGCATCGACTTCGCCACCCGGGCCGAGCTGATAGCCAATGGCATGTCGGTCGAGGAGATCGGCAAGTCGCTCGGCGCCGACTCCCTCTCGTACATCTCGCTCGACGGCATGATCGAGGCCACGACCATCGACAAGCCGAAGCTGTGCCGTGCCTGCTTCGACGGCGAGTACCCGATGGAGCTTCCCGATCCCGAGCTGCTCGGCAAGCAGCTGCTGGAGACCGAGCTGGCCGCGGGCCCGGCCGCCACGGCGGCGGCCGACGCGCTCCGCCGCCCGTAGGACCCCGCAATCCCTGCAGTACGACACGAAAGTTCTCACAGTCATGTCTGAGACTGAGACCACCGGTGCCAGCTACGCAGCCGCGGGCGTCGACATCGAAGCGGGCGACCGCGCCGTCGAGCTGATGAAGGAGTGGGTGAGGAAGACCCAGCGACCCGAGGTCCTCGGCGGCCTCGGCGGTTTCGCCGGCCTCTTCGACGCCTCCGCCCTCAAGCGCTACGAGCGCCCGCTGCTCGCCTCCGCCACCGACGGCGTCGGTACGAAGGTCGACATCGCCCGCCGGCTGGGCGTGTACGACACCATCGGCCACGACCTGGTCGCGATGGTCATGGACGACATCGTCGTCTGCGGCGCGGAGCCGCTGTTCATGACCGACTACATCTGTGTCGGCAAGGTCCACCCCGAGCGGGTCGCGGGGATCGTCAAGGGCATCGCCGAGGGCTGTGTCCTGGCCGGCTGCGCCCTGGTCGGCGGCGAGACCGCCGAGCACCCCGGCCTGCTGGGCCCCGACGACTTCGACGTGGCGGGCGCCGGTACCGGTGTGGTCGAGGCGGACCGGCTGCTGGGCGCCGATCGCATCCGTACGGGTGACGTGGTCGTCGCCATGGCGTCGTCCGGCCTTCACTCCAACGGGTACTCGCTGGTCCGGCACGTGCTGTTCGACCGGGCGGGCATGCGGCTGGAGCAGCGGGTCGAGGAGCTCGGCCGGACGCTCGGCGAGGAGCTGCTGGAGCCCACCAGGATCTACTCGCTGGACTGTCTGGCGCTCACCCGGACCACCGAGGTGCACGCGTTCAGCCACATCACCGGCGGCGGCCTGGCCGCGAACCTGGCCCGGGTCATCCCCGACCACCTGCACGCGACGGTCGACCGTTCGGCCTGGGCGCCGGGCGCGATCTTCGACCTGGTCGGCGAGGCCGGCCGGGTGGAGCGCCTGGAGCTGGAGAAGACCCTGAACATGGGCGTCGGCATGATGGCCGTCGTGCCCGCCGACTCGGTCGATGTGGCGCTGGCCACACTGGCGGACCGGGGCGTCGACGCCTGGGTCGCCGGTGAGATCACCGAGCGCGGCGACCGTTCCACCGGCGCCGAGCTCACCGGTGACTACGCGAGCTGAACAGCACAGAACCCGGTCCGGGGCTGGGCCCCGGACCGGGTCTGAGAAATACAGGCGTCAAGCGCCGCGACGCTGAGACGACGGACCGGACTGGTCGTCCTCGTCGTCATCGTCGTTGTACAGCTCCGCGTAGCGGGCGTACGGGTCGTCTTCCTCGTCGTCGTCCTCGAACGGTTCCCCGTTCGGAGGCTGACTCGAAGTCGATGCGCCCAGCTCGCTGGCCAGGCGTGAGAGGTCCGTCCCACCGCTGTTGTACTTCAGCTGGCGGGCGACCTTCGTCTGCTTGGCCTTGGCCCGGCCGCGCCCCATGGCTCGACCCCCTCGGTGATGGGGCTCGGCGGCCCCAGAGTCTTGACACGCGTTCATGGTTCGGAACGGACTCTCGGTGGAGAGACCGGCCCGTAGGGCTTCAACGGTACCTGCTTCCGGGGCCATACGGTACGCCGCCCGCATGACGTGCCTCGGAGCCGGACCTTCGAGGCGCCCCGTCCTCGCTGGTCAGCTGCGATTTTAACCTCTTCTCGCGCGGCGACCCGCCGACCGGCGTGAGGCATGTCATTCCCGTGCTCTTCCCGCGCCGCCGGGGCGTCCGGCGGCGGCGCCGCTTCCGGTCCACCGGCGGGACGTCCCAGAA